>NZ_JAIEZP010000001.1:621818-932727 GCF_019679475.1 Hyphomonas sediminis
CTCCTCGGAGGGGGCTTCGTCTTCGGCCTCGGCTTCATCGCCGGGCATGTCCGAAGCCGTCAGATCCCGGATGATGGCGCGGATGGTGCGCGCAAAACCGGCCTGATCGTGCAGCTGGCCGGAGAGAGCGTCCATCGCGCCGCTCGCATGTTCCTCGACCCTGGCGCGCCAGACATCGGCCACGCGCCGCGCGCTTTCGGGCAGCGGGCGACCGGTCAGCTTTTCACGCAGCAGGAATTCCAGCGCCGGGGCGAGCACGGCGTCGGGGTCTTCCGAGCCCATGCCGAAATTGGTGGACCGGCAGCGGAAATCGAGCACGGCTTCAAGGTTTCCGGCGGTGCCGGCCATGGCATTGGCGCCGAGGCTTTCGATGCGGGCTGTTTCGGCCGCCTCATAGACGCGGCGGGGAAGATCCCCCTGCGGACGGTTGGCCGCATGGGCGGCAGGATTGTGGTGGGCCCGGCGCAAGGCAAGCGCGTCGGCCTCCCCGCGAATGCGCGCAGCGATCTCGGCGGAGACTTCGATCGGCGGCGGGCGCAGCACCATGCGCGTGCCATGGTCGCCCACATCCGGGCCGAAGCCGACTTCGATCTCCCGCTCGGCGCTCATGGCCTTGGTGGTCGCGGCGAGCGCGGCCTTGAAGAGTTCCTGAGGGGTCGTGTCTTTGGGCATCTTTGCTGTCTTAACGCGCCACAGGCTGCCTGAGTAGCCAACACATCGGCAAGATGGTCAGCCGCTCTGCAATCACTCCAGCATCTTGAAACTTTCGGCTCGAAGGCAGGCGCCTGGATTTTCAGCTTCCCAGCTGATCCTTATTGAAGAATCAGCGAATTCAAATGTTTCGGGCAGCTCCGGAATGCCGGAACGAACTTGCGCAAACTCTTGCTCGATCATTGCCCGGTTCTGCACACGACGATCAGCCTCCCGCGCGCTGTTGAGCGTCAATTGGTCGTGGTAGGATGGATGAGGGCCTGACAGGAAAAGAGTCACGACGCCGGGCTTCAGATTGATGATGGGTGCGCCCTGAGAGAGGCAAACCGTGCTTCTCCCTCTCAAAAGTCCGTCATCCCAGTCGCTGGCCACAACTGCACTCGCATACGCGCCCGGCGGGACTCTCAGCAAAGAGAACCTGAAATTGGCGGCGCCCCCGTTGAAGTTCGTTTTAGCCTGACGGTTGATGTTTTTCTTTTTCTCGCGCAACCCGAGTGCAAAGCGCTCGTCTATGAACTCTTGTGTCTCGATATTAACGCGCTTGAAGAGGAAGTGAGTATCGAGCGTAATGGGTTGGGCGCGCGTCGCTACAACTATAATCGCGGCATCTTCTCCAGCTTTATTGGCTGCTGGAATGACCAGGGTTTCAGCAAATGCCGCCACCTGGCCCAAGACAACCACAGAAGCCAAAGCTGACACCAGAGGCAAAAGGAATCTGCGCACGCCCTTGATCCCTATCCTCAGGCGACCTTCACCATCAGCGGGCTCTCGGGGAGTTCGGCGCCGAAGCAGCGCTGGTACATCTCCGCCACGAGCGGGCGCTCGAGTTCGTCGCACTTGTTGAGGAAGGTCATGCGGAAGGCATGGCCGAGATCGCCAAAGATGGCGAAGTTTTCTGCCCAGGTGATGACGGTCCGCGGGCTCATCACGGTGGAGAGATCGCCCGACATGAACGCGTTCCGGGTCAGGTCAGCCAGGGTGACCATCTTGGCGATGGTGGCGTCTTCAACGCCGGTGGCCTTGGCCTTGATGATTTCGACTTCGGCGTCATGGGTCAGATAGTTCAGCGTCGTGACAATGCTCCAGCGGTCCATCTGGCCCTGGTTGAGCTGCTGCGTGCCGTGATAGAGGCCCGTCGTATCGCCGAGGCCGACCGTGTTGGTCGTCGCGAACAGGCGGAAGAACGGGTTGGGCGCGATCACCCGGTTCTGGTCGAGCAGGGTCAGCTTGCCGCTGGCCTCAAGAACGCGCTGGATCACGAACATCACATCCGGGCGGCCGGCGTCATATTCGTCGAACACGATGGCGACGGGGCGCTGAAGCGCCCAGGGGAGAATGCCTTCGCGGAATTCGGTGACCTGAACGCCGTCCTTCAGGACGATGGCATCCTTGCCGACCATGTCGATCCGGCTGACATGGCTGTCGAGGTTCACACGGATCATCGGCCAGTTGAGGCGGGCGGCGACCTGCTCGATATGGGTCGACTTACCCGTGCCGTGATAGCCCTGCACCATGACGCGGCGGTTGTGCTCGAAGCCTGCCAGGATGGCGAGCGTCGTCTGGGGGTCGAAGCGGTAGGACGGGTCAATCTCCGGCACATATTCGGTGCGCGTCTTGAAGCCATGGACGACCATGTTCGTGTCGAGGCCGAAGACCTTCTTCACATTGATCTTTTCGGTCGGTTTCAGGCCATCGAGGGCATCGGTGTCGGACATAACGGTCATGGGGTATCAGCTCGCCAGCGGGAGGAATTCAATACAGACTCCGGGTTCTAGCACGGGATGGCCGCACGCCTAGTGCGACGCAACGTAAAGTCTGCAGATGCGGGCGCCCTCCCCGCTCCGGCGGAAAGGGCGCGGCGGGGTCAGGGCCGGGTGAAAACGAGGACGGCCTGATCGGTCTTCCCGCGAATGGCGGGATCGAAAACGTTGGTAAGGCCATCATCGTCCGGATTGCGGAGAATGTCCGAGCTTTCACGGAAGCTGAGGCCCGCGGCCTCTGCCATCTGGCGGATCAGCGCCGGATCGATCCGGTGCGTGTCACCGCCCGTTGTCGGGGGTGAGCCAGCCGGGGCAGTGTGATCGATGGCAATGAAGACGCCGCCGGGCTTCAGCACGCGGGCGATTTCAGCAAAGCTTTCTTCCGGATCACCCAGGCTCTCGGTCGTGCCTTCGGGAATGTACCAGAGCTCATGCGGGCCCTGGAACCAGGTGACGGCGTCCATCGACGCATCCGGCAGGCCAAGCGCGTCAAAGTTCGATTTGAGATAGGTGACATTTGTCAGCCGGCCTTCGAGGCGTTTGGTGACCGTGTCTCCCAGGAAGCCATCGAAGGAGGCCGGGTTCTGCATCCACACCTGCCCGTCGGGGCCAACTGTGCGGGAGAGTAGCTCGGTGAAATATCCCGCGCCTGCTTCCAGTTCGAGCACCTTGTCTCCCGGCGCGATGCCTGTGATTTCAAGGATGGCGGCGGGATGGCGCCCGGCGTCACGCGCAACATCATCTGCCGGACGGGCGGCGTCTGCCACGACGGCAGCGTAATCTGGAAGGGACGCAGCGCCTTCGCTGACGCAGGCAGATGTCATCAGGGCCAGCGCCAGAGCGGCGGCGCCTGCAAATTTCAAACTTGGCATTTTGAATGTCCTCCAGCCGATAAACTCTCGACTCCCCGCAAGGAGTCATACGCCGATGCAGCAGGCTTGTCGCCTGCCTGCCTAGTCGCCCTGCCAGACTTCCTTCAGCGTCTTCTCCCGCCCGCTTGCCTTCTTGTAGGCTTCGTAGCGGCCCGGCTCCTTCAGGTAATAATCCTGATGATAGTCCTCAGCCGGATAAAATTCAGTGGCGGGCAGCACGGCTGTGGCGATGGGCTGTTTCAGGCGTTTGGCGTTCGCCTCCAGCGAGGCACGCGCGGCATTGGCCTGCGTCTCATCCAGCACATAGATGGCGGTGCGATACTGGCTGCCCCGGTCGTAGAACTGGCCACCTTCATCGGTCGGATCGATGTTCGACCAGAAGACTTCAAGCAGCTGCGGATAGGTGACCTTCGCCGGATCGTAGATCACTTCGACGGCCTCGGCATGGTCGCCCATGCGCTTATAAGTCGGGTCGGGCGTCGTGCCGCCGGTATAGCCGGAGATGACCGTGCGCACGCCGGGCACTTCTTCCAGCTCTGCCTCGATGCACCAGAAACATCCGCCGGCGAAGATTGCGACTTCCTCATGCGCGGCCGCTTCCGGGTGGGCGGCCTCTGTGGCGGCAGCTGGCGGGACGGCGACGGCATTGTTGCAGGCCGCAAGCGAGACGATGGCGGCGGCGATCAGGGCAAGACGCATGGGATACCTTTCATCCGGCGATGAAAGCCAAGGTATGGCGGCGCGCGGGCAGGTCCAGCCCGGCGCCTTTCACAATAAGGCGAGCAAGGCAGGCGCTAGCGTTCTGCCCGCCAGACGACCTCGCCGCCCACGACCGTCATCACCGGTTGGGCTTCCAGAATCTCCGCCTCCGGAACAGTCATCAGGTCCCGGTCAAACACCGTGAAATCGGCGATCTTGCCAGTCTCGATGGTGCCGAGGTCTGCCTCCTGGAAAGCGGCATAGGCCGGGCCGGTGGTGAAGAGGGCGAGCGCCTGCTGGCGTGTGACGGCCTCCTCAGGATGCCACCCTTCCCCCGAGAAGCCTTCCAGATCCTTGCGGGCAACCGCCGCATAGAACTCGATGGTCGGGGAGCCGACTTCGACGGGCGCGTCCGATCCGCCAGCGATGATCGCGCCGGCTTTCAGGAGGCTTGCCCAGGCATAAGCGCCGCGCAGGCGGTCGAGACCGACACGGGCCGGCGCGAAATGCAGGTCGCCAATGGCGTGGCTTGGCTGCATCGAGGGGATGAGGCCGCTTTTGGCGAGCCGGTCGACATCGTCAGGGTGCAGCATCTGGGCATGTTCGATGCGCCAGCGCACATCCGCCGGATAGCCAAGTTCCTCGAACTTCTCGATGACGCGGCGGTTGGCGAGATCGCCAATCGCATGGATCGCGAGCTGAACCTTATCCTCATAAGCGTCCATCATGAGATTGTGCAGCTGGCCGGACTCCAGCAATGGCAGGCCGCTGGTATCGGGCCGATCCGAATAGGGCTGGATAAGCAGCGCGCCCCGACTGCCGAGGGCGCCATCCATATAGATCTTCACGGCGCGGTTGGTGATCCTGCCGGTTTCAAATTCGCGGCGTTTGGCAATGTCGAAGCCACGCTCATCGAATGCGTTGTAGACGCGCAGCGGCAGGCGGCCCTCATCGTCCAGCGCTTTCAGCAGGCGGGCATGGTCCCGCGCGGCGCTCATATTGTGAACGCCGGTCCAGCCGCGGCTGGCATAGGTCTTCGCGCCGACTTCCAGCGCCTTGCTCATGTCGTCATAGGTCGGGTCCTGCACCAGAGCCAGGACGGGCATCATGGCATTGTCGATGACGATGCCGGTGGCTTTGTAGTTTTCGTCCCGCTCGGTGAGGCCACCGGGCGGGTCGCCGGTGATGTCGTAAATCTCCGCTGCTTTCAGGGCGGCGGTGTTGGCGACGAGGGCGTGACCATCGGAGCGGACAAAAATCACTGGATTATCAGGGCTTACCGCGTCGAGATCGGCGGCCGACGGCATCCGGCCCTCGGGCCAGCCGGTTTCGATCCAGCCGCGCCCGAAGAGGATGGCGCCGGGGGCGAGATCTTGCAGCTCCGCTTCGGTGCGGGTGACCAGTTCGTCGATCGAGGCGGTGCCTTCGAGGTTAAGGGTCAGCTCCCGCTCGCCGATGCCTTGCAAATGGGCGTGGGCATCGGTGAAGCCAGGGAACATGACCGCGCCGGAAAGGTCAATGATTTCAACCTCTTCTTCGCTCCAATCCTGGGAGAGCGGCGGGGCTGTGCCGAGGATGCGGCCATCGGGGCCGACGATGACGGCCTCCACGGTCGCCGGATCGGCGAGGCCGGTATAGATCGTCCCGCCAGTGAAGACGCGAACCTTGCCTTCTGCAGCGGGCGCTGCAGATTGCGGGTCCGTGCAGGCACCCAGAGCGAGCGCGGCGAGGGCGGCAAGTATGGTCAGACGCATGAGGCTCCCCTTCCCTGTGGTGGGGCATTCTTGAACCGGTTCCCGCAACCGCGCCACCCCCTCAAACCGGGGCGGATGCGTGCCTGACAGTGTCAAAACGGGGACGGACCGTGTCATTTTGAGTACGTTTGAGGACAAACGCGGCCATTTCGGCGCCATTCCAGGCCAAATGAAAACGCCGGGCCTGACAGATCAGACCCGGCGCTCACAAAAGACAGAAACCCGCTTACTTGTAGGCCGTGATCGGCACGCCGCGGGTGGTGTCCTTCCGGGTATACTGAAGGCAGTCATCCGTGATGAGCTTGGTTTTCATGCGGACCGCACGGACAAGTTCGGCGGCAGAGTAGTCTGCATCCTTGCAGGCAACGAGCTGGGTGAGGCGGACATCTTCTGACTCGGCAAGATCGAGCAGGAAGTAGGTCAGGCTCTGCGCGAGGATATGGGTGTTGAGCTGGCGGGCGCGGGTGCGGGCGTTGCGCGAGCCCTGCCCGACCGTGGAGAGATTGCCCTGCCGGGCGGCGCGGGTGGACATCTGCTTCTCGTCATTGCCCGACCAGGGTAGCGGCAGGTAGTTGGCCGGATCAACCTGAAGTGAAACATAGTTCAGCGGATTCATCTGGCCGAGCGCCACGAGCGCCGGGCCGGAGAGGGCGGAGACGCCCGCCGTCCAGACATAGCCCTGATAGGCATCATTCCATTCGGCCTGGGAGAGCTCATCGACCGTGTCGCCACCGAAGAAATTGCGGAGCTTCACATTGTTGTTCCAGACTTCGAGGAGCCCGCCTTCATACAGGCCGAACGCGCCGAAGGCAGCGGTGGAGGCGATCACGCCGGGGGCCGAAACGTTATAGGCGAAGCTGGCGTCTTCCTCGTTCAGCCCCGGATATTCGGCAATGAAATTGGAGCGGATGACATTCTCATAGATCGCCGCGCCGGTGCGCCGGTCAACCACGCGGTAGGTGGCGGACGTCTTGCCGGCAAAGTGGCGGCCAAAGGCATCTGAATCCAGATCCTGAAACTCGATCTGCAGCGCATAGCGCGCGCCAGCGGCCGTTTTCGCCTCAAGACCGGAATCTGCCAGGGCAGAGGCGACCATCGGGCGGAAAAGCCCCTGATTGGGCTCCTCGAACAGGTAATCGCGCTGCGACATGCCGCTGATGTAATCGAGTTCAAGGCCGTGCATCAGCCGGTCCTGCTGGCCCCAGCGAATATAGTGGGTGACCGGGAGCGTCGGGCGCTGGCGCTCAATCGTCTGCGTCTCGTTCATGAAGCCGGGCAGACCCATCATACCATTCTTGGTGGGTTGATGGTTTGCGCAGGCTCCAAGGGTCAGAAGCGCCGCTGCCAGAACGAGATGTTTCATGATTACAACCCCTGCCGGAAATCTATATTCAGCAACGGGAATAGGTTCGAAACCCTAAGAAATAATGTCGGCAACCAGACAGCGCGGCACCGGGATTCCGGCACACACGAAAGCGCCGGGCCTGACGGATCAGGACCGGCGCTTTGATTTTCGAGGGATGACGCGGAAAGGCGTCAGCCCGCCTTCAGGAGATCAGGCGACAGCTTTCTTGGCGATGTCGCGCTTGATCTTGAGGGCTTTGTCGGACAGGCCGTCTTCCTTCGCCTTGGCGAGGAAGGCATCAAGGCCACCCAGCTTGTCGACCGAGCGCAGGGCTTTGGCAGCGATGCGCATCTTGAAGTCCTGGTTCAGGGCTTCAGAATGAAGCGTAACCTGAACGAGGTTCGGCAGATAGCGACGCTTCGTCTTGATCTGAGAGTGGCTGACGATGTTGCCGACCATCGGCTTCGTGCCAGTGAGTTCGCATTCGCGGGACATGGGCCTCGCTCCGGAAATGAGGTGTTCTTTGATCTGAAGGCGCGCGTCTACAGTCTGCGGGGGCGCCCTGTCAACCGCCACGATCAGGCTTGTGACTGATGAATCGTACTCCCATGTCATGCTCTGTCATTTTATGTCAGTGGGCGGGGCCCCTGGAATGCGGCATGTTCGGGGCAGGTCCGTTCAGGCCGCGTTGGGTGAGGGCGACTATAAAGCCGCAAACGGGAGGGCAATATGCCCGCCCGAGCAAAAGGCCGACCGAAAGGAACGACGAGACCCAATGAAGCGCCGCCTCACCCTTGCTGCCGCCGCCGCCCTCGGGCTTGCGGGGCTTTCCACTGCCGACACAGCGCCAGCCGCCCCGGCGGCGCCCAAAGGCAGCCTGCTGGCCAATGTGAAGGCCGGTACGCCCATGCGCATGGTTTACGAGCTGGATGCCAGGGCGATGATCCTGATCATCCCGGCGACCGGCCGCGCCAGCTTCAATGTGGAGCTGAAGCCCAACACCTACACCATCAAGTCCAAGGTTCGCACCACCGGCCTGGCCGATGTGTTCGTGAACTATAATATGGAACTGGCTGCCTCGGGCTATACCCGCCCCGGCGAACTGAAGACGTCCGGCTATGTTTCCCAGAACCGCGACGGGAAGAAGAACCGCCGGGTCGAGTTGTCGATGACCAATACCGGCTTTACAATGAATGCGTCGCCGAAGTTCGGAAACCTGGGCGACCCGGCCGCGACGCAGGAACAGGCAGTTCTGGCCAATGACCCGCTGACCGCGCTGATCACTTTTGCGCTGGAGCCGCGCCCCAACGGGGTCGACCCCTGCGGCGGGCCGATCCGCGTCTTCGACGGCAAGCAGCTGACCTACCTGATCCTTGAAAACAAGGGCAAGGCGAAGGTGAAAAGCCCGGCCTGGAGCGGGGAAGCCATCGAATGCCATGTGACCATGGACAAGATTGCCGGCTACAAGGCGGGCGAAGTGAACAAGGACACGCTGACCGGCATCGACGGCCCGCTGCGGATGTATCTCGCCCCGATGGACAATGGCACATTCGTACCGGTACGGATTGTCGCTGACACCGACAAGGTGGGCAAGGTAACACTGCAGGCGCGTACACTGCGCTTCGAGCCGCTGGAAACGGCCGCAGCGCAGACAGGCAGCGGCGGCGGGCGCTGACCTTTCACGATCTTCATTCGCCAAGGGCGGCGGATTCTGATCTTGGGTGCGCCCCTTCCCTGCACACCCAAGGAGCCGCCCGATGGCAAACCCCTTTTTTCCTGCCGCCTGGCTGACGGCTGCCTGCCTTTTGATTTCAGCCTGCGGGGATACGCCGGGCCTTGAGCTGGAGGCTGGCCCCATTGCCGGGCCGATTGCCGAGCTGGTGGCCAGCGAGCCGGCGCCTGCGCCTTCGCCCAAGCCCCGGACCTTCCAGCGCGGCAATGGCGAAGCCTATGAACTGCTGGGCAGCCAGGTGTGGGATGTGCCAGACCCCGTTTCAGGCCGGAACTATCAGGTGTTCGTTTTCCTTCCGGCGTCCTACGCCGAAGCGCCCGAGCGGACCTATCCGGTGCTTTATGTGACCGATGCCGATTATGCCTTCCCGATTATCCGCCAGATCAGCCGCCGGATGAATTTGGAGAAGACGCGGATTGCCGACTTCATTCTTGTAGGGCTTTCCTATGCCGAGGGCGACACTGGCGGGACAAGCCGCCAGCGCGATTATACCCCGACACCCAACGGGCCAAGCGGCGCAGCGCCCGGATCAATCCACGGCCAGGCCACCGCCTATCAGACCTATCTGCGCGACCAGGTGAAGCCGTTCATCGCCAGCCGCTTTCGCGCGGCGCCGGGAGAGGATGTCCTGCTGGGGCATTCCTATGGCGGGCTTCTGGGCGCGCAGATCCTGCTGACCGAGCCGGAAATGTTTCGGGGTTATGTGCTGGGCAGCCCATCCTTCTGGTTTGACAACCGCCATATCCTGACGCTGGAAGCAGACTATGCCAAAGCGCATGATGATCTGAAGGCGGACGTTTACATGTATGTGGGCGAGTATGAGGCCCGAAAGCCCGGTGACCCGCGCTACATGACCAGCGTGGACATGGTGGCCGACATGCAGACCTTCCAGCGCCGCATGGAAGGGCGCGGCTATCCGGGCTTGCACATCAGCGCTGACGTGCTGAATGATGAAAACCATATGAGCGTTGCGCCGCGCGGCTTCACCCTCGGCCTGCTGGAATTGCTGCCGGCGGACTGAGCCGGGCGCGCGCCATGCTAATCGACGGGCAGTTTTCTCAGGGCGGCAACGAGGCCGGCCATGTCTGCCGGAAGCGGCTGTTCGAAGCGGTGGGTTTCGCCCGTGATGGGATGGACGAAGCCAAGCACGGCGGCGTGCAGCGCCTGCCGAGGGAACGCCCGCGCTGCCGCAAGCGCAGCGTCATACTCAGCCTCGGGCGCGGCGGGCGATTTCCACGCCATGATGCCGGACTGGCGGCCATAGACCGGATCGCCGATGAGCGGGGCGCCGACATGCGTCATGTGGACCCGGATCTGGTGCGTGCGGCCTGTTTCCAGCCGGCATTCGATCATCGCGGCGGCGGGAAGACGGGTGGCGCGGTCCTTATAGCCATAGGTTTCCACGGCCCGGTAATGGGTGACGGCATGGCGGGCGGACGGGCTGTCGGGATTTTTGTGAACCGACATTTTCTTGCGGTCATTTTCCGAGCGGGCAATGGAGGCCTCGATCGTGCCCGAGAGGGGCCGGGGGGCGCCGCGCGTGATGGCGCGGTAGAGCCGGTCTATGTCGTGACGCTCGAACAGGGCCGCCAGGCCGATATGGGCGGCTTCCGTTTTCGCCGCGACCATGACGCCGCTGGTGAGCTTGTCGAGCCGGTGGACGATGCCGGGACGCTCCACCCCGCCGATGCCGGAGAGCTGGCCCTGGCAATGATGCAGCAGGGCATTGACCAGCGTGCCGGTTTCGCTGCCCGGCGCGGGGTGGACGGCGAGGCCGGCAGGCTTGTTGAGGACGATCAGGTGTTCGTCTTCAAACAGGATGTCGAGCGCGATGGCCTCGGCCTGGGGCGTGGCGGGCACCGGGGGCGGCAGGTTTACCGCATATTCGAGGCCGGGCTTGATCGGCGCGCGGGGGTTTTTCTCCACCGCGCCCGCGACCGTGACCGCGCCTTCTTCGATGAGCGCCTTGGCGCGGGAGCGGGAGAGGCCTTCAGCCTTTGCGCCAAGAAAGGCATCAAGGCGCTGGCCGGCATCATCTGCCTCGGACGTAATCAGGATCTGGGTCATCGGCGCCTTATAGACGAGGGACGCAGCGCGCGTCATGCTGGTGTCGCAAAATGAGGCCAAGAGAGCCACACGCAAACTGGGGAGTAACAGACAGATGACACGGGTTACACGGCGCAGCCTTCTGGGCGGGGCAGCCCTCGGTACAGTCGCAATCGGCGCAACCAGCCTGACCGCCTGCGCCAAGACGGGGCCGGAAAAGTATAAGGGCGAAGTCGCGTTCCAGCATGGGGTGGCCTCCGGCGATCCCCTGCCCGACCGCATGATCCTGTGGACCCGCGTGACGCCGCTTTCGGGCGCCGGGCCGATCCCCGTGCGCTGGGAAGTGCTGCGCGCGGGCCAGGACACACCGGTTTCCGCCGGCATGGCCGAGGCAAGCGAAACGAAGGATTACTGCGTGAAGGTGGACGCGGGCGGGCTGGAACCTGGCTCGGACTACACCTATCGCTTCACGGCGCTGACCGATCATGGCGATGTGACCTCACCCACCGGACGCCTGCGTACGCCGGCGGCGAATGGCTCCAGCGCTGTCCACCTCGCAGTCGTTTCCTGCTCCAACTGGCAGTTCGGCCTGTTCAACGCCTACAAGGCGCTGGCTGCCGAACCCAATCTGGATGCCGTGGTGCACCTTGGCGACTATCTCTATGAATATGGCATCGATGGCTATGGCGGCGACGTGGCCGTCAAAATCGGCCGGATGCATGAGCCGTCTACGGAGATTATGACGCTGGCCGACTATCGCCAGCGCCATGCGCAGTACAAAACCGATCCCGACCTGCAGGCCGCGCATGCCGCCGCGCCGTGGATCTGCACCTGGGACGACCATGAGAGCGCCAACGACGCCTACCGGACCGGCGCGCAGAACCACAATCCGGAAGACGGCGAAGGCGAGTGGAGCGCCCGGAAGATGGCCGCCGTGCAGGCCTATTTCGAATGGATGCCGATCCGCGATATCAAACCGGGCGAAGTGACTTCGGTGGCATGGCGCACCTTCCGCTTTGGCGATGTGGCGACCATCCACGCGCTGGAAACCCGCCTGACGGGCCGCTCGGAAAGCCTGAGCTGGTCAACCGCGCTGGCAGGCGCGACCGATCCGGCAGAAGCGGGCGCCAAGGTGCAGGCGATGATGCAGACCGCCGCTGACCCGGCGCGCACCATGATGGGCGCCGAGCAGGAGAACTGGCTGAACGGCGAGCTGGCCCGGTCTGTGTCTTCCGGCGCAGCCTGGCAGGTTTTGGCCAACCAGGTGATCATGGCGCGGGTGAAGCTGCCCAACTTTGCAGAAACGCTGACGGCGGAGCAAGTTGCCGCGCAGGACATGCCGGAAGTGAAAGGCCTGCTCGCCTTCACCGCCATGGGCCTGCCCTGGAACCTCGACGCGTGGGACGGATACCCGGCGGCGCGCGAGCGCCTGTATGACAGCGTTTCGGCCGCCGGCGCGCGTCTCGTGACGCTGGCCGGTGATACGCATACGGCCTATGCCAACGAACTCTATGACGCGCGCGGCATTCGGCGCGGCGTGGAGTTTGGCTGCACGTCGATCTCCTCCCCCGGCATGGGCGCCTATGTCAAAGCGGTGCCCGACCTTGGCCAGCAGATTGCCGACGCCAATGACGAAGTGGTGTGGCACGATCCATTCGGCCACGGCTACACGCTGGTGTCTTTGACACCGGGAGCGGCCCGCGCGGTGTTCCGCAAGGTGTCTGACATCTATTCGGAAACCTTCAGCACCGAGACGGTCGCAAGCTATGAAGCCAGCGCCGAGGCGGGCGGGGTTTCTGCGCTGAAGCCGGTCTAAAGCCGCCTCAGTCCAGCACGCCGGAAAGGGTCGAGCGTCCGCCATCCATCACCAGGCTTTGCCCGGTAACAAAGGCGGCCTCGGCCGAGGCGAGGAAGAAGGCCGCCGCCGCAATCTCGTCGGCAAGGACCGCGCGCCCCAAAGGCACGCGGCCGAGCGACCAGGGTGTGGCGCGCTCTTCACTCGGACGCAGGGAGACGATGGAGTTCACGCGGATGCCATGTTCGGCAAGCTCCAGAGCGCCGGACCGCATGACGCCCTGAATAGCAGCCTGATTGACCGTGTCGGAAAAGCGGCCCGGCATCGAAGAAACAGCCGCATAGCGCAGGACGAAGATGACCGAGCCCTTCTGGCGCTTACGCTCCACGCCGGCTTCGGGAAGGTCTTCCTGCTCCAGCATCCGCTCTGCCACGACGCGCAGGGCGATGGCGGCGCCGCGAATGGTGCGACCGATGGATTTGTCGAACTTCTCCTGCGTGAATTCGAGCAGCTGGTCTGGATCTTCATAAGGCGGGACGACGACAACATGGTCGATCCGGCCAAAGGCTTCGACAGCGGCGGTGACCGCATTCCGGACACCCAGCTTTGATGTGAGGTCGCCATGATAGAACTCGATCGACTCGTCGAGCGCTTCACGGGCGGCGTCGATACGGTCCTGGGAGGGGTCTGCGACCAGAACGCGGTGGCCTTCATCTTCAAAGCGGCGGGCAATGGCTTCGCCAGCTTCGCGGCCAAGGCCGAGCACAACAGTTACGGGCTGTGCCATGGATCAGGCGACTGTGGGTGGCAGAGGGCGGCGGTAGACGTTCGGCATGGAGTCCCGTTCCTTTCTGGGCCCTTGCGGCCCCGGAACGGGACTGCCGAAGGGAGGGTCAGCTTGCTCTAAGGTGTTGCAGCTGCTCCTTAATCCTGAGTTTCTGTCGCTTCAAATCCTTGATGACGAGGGCATCTCCCGACGGACTCTTCTCCTCGGAAGCGATCTTTTCGTCCAGATGGCGGTGCTTTGCAGACAGCTCACTGATACGACCGTAGAGCGACATAGGCAGTCTCCTTTCGTCCCCGGCCCGGATTGACCGGTGATGCAAAGATGCCACACTCCTGTAGGGGAGTCATGGGCAGAACTACCTATCTTGCCACATTTTCACCTTAATGCCCGGCCTTCGCCCTTGCGGCGCGATTTTTCAGCAAACATCGCCTGATCCGCCCGGGCGATCAGGCCGGCGGCGCTTTGCCCGGCAGCCCACTCCACAACGCCGCAGGACGCGCCGATCTCGACAGGCGGAAGCGTGGACCCCTCCTCCCCCCGCACTTCGAGCGCATCGATGGCGGCGGCAAGCTGGGCAGCCTTGCGGCGGCTGTCTTCAAGGCTGGCATGGGCAAGCACGATCCCGAACTCATCCCCGCCCAGACGCCCGACAATATCGGTTTCGCGTGTGCGGGCGAGCAGGATGTCCGCCACCTTCAGGAGGACAGAATCCCCGGCGGCATGGCCATAGACATCGTTAACCGCCTTGAAGTTGTCCAGATCGATGAAGATCAGCGTTAGAGGTGTCTGGAAGCGTCCGGACAGGGCGATTTCGCGCCGGACCTCCCGTTCGAAAGCACGCCGGTTGAACACCGGGCAGAGCGTATCATTGTCTGCCAGCAGCTCGGCATCGGCAAGGCGCGCCCGGAGCGTGTCTCCCTCTTCGCGCAGGGCGATGACTTCTTCCGCCAGCGCCTCGATGGCAGCGCGGGCGCGCAGATCCAGACGGCCAAGATCCACCCCCAGCGCGGCCAGCAGGGCGCGCTTTTCGGCATCGCTCAGGGGAGGCATTTCTGTCGGCATTCGTTAACTTTAGCGGGCTTCGGCGCCATTGTAGAGCGCAACTACATTTTCTGCCGCCGGTTTCCCCTCACACGAGCTGTTGACGGTCAGCGACGCGCTCTTATGGTGCGCGCTTTCCAGCGGCGAGGCAGGCATGGACAAGGCGCGCTCCCCGGTCGTGGGCATCATCATGGGCAGCCAATCGGACTGGCCGGTGATGCGCGAGGCGGCGAAGATTCTCGAAGATATGGGCGTGCCGTTCGAGGCGCGGATCGTTTCGGCGCACCGTACGCCGCAGCGGCTGGTGGAATATGCCACCAGCGCCAAGGATCGCGGCCTGAAAGTGATCATTGCGGGCGCTGGCGGCGCGGCGCACCTGCCGGGCATGGCGGCCTCCATGACGCCCCTGCCCGTTCTGGGCGTGCCGGTGCAATCGAAAGCCCTCAAGGGCCTCGATAGCCTGCTGTCCATCGTGCAGATGCCCAAGGGCGTTCCGGTGGGCACGCTGGCGATCGGCGAGGCAGGCGCAGCCAATGCCGGTATCCTGGCGGCCTCCATCATTGCGCTGGAAGACGGCGCGGTGGCCGCAAAGCTCGACGCCTTCCGCGCCGCGCAGACTGCTTCGGTGAAAGAGGTTCCCGAGGAATGAGCCCGCTTCGCCCCGGCGCGACGATCGGGATACTCGGCGGCGGCCAGCTTGGCCGCATGATGGCAACCGCCGCTGCCCAGCTCGGCTTTGACGTGCTGATCTATTCCCCGGAAGACGACCCGCCCGCGGGCCGCGTGGCAACCGGCGCCTTTCAGGCCGACTGGGACGACGCCGAAGCGCTGAGCGAATTTGCACGCGCCTGCGATGTGGTGACGCTGGAATTCGAGAATGTACCGGTGGCGAGCGTCGAGGTGATCGAGGCCGCCGGCAAGCGCGTGTTGCCGGGGGCGAAATCCCTGTCGGTCTCGCAGGACCGGCTGACGGAGAAGACCTTCCTCAACGCGCACGGCATTGCGACCGCGCCTTTCCGCGAAATCGAAGCGGCGAGCGATATTCCCGCTGCGCTGGAAAGCCTGGGCGGCAAGGGCGTGCTGAAGACGCGCCGCGAAGGCTATGACGGCAAGGGCCAGGCCTGGGTGCATGATCCGGCCGAGGCCGAGAGCGCGTGGCAGAAGATTGGCGCGGTGCCGGCGATCCTTGAGGGCGCGATTGCGTTCGCGTGCGAAATCTCCGTCCTCGTTGCGCGCAGCCAGACAGGGGCGACCATCAGCTGGGCGCCGCCGCGCAATGAGCATGAGAACGGCATTCTCGCCCGCTCCACCGTGCCTTCCGGCCTTGCCCGCGCGATTGAAGACGAAGCGCGCAGGAAAGCGATGCATCTGGCCGACGCGCTGGGCCATATCGGCGTGCTGGCGCTGGAGTTTTTCGTGCTGCCCGATGGCACGCTGCTGGCCAACGAATTTGCGCCGCGCGTGCACAATTCCGGCCACTGGACACCGGAAGCCTGCCAGACCGGCCAATTCGAACAACATATCCGCTGCGTGGCCGGATGGCCGCTGGGCGATACCCACCGCCTGTTTGATGCCGAGATGCTGAACCTGATCGGCGAGGCGGGCTATGTTGACCCGGCAAAGCTGGGCAAGAATGATGTGCTGACCCTCTATGGCAAGCGCGAGGCCCGGCCCGGCCGCAAGATGGGCCATATCACGCGCCGCCTTGCCCCGCGAAAGGACTAGTCCCATGCGCCTGCCCGTTTCCACCTGGCCTGACATTGAAGCCTGGCTGCAGAAATCGAAAACCATCGTCATTCCCATCGGCTCTTTCGAGCAGCATGGGCCGAACGGTTTCATCGGGACCGATGCTCTGTGCCCGGAAATCATCGCCAATCATGCTGAAAGCCTCGCCCCGGACGATATTCTGGTGGGGCCGACTTTCAATGTGGGCTGCGCGCAGCATCACCTTGGCTTTACCGGCACGATCACCATGCGCCCCTCGACCATGATTGCCGTGATGGTGGACTGGACCGAGAGCCTGATGCGGCATGGCTTTGAGCGGATCTACTGGCTGAACGGGCATGGCGGGAACATCGCCACCATCGAGGCGGCGTTTTCCGAAATCCATGCGCGCCGCAGCTTTGACCCGCGCGGGGAGAATAATCGCCCCGGCCTGACCCTGAAGCGCCGCGACTGGTGGGACTTCAAGGAGGTGATGAACGTCTGCAATACGCTCTACCCCACCGGCCATGGCAGCCACGCGACGCCGTCTGAAGTCTCGGTCACCTATTGGGGCTATCCGGAGCGGGAGCGCAGCAAGACCGCGATGAGCCCGAAGATTGCGCCCAGCGGAACGATCGGCGACGCCATCCAATATCGCCGCGACTTCCCCGATGGCCGGATCGGATCTGACCCGAGCCAGTCGAGCGTGGAAGACGGCGGGAAGATCGTGGCTGTGGCGGCGAAATGCGTGATCGAAGAGGTCGCGCGGTTTTCGGCGTGAGCCCGGCGCACATGAAACGCCCGTAATATCTGACAGCTGCGCCTTTAACCCCGGCGCGACGCCCGCTATCACCGGGAGACGGGAACAGCGCGGGACATTCATGCTGGACGTCAGATCGCTCGAAAAGGCCTATGGGCCGAAGCAGGCCGTGTGCGGCATCTCCTTCGCCGTGGAGAAAGGCACCGTGCTGGGCTTTCTGGGCCCCAATGGCGCGGGCAAATCCACCACGATGCGGATGATCGCCGGCGTGCTGGAGCCCGACACGGGCGACGTGCTGATCGACGGGAAATCCATCGTTTCGGAGCGCCGCGCCGCGCAGGCCGCGCTCGGCTACCTGCCTGAAGGCGCGCCGCTCTATAATGACATGACGCCGCCAGAGTTCCTGGCCTTCCTCGCCAGCGCCCGGCAGATCCCCAAAGGCCAGCGCAAGGACGCCATCGACCGCACGATTGCGGATGCGCGCATTTCCGGCGTGCTGGGCCAGCGGATCGGCGCGCTGTCGAAAGGCTATCGCCGCCGCGTGGGGCTGGCAGGCGCGATCCTGCATGATCCGCCCGTGCTGGTGCTGGACGAGCCGACCGATGGCCTCGACCCCAACCAGAAGCGGGCCGTGCGCTCGCTGATCGCGCGGATGGCGCCGACCAAAGCGATCATCATCTCCACCCATACGCTGACCGAAGTGCCCGCAATGTGCAGCCGCGCTGTGCTGGTGAGCCGGGGGCAGATCATTGCGGACGACACGCCCGCCGGCCTTGCCAAACGCTCCGATGACGGGACGCTGGAAAGCGCCTTCGCCCGCCTGACCGATCAGGTGGAGGAGGAAACGCTGTGATTAGCTTCATCCGCCAGCAGATGAGCGGGTTTACCGCGACCTACCGGCGCGAGCTGGGCGCGTATTTTGCCACGCCAATGGCGTATGTGTTCCTCGCCGTGTTCCTGCTGGCGCTGGGCCTGTTTACCTGGGAAGCGGCGCGCCTGTTTGATACCGGAGTGGCAGACCTGCAGCCATTCTTTGCCTGGCATCCCTGGCTCTACATGATCTTCCTGCCCGCCCTTGCCATGCGCCTCTGGGCGGACGAGCGCGCGGCGGGGACCGATGAACTCCTCCTCTCCCTGCCCCTCGGCCTGCCGGGGCTGGTGCTGGGGAAACTCTGCGCGGCATGGACGGTGGCGGCTGTTGGCCTGCTGCTGACGGCACCGACCTGGATTTCGATCAACTATCTTGGCCACCCGGACAATGCCGCGATTGCGCTGACCTATTTTGTCAGCCTGCTGATGGCGGGGGCGTATCTGTCTATCGGCGCGGCGATCTCTGCGCTGACGGGCAGCCAGGTGACGGCGTTTGTGATCTCTGTCGTCATCGCGTTCGTGTTTACGGCGGCGGGCTGGCCGCTGGTGCTTTCCACCGTGCAGACGCTGTTTGGCACAGGCTTTGCCGACCTGATCGCGCGCTTTTCTTTCCTCACCCAGTTTGAAAGCGCGCAGCGCGGCGTGCTGGAGCTGCGCGTGGTGGCGTATTTCCTTGGCTTCACCGCGACCTTCGCCTTTCTCAATTGCCTGTGGGCGTCGCGCCGGAGGCTTGGCTAGGCGATGCGGGCACGGCGCTATCTTCTGCTGACGACGCTGCTGGCGGCAGTGATCATGCTGGCGGGCAACATTGCCGGGCAAAGCCTGCTGGCAGGCGCGCGGCTCGATTTCACCGAAGGCAAACTCTACACACTTTCTGACGCGACCAAGGAAACGCTGCGCGACCTGGCTGAGCCGGTAGAGCTGACCTTCGTCTACTCCCGCCGTGTGGGGCAGGACTATCCGGCGATCCAGGCGCATGCCGCGCGCGTGCGCGAGCTGCTGGCGGCCTATCGCGCCGCGTCCGGCGGGAACATCCGCGTGCGGGAAATTGACCCGAAGCCTTTCTCTGAAGCGGAAGACGAGGCGCTGGCCGCCGGCGTCAGCGCGATCCCTGCGAGCGGCGATCCGCTCTATTTCGGCATCATCGGGCGCAACACGATTGATGATGTGAGGCTGATCCCCTTCCTGGCGCCCGAACGCGAGACGACGCTGGAATATGACCTGACACGAATGGTGGCGCGACTGGACAATCCGGAGCCCCCGAGCGTGGGTATTCTTTCTTCGCTGGACGGGATGCGCGCGCTGGGCGGGGACAGCGGCTATACGGTGCTGCAGGATATCGGGCGCAGTTTCACCGTGGAGCAGATCCCCGATGATTTCCGCACACTGCCGGATGTGGACGTTTTGCTGCTGGCCCAGCCCCCTTCCCTGACGGCGCGGCAGGAATGGCTGATCGACCAGTTCATCCTGCGCCATGGGCGGGCGATCTTTGTGGTGGACCCGGCAGCGAAGACGGCGCTGACAGGAAGCTTCTTTGCCAATTCCGAGTCCCTTGCCCGCTCGAGCCTCGGGCGGCTGGGCACGGCCTGGGGCGTGGAGCTGGCGCCGCAGGCGGTGGCCGACGCAGCCAACGCGCTGACCGTGCCGGTGGAGAGCGCGCTGGGGCGGATCGAGGAAATGGCGCATCCGCTGTTTGTGGGCGTGCCGGCCGAGACGATGAGCCGGGATGATCCGATCACGGCGGACCTGATGCGCGTGATCAATTTCGGCGCGCCCGGCGCCCTGATTGCCAAGGCCCTGCCCGAAGGCGAGACCTTTGCGCCGCTGATCATGACGGGGCCGAGCCCATCCTATATCGACCCGGCCCGCGCCGCGCGCGACATGAGCCCGAATGAAGTGCTGCAAAGCTATATGACCGAGCCCGAGCCGCTGGTGATTGCCGCGCGGCTTTCAGGCGAGCTGCGCAGCGCGTTTCCAAACGGCGCGCCGCCCATTGATGAACCTGCCGACGAGGCGGAGGCCGAAGCCGCACGCGCCGAAGCGCAAGACCTGTTGCCGCATATTGCGGCGAGCGAAACGCCTGCGGAGATCGTTCTGGTGGCGGATGCTGATTTCCTCTCAGACGATTTCTATGTGGTGCCCGGCAGCGGCGTTGTGGTGGCCGACAATGGCGCCTTCCTGCTGAACGCGCTCGACGCGCTGGCCGGGAGCGGGGAGCTTTCGCGGCTACGGTCTCGCGCGGCCAGCCTGCGGCCAATGGTGCGGATTGATGAGATGCGCGAGGCGGCAGAAGACCAGTATTTCCGTCAGCAGTCTGAACTGGAATCGCGGCTTTCTGCGGCGCAGGCGCGGCTGAACGAGTTGCAGTCTGCCGTCACCGGCGACGGCTTTTTCGCTGGCGATCCGGAAGCCGAACTCACAGCGGCAGAGCGGGCCGAGCTTTCGCGCCTGCGCGAGGACATTCTTTCCCTGCGGGCGAACCTGCGCGACATTGAACGCGATTACCGGCGCGACATTGACCGGCTGGAGGCAACCCTCAAAGCCATCAACATCTGGGGCGGGCCGTTGCTGGTGACGCTGGCAGGGCTTCTGGTCTGGCGGCGGCAGGTGAAGCTGCGGAGGAAGCGGGCATGAGCGACCTGCGCGGGCGCCAGCGCGCCAACCGTGTGCGGATCATGGCCGCCGTTGCCGGGGCGCTGACACTGGCGGCAATCCTCAGCCAATGCAGTGGCCGCTTCGGGCCCGAGCAGAGCGACCTGACCGGCAAGCCCGTGCTGCCCGGCTTCGAGAGCGTGCGGGCCGAGGCAAAGGAAATCCGCATCTCGCTGGCCGATGAAAACTACACCCTGTTTGCAACACCGGCAGGATGGCGCCTTGCGGGCACGGACGGGTATCCCATCCGCGTTGACCGGCTGGACGAACTGGCCGCGGGCCTTGAAAGCCTCGTCTGGGACCAGCCGCGCACGCGCGACGAGGGCAAGATGAATGCCATTGGCCTCGGCGACCCGCGCGAAGGCGGCAATGGCGCGCTGGTGGAAGTAATCGGGCAGGATGGCGAGGTCCGCTCCGCGCTGATTACGGGGCGTAAGGACAATTATATCTATGCGCGCCATCCGGGCGAGGCGCAGGCCTTCCGCGTGACCGGCGACCTGCCCCCGCTCTATTCTGCGCAGGCCTGGCTCGATCTCGACATTATCGACATCAATGCCGACGCGGTGTCTGCCGTGCGCATCACCGACCGCAATGGCGCTTCGCTCTATCTGCAGCGCGCCGTGGGCAGCAGCGACCGGGATTTCCTCCCCGCGCCGCCCTTCGAGAATTATGTGCTGGTGAACCGGCTGGCGGTGACCGGCCCGGCCCTCGCCCTGACACGCCTGCAGCCAGTTGGCGTGAAGCCAGCGAGCACGCTGCGGACCCAGCCTGTAAGCCGGCACATCACAGAGACGCATGACGGGCTGGAGGTGGAAGCGCGCGCCTATTCGGAAGCTGATGGCTACTACATCACCCTGCGCGCGATCGAAGCGGGCGAAGGCGCCCATCGCGGCGCAGCGATCAACGAACGCGCCGATGGATGGGCGTTTCAGGTGTCCGCGGTCGACTGGATGGATTTCACGCCGATGATCAGCGCCATTGCCCGCGCGCCGGAGAGCGAGACACCGACCACAGAAACAGAAACACCTGCCGAAGAGTGATCAGCGCACGTCCAGAACGGCGAGGACAGGACCGAAACCGGCCTCCTGAACGATCAGCATGCAGGCCGAGGCGCAGGCGGGAAGATCGATATCGGCCCGGCCGCCGATCCATGGGCCGATCTGGCGCGCGGATGTGACGGGGTTGGGCATCTTGGTGTCGTTGTCTTCATCGGTGAGATAGCTGACCCACCACAGGTCTACGAGGCCTTCGGCCTCCCCTTTCAGGGACACGCGGCCATCCGCCTTGCGCACCAGTCGGATGCCGCTGGCAGGCAGCGCCGTCATCTTGGAAAGGGCGGCATCGACCTTGCTGGACTTGTTGCCGGGGGCTTGCTCCCTGCCATTGAAGACGGCCTGGGGCGTATACGGGCCGCGCAGGGCGAAACGCTCGACATAGCCGCGCTGGCGATCTTTCGATTCCGGCAGGGCCATCTTCTCTTTCGAGCCGAGATAATCCCAGTAATCGACCGGCCAGGTGAGGACGAGGACATCGTCCCGCTGGGCTTCCAGCTCATCCATCGCCTTATAGGCCGCCGGGCAGGACCGACAGTTCTTGGAGGCAAAAAGCTCCACAAGAACAGGACCTTCCGCGCGCGCCGAGGGCGCCACAAATGCAGCCATCAGGAACAGGAAAAGAGCGGACAGTCGCAGCATAACAGGAACAGCTTATAAGCTCTGGCTCGAAGTGCCGACAGTCACAGCAGCGTGAGACGCTGTAAAAAGCCCGCCGCGGGCAAATCCGGCGGCGGGCTCTTTTGCTTACGAGGCTTTTGCGAGGTTGCGCAGCACGTAGTGCAGAACGCCGCCATGCTTGACGTAATCGACCTCGATCTCGGTATCGATCCGGCATTTGATCTGGATCGTTTTCACCGTGCCGTCTGCATAGGTGATCTTCGCAGGAACGGTGGAGAGCGGGCGAATGTCGTTGCCGAGGCCTTCGATGTCGAAGGTTTCGGTGCCTTTCAGGCCAAGCGACTTGCGGTTGTCGCCGTTCGTGAATTCGAACGGGATAACGCCCATGCCGACGAGGTTGGAGCGGTGGATCCGCTCGAAGCTTTCGGCGATGACGGCTTTGACGCCGAGCAGGTTGGTGCCTTTGGCGGCCCAGTCACGGCTGGAGCCGGCGCCGTATTCGATGCCGCCGATGACGACGAGCGGCACGCCGCGGTCGATCCAGGCCATGGCCGCGTCATAGATCGAGGTCTGCTCGCCATCCGGGCCGAGGGTGTAGCCACCCTCGACGCCATCGAGCATCTCGTTCTTGATACGGATGTTGGCGAAGGTGCCGCGCATCATGATTTCATGGTTGCCGCGGCGCGAGCCGTAGGAGTTGAAGTCCTTCACCGGAACCTGGCGCTCGGTCAGGTATTTGCCTGCCGGGCTGTTGGCCTTGAAGGAACCGGCCGGCGAGATGTGGTCGGTGGTGATCATGTCGCCAAGCAGGGCGAGGACACGCGCGCCGGAGATCGGCTTGATGTCGCCCTTCTCCGGACCCATGCCGCGGAAGTAGGGCGGGTTCTGAATGTAGGTCGAGCTGACCGGCCAGTCATAGGTCTCAGCATCGGTGGTTTTGACGCCCTGCCATTTCGTGTCGCCTTTGAACACGTCGGCATATTTGGAGATGAACATCTCACGCGTGACGACCGAATGCACCATGTCGGCGATTTCTTTCGTCGTCGGCCAGATGTCCTTCAGGTAGACCGGCTTGCCGTCTTTATCGGTGCCGATCGCATCTTTCGTCAGGTCGATGTTCATGTCGCCGGCAATTGCGTAGGCGACGACCAGCGGCGGCGAGGCGAGATAGTTCGCGCGCACGTCGGGGCTGATACGGCCTTCGAAGTTGCGGTTGCCCGAGAGCACCGAGACGGCGACCAGGTCGTTCTCGTTGATCGACTTGGAGATTTCCGGCGCCAGCGGACCGGAGTTACCGATACAGGTGGTGCAGCCATAGCCGACGAGGTTGAAGCCGAGGGCGTCCAGGTCTTCCTGCAGGCCAGCGGCGTTCAGATATTCGGAGACGACCTGCGATCCCGGTGCCAGCGAGGTTTTCACCCACGGCTTGCGGGTGAGGCCAAGGGCGCGTGCCTTGCGGGCGACGAGGCCGGCGCCGATCAGCACATAGGGGTTCGACGTGTTGGTGCAGGACGTGATCGAGGCGATCACGACGGAGCCGTCGCGCAGCTTCCAGTCATGGCCTTCAACGGCCGCCTCGCTCGGGCCGGCATGGTCGCCGGGGATCGTTTTGGGAGCGGGCGCGCCGCCCTCTTCCGTCATGTCCGACTTCTGGGCCGACGGAGCGACAGCCGGCTTGCGGATGCCGTCGATATAGTCGCCGAAGGTCTGGGCCGCAGCGTCGAGGGCCACGTGATCCTGCGGGCGTTTCGGGCCGGAGATGGCCGGGACGACATCGCCCAGGTCGAGATGCAGCGTCGAGGTGTAGACCGGCGCATAGTCAGCGCCGCGCCAGAAGCCGTTCTGCTTGGCATAGGCTTCGACGAGGGCGATGCGGTCTTCCTCGCGGCCCGTCTGGCGGAGGTAGCGGATCGTCTCGTCATCGATCGGGAAGAAGCCGCAGGTGGCGCCGTATTCCGGGGCCATGTTGGCAATCGTCGCGCGGTCAGCCAGCGGCATGTTGTTGAGGCCTTCGCCGAAGAATTCGACGAACTTGTTCACAACGCCGTGCTTGCGGAGCATCTGCACCACTTTCAGCACGAGGTCGGTGGCGGTGACGCCTTCCTTCAGCGCGCCGGTGATCTTGAAGCCGACAACTTCCGGGATGAGCATCGAAACCGGCTGGCCGAGCATGGCCGCTTCCGCTTCGATACCGCCGACGCCCCAGCCGAGAACGGCGAGACCGTTGACCATCGTGGTGTGGCTGTCGGTGCCGACCAGCGTGTCGGGATAGGCGAGGACGGAGCCGTCGGTGTCCGTATCAGTCCAGACAGTCTGGGCGAGGTATTCGAGGTTCACCTGGTGGCAGATGCCGGTGCCGGGCGGAACGACGCGGAAATTGTTGAACGCGTTCTGGCCCCATTTCAGGAACGTGTAACGCTCCATGTTGCGCTCATATTCCAGGTCGACGTTGGCCTGGAAGGCGCGCGGGGTGCCGAATTCATCGATCATCACCGAGTGGTCGATCACGAGGTCGACCGGAACCAGCGGATTGATCTTCTTGGCAGAGCCGCCGAGGCCCATGATGCCGTCGCGCATGGCGGCAAGGTCAACCACGGCCGGAACGCCGGTGAAATCCTGCATCAGCACGCGGGCCGGGCGATAGGCGATCTCGCGGGGGTTCTTGCCGCCCTTGTCGGCCCATTCGCCGAAGGCGCGGATGTCGTCTTCAACGACCGTCAGGCCGTCTTCAAACCGCAGCATGTTCTCCAGCAGAACCTTGAGCGAGGCGGGCAGGCGCGAAACATCGCCAAGGCCTGCATTCTTCGCCGCTGCTTCCAGCGAGTAATAAGTGTACGTCTTGCCAGCTGCGGTGAGCGTGCTTTTCGATTTGAAGCTGTCCTTTGACGGCATGTCCGACCCTTGCCTCCTGGTAAAGGGCCTCACGGTCTGGAGGCCCGCTTTCGTCGCTGCGGCCCTCATATAGGCCCTGCCCTTCCGGCGCAATTGGGACAAAGGGTCAATACGTTAATCGCGGCGCAAGGCCCCGTTTGCAGGCAGGGGCGAACAGGCTAAGCCTGCGCGGGTGACGACTTCGACCGCGCCCCTGATCCATGCCAGCGGCCTCGCTATCCTGCGGGGTGAACGGGTGCTGTTCCGCGGGATAGGCCTCACCCTTGCGCCCGGCGAAGCCATCGTGCTGCGCGGCGCCAACGGGGCGGGCAAGACGACGCTGCTGCGGATGCTGGCGGGACTGACACGGGCCGAAGCGGGGGATATCTCCCGCCCTCTGCCCCATCACTGGGTAGGCCATAAGGAAGGTATCAAACCGCAGGAAACCCCGCGCGAGCATCTGGCGCTTTGGGCGCAAGCCTGGGGATCGACAGCGAAGATCCCTGAAATCCTTGAGAAAATGGCACTGACCCGCGCCGCGGACGTGCCGGGCCGATACCTTTCAGCGGGGCAGAGACGGCGCACGGCCTTTGCCCGGCTGATGCTGGAGGACCGGCCCCTGTGGCTGCTCGATGAGCCTTATACAGCGCTGGACGCCGATGGCAGAAAGCTGCTCGACAATGTCATTTTGAGGCATCTTGAGGCAAAAGGCGGCCTTATTGCATCAATGCACGACCATTCCGGATTCCCTGTGAGCCGGGAGGTGACGCTTTGAGCGGCGCCCCGGTTCTGGCGGCGTTCCGGCAAGCGTTCGGCGAGGCCTGGGCGGGCGGCGCGGGCGCGCTGATGCCACTCGGCTTCCTGGGCGGGGCAGCCGTTCTCGTGCCGCTGGGTATCGGAAGTGATACCCAGACCCTCCAGGCGGTTGGCCCCGGCATCATCTGGGTAGCGCTTGCCCTATCCAGCCTTGTGACGCTGGAGCGGATTTTCCAGGCCGATGTGGAAGACGGGACGCTGGACCTCTGGCTGCAAGCGGGCACGCCCATGGCGGCCATCGCGGCGGCAAAGACGCTGGCGCACTGGCTGGCCGCCGGCCTGCCGCTGGCGCTGGCCTCTCCCCTGCTGGCGCTGATGTTCCAGGCACAGATCAGCCCGCAATTGCTGACCGATCTTGGCCTCTACACCCTTGGCGGACTTGCATTTTTCTTCTGGGGCGGGGTGGGCGCGGCCCTTTCGGCAACGGTGCGCCGGGGCGGGCTGCTGATCGCGCTGATCGCCCTGCCGCTTTATGTGCCGACGGCGATCTTCGGCGCCCTTGCCATGACCGGCGGGATCGGGTCTGACGGCGCGCCGATGCTGCTGGCAGCCTCGACACTTTTTGCCTGCGCTGTTGCGCCCTATGCCATGGCCGCCGCCCTGCGCTTGGCGGCGGACTGAGGGAAGGTTATTCCGGGAACGTCATGTGGTCCTATTTCGCTAATCCGCACAAATTCCTCGGCCTGTCGAACTGGCTGGCGCCTGTCTTCTATATCGCGGGCGCGCTCTGCATCGGCTGGGGCCTCTGGCAGGCGCTCTGGATTATTCCGAAGGATGACTATCAGGGCGGGGACATCATGCGGGTGATGTTCGTCCACGTTCCCGCCGCCTGGCTGGCCATGGCGAGCTATTCAGCCCTGGCAATTGCCAGCTTCGTCTGGTTCATCTGGCGCCACGAACTGGCAGACATTGCGGCCAAATCCATCGCGCCGCTGGGCGCAGTGTGGACGGCGCTGTGCCTTGCGACCGGCGCGATCTGGGGCAAGCCGACCTGGGGCACCTGGTGGCAATGGGACGATGCGCGGATGATGTCCGTGCTGTTCCTGTTCTTCCTGTTCCTTGGCTATATGGCCCTGCGCGCAGCGATGGATTCCCGCCAGAAGGCAGCCCGCGCCGGGGCAATCCTCGCCATGGTGGGCGCAATCAATGTGCCGCTGATCAAATTCTCCGTGGACCTCTTCACCTCGCTGCACCAGCCTGCCAGCGTCATCACAGCGGACGGCCCGGCGATGCCGGCAGTCTACCTGACGCCGCTGCTGATTTCCGGCCTGGGCCACAGCCTGCTGTTTGGCGGCCTCGTGATGACGCATATGCGCACCGAAATTCGTGAGCGGCGCATTGCGCGCCTGACGGCCAAGGCATTGGAGGCCTGACCCATGCCGGAGTTTGACAAGAACGCCGCCTATATCTGGGCCTGCTATCTGATCGGCGCGCTGATGATTGGCGCAGCCTGCCTTCAGGCCTGGCTGGCGGCAAAGGCAGCCAAACGCCGGCTGGACAGGCTGGCGGCCAATGATGACGAGGCGAGCGCATGAAACGGTGGCTCTACGCCCTGCCGGTTGCGGCGTTGGTGGTGGTGGCCGGGTTTGGCGGCTGGCAGATGATGCGCCCCTCGAAAGGCGAGTTCGAGCGGATTTCCCGCGACGCGCCACAGCACATTTTTCCCCTGATGGATGGCAGCGGCGAGATTTCCTTTGCCCCTCCCCCCGGCGGGCAGCCGGTGGTGGTGAACCTGTTTGCCAGCTGGTGCGCCCCCTGCGAAGCCGAGCACAAATACCTGGTTGAGCTGGGCGGGAAGCATCCCGGACAGGTGTACGGCATTCTTTATAAAGACAAGCTGGAAGACGGCGCCGCATTCCTGGAGCGGATGGGCAATCCCTATACCCAGATCGGATTGGACCCCAACGGGCGCGGCGGGCTCGATTTCGGGCTGACGGGCGTTCCGGAAACCTTTGTGATCTCCGCGGATGGCCAGATCATCCTGCATATTGGCGGCCCGCTGGACGAAGAGCTGGTCCAAAAAGTAAGCGGGGCGCTAGAAGCGCCCCGCTGATAGCCTTCTGACGAAGGAAAGAAGACTTATTTCTTCTTCGCAGCCGTTTTCTTGGCAGCAGCTTTCTTGGCAACCGGAGCTTTCTTCACGGCAACCGGAGCGGCTTTCACTTCAGCCTTGGCAGCGGCCTTTTTCTTGGCAGGCGCTTTTTTGGCTTTCGGGGCAGCCGCTTTGGCAGCCTTCGGAGCTTTGGCAGGCTTGGCCGCTTTCGGGGCTTTCGGAGCCTTCGGCGCTTTAGGTGCTTTCGGGGCTTTAGGAGCGGCCGGAGCAGCTTCTTTCTTCTCAGCGTCGTCGACGAGGCCGGTCAGGCCCTGCAGCAGAGCGTCTTGTTTCGCTTTGGCGAGGGTCGAGAAAAGCGCCGCGTCGGCTTTCGAAACAGCCGGGAGGGCTTTGTCGTAGGCTTTTTTGCCTTTTGCGGTCAGCGTGACCGATTTGGCGCGGGCGTCGGTTTTGGAGTCGGCGCGCTTGATGAGGCCAGCAGTTTCCATACGGGCAACCATGTCAGCGAGGGTCGAACGGTCGATGCCGGTGGCATTGACAAGGTCAGACTGGCTGACACCTTCGTTGCCGGAGAGGGCAGCGAGGACCGAAAACTGACGGAGCGTGACGCCGGCCGATTTCAGGGCAGCGGCGGAATGGTTTGCAGCGATCTGCTGTGCGCGGTGAAGCAGGTGGCTGGGCGAAGCGTTGAGGTTGAAGCTCATGATGGGATTCCTGTAAGTTAGAGGTCTTTAGGTTGGTGGGCGTCCTGGGGGACGAGACTGGGAAAGGGGCCGATCCGTGTTCCGCGGCGTTAACAACAACCCCGTA
Organism: Hyphomonas sediminis; assembly: GCF_019679475.1. Lineage (NCBI taxonomy): Bacteria > Pseudomonadati > Pseudomonadota > Alphaproteobacteria > Hyphomonadales > Hyphomonadaceae > Hyphomonas > Hyphomonas sediminis. Next base: position 650,570 of record NZ_JAIEZP010000001.1, read on the forward strand.
GGCGGATCAAACACATTCTCCATATAGGCGACAGGATAAAGATTGGATGACTGATCAATTGCCAACTCCTTACCACAACACAGATTTTCGGCTTGATGTGCCAGATGGGGACGATCGGTTGCGAAGAATCTGCAATCGCTGCAGTTTTGTTGATTACGTGAATCCTAAGATCGTTACCGGCGCGGTAGTAATCAAGGACGAACATATCCTCATCTGTAGGCGTGCAATAGAGCCACGCAAGGGCTTCTGGACCCTGCCAGCCGGTTTCATGGAAGAGGGCGAGAGCGTGGAAGAGGGCGCGATACGCGAGGCACGCGAGGAAGCGATGGCCGAAATCCGGATCGACGCCCTGCTCGGGGTCTATTCCGTGCCCCGAATTTCGCAGGTTCAGATCATGTTCCGCGCGCATCTATTGTCAGACATCGCGCCAGGACCGGAAAGCCTGGAAGTGAAACTGGTGCCCTGGCGGGAGATTCCGTGGTCGCAAATGGCGTTTCCGACGGCAATCTGGGCGCTGACACATTATGCCCAAACCCGGAATCAGGAGGTTTTCGTACCCTTTGGCAACCCGCCGGGTACGGAAAAGGTCACGCGGCAGTCGCTTCAGCTTCCCTGAGATGCTTCAGGGTGTAGGGCGTGTTCAGCGCGCCAAACAGGAAAACGATGACCATGTTGCCGAGCTTCCAGTTGGCCCAGACATCTTCGGCGTTCTTTGCGCCGAAGGTCAGGCCAAGGAATTCATAGGTTCCGGCAGGGGCCACCGGAATGCCCGCGAGTACGAGCGGGGCCTCGAAGCCCGGCGCGTAAGTGCGCCAGAGATATTCGTTCCACACCGCCATGGCGAGGAAGAACAGGCCCCAGCGGATGGCCAGCGTGCGCCAGGCAAAATCGGGAAGGTCGAACACTTTTGAGAAGAGCGACTTCCAGAGGTTCTTCCCGAACAGCAGCGGAATGAAGATCATGCCGGCCATGAAGATCTGCTGGATGGTGGGCTTCACATAGATGAAGGCCTTTTCCTGAAGCAGGATACCGATCAGGCCGAAGCCGCCGACGATGGCGGAGGAGAACAGCATCATCTGGGAAACCGGCTGGCGGCTGATGATCTGCTTTCCGAGGAAGCCGAGCATCAGCGCGATCAACACACCCGTGGCCCAATAGATAGCGGTGTCTTTATTGATCAGACCATCAAACAGCTCGACACGGCGGAAGATATTGTAGGTGAGGATGAAGCCGATCACCGGGACAAAATCGCCCCAGATCTGGTTTGCCTTGCCGGCGGCAGTGCCGATGCCATTGGCGGGCGAAGGCGGCGGGGTCATCTCGGTCATACTCTTCCTTACGCGTTTTTGCGTCTTCCGGTTCAGCTGCGTAACGTCATGTCATGAACGAAATGTTCCGTCAGCCCGCGGCCTGCATCAGGACGAGGCCGGCGGCGAGCGTTGAAGCCGCAATAATCCGGCGTTTGCCGAAGCCTTCACGCAAGAGCCAGGCGCCGAGCGCGGCGGCGAAGACCACGGATGTTTCGCGCAAGGCCGTGACCATGGCCGCGTCCGTCAGCGTGTAGGCGTAGATCGCCATGCCATAGGACAACGCCCCAGCAATGCCGCCGATGACACCGGCGCGCAGCTCCTTGCGGAGGGCGGCAACCGCCCTGCCCTGTCGCTGCCAGAAGAGGACGATCGTGACGCCGACCCAGTCAAACAGGAACAGCCAGACCACGAATGTCATCGGATCTGGCATGGCGCGGACGGCGCGCGTATCGGCCACCGCATAAAGACCAACGCCGAGCGCCGTCATCATGGCCCAGAAGAGCGCCGTGCGATCGAGGCGGCGAGCGTCCGGCGTCTGGGCGGTCGGAAAAGCAAAGACGAGGATCGAGGCGGAGGCGGCAACCAATCCGGCGATCTGAAGGGGCGCGAGACCCTCGCGCAGCCAGATGGCCGCAAACGCCGCTGTGGCCAGCGGGCCAAGACCGCGCATCACGGGAAAGACCAGGGACAGCGCGCCGCGATGCAGCGCCCGGATCGCGGAGAATTGATAGAACCAGTGGACGACGACGGAGATGGCAATCAGCGGCCAGGTCTCCGGCGGGGGAAGCGGCACGAAGGGCGCAAGTGGCAGGACACTGAGGCCCATCGTGATTGCCACGATGGCGCGCGCGGTGAGCACATCGCCGCCGCGTTTCACCATCACATTGGTGATCGCAACCGTGAGCGCCGACAGGAGGCAGAGAATAACCGGGAGGAGCGGGGCGGACATCGGCGCACCGATTAGGCCGGAATCGGACAAGGGGGAAGCGGCGTCAGGGTTTGACAGGCCCCACCCTTGCGGCATCCTCGCCCGAGAAAAAGAAGAGATGACCCGGAGGACTACGCAGATGACAACCCATGACCTGATCATTCGCGGCGGCACCATCGTCGATGGCACCGGCGCTGAAGCGTATGAGGGGGACGTTGCAGTATCCGGCGGCGTGATCACCGCTGTAGGCAAGGTAAACGGCAAAGGCATCGAAGAGATCGACGCCAAAGGCCAGATCGTGACGCCGGGCTTTGTTGACCTGCATACCCATTATGATGGCCAGGTGACCTGGGGCGAGGAGATGAGCCCCTCGTCCATTCACGGCATCACGACCGTGGTGATGGGCAATTGCGGCGTGGGCTTTGCGCCCTGCAAAAGCGAAGACCATGATCGCCTCATTCGCCTGATGGAGGGCGTGGAGGACATCCCCTTCCCTGTTCTCTCCCAAGGTCTGCCCTGGGCGTGGGAAAGCTTCCCCGACTATCTCGACTTTCTTTCCACGCGCCGCTTCGACACCGATGTCTGCGCGCAGCTGCCCCATGCGGCCTTGCGCGTGTTCGTGATGGGCGACCGCGGCGCCAACCGGGAAGATGCGACCCCAGAAGATATTGCCGCCATGGCCAAGCTGGCCAAGGAAGCGATGATGGCCGGGGCGATGGGATTTTCCACTTCGCGCACGCTGAACCACCGCACCTCCGATGGCCAGCCAACGCCGACGCTGACCGCCTCTCAGGCAGAGCTGGAAGGCATCGCCATGGGCCTTTCAGAGGCAGGCCGGGGCGTGTTGCAGTTTGTGTCAGACTTCAACGACCCGCTGAAGGAAGCCGCGATGCTGCGGCATCTGGTGGAAGTTTCCGGCCGGCCACTTTCGGTATCGCTGGCCCAATCGGATGTGGCGCCCAATGCCTGGCGCAAGCTGCTTGGCGCCATTGAAGCCGCCGCGAATGACGGCGTGCCGATCCGCGCGCAAGTGGCGCCCCGCCCTGTCGGCGTGCTGCTGGGGCTGGACCTGACGCTGAACCCGTTCACCGCCCACCCAACCTATCAATCGATTGCGCATCTGCCGCTGGCCGAACGCGTGGCAAGACTTCGCGATCCGGCGTTCCGTGCGCAGCTTCTGGCCGACGAGCCGAGTGCGGACAATCCGTTCGTCAAATCCACGCTGCGCAATTTGGGCAAGATCTTCCAACTGAGCGATCCAGTGAACTATGAACCCGGACCGGAGAGTACGCTGGCCGCGATTGCCGAAGCGCGTGGGATGACGCCGGAAGCCGTCGCTCTGGACCTGATGCTGGAGCGTGACGGGATGGGCGTGCTCTACCTGCCTTTCCTGAACTATGCGCAAGGCTCACTCGATCCAATCCTGGAGATGATGGAGAGCCCAGCCACCCTGCCCGGCCTTTCCGATGGTGGGGCGCATGTGGGCATGATCTGCGACGGATCGTTCACGACAACCATGCTGACCCATTGGGTACGCGACCGGATGAAGGGCAAGAAGCTCTCTGTTGAGAGCATCGTGCAGCGACAGGCGCGCAAGACAGCTGAATGGATTGGTCTGTGGGATCGCGGGCTGATTGCGCCGGGATACCGCGCAGACCTCAACGTGATCGACCTGGCAAACCTGAAGCTGCACCTGCCAACCATCCAGCGCGACCTGCCGGCCGGCGGGCGCCGCCTGATGCAGCGCGCCTCGGGCTATACTGCCACGATCCTGAAGGGTGAGATCACCCACCGAGACGGAGACCCGACCGGCAAGCGGCCCGGCCGCCTCGTCCGCGGCGCGCGGGCAGCACCGGTTCAGGCAATCGCGGCGGAATAGTCCGTCAATCGGGAAGACCAATTGACGATCCCGGCCGGCCCCGCCGCGCCGGGATTTCTTTTGGCAGGTTGGATCAAGGAATGTTGTAAAGCTCGCTTGACATGACAAGGACACTTGTCATATAGACAAGGAAACTTGACAAGGAGAGATCCCAATGATCCGGCCAAAAGGCTTTCGAGCAGCCAACAAACGTTACCTGATGATCTTCGTGCCGATGATGGCGCTTTATTGCGCAGCATTGATCTTTGCCATGACATTCATCGACATGAAGACGGCCTCCGCTGCAGCGCGGACCGGCGCTGCATTGGGCGTTTCTCTGCCGCTGGCCGCGATCCTGTGGTCGATTATGCGGCTCGTTCGTGAAACGGACGAATACACACGTTTGCGCCAGCTTCAGGCGCTGAGCGAAGCCGGGGTGATGTTGACGGCGCTGGTTTTTGTGCTGGGCTTCATGGAGCGCTTCAACGTGATCCCGGATATCCCGCTGTTCCTGTTCGGACCCGCCTTCTTCTTTCTCTACGGCTTTGCCCACGTTCGCCAGATACTTGGCAAGACGGTCTGACGGAGGCGCTCATGGAAAACACCATTCGTACCCTGAGGGCAGAAAAGGGTTGGAGCCAACAGCAACTGGCAGACCTGCTCGATGTATCCCGGCAATCGGTCAATGCCATTGAGACCGGAAAGTATGACCCGTCCCTGCCTCTGGCATTTGCGATCGCCCGGCTGTTCGAGCGTCAGATCGAGGACATTTTTGACGACGGGCGGCGCGCAGCCGAATAGACCGGCCTAAGCCTTGATCCCCACCAGCGCCTTCGCAAAGGCCTCCGCACTGAACGGGCGGAGGTCTTCTGCTTTTTCGCCGATACCGATGAAGTGGATCGGCAGGTCGTGCGCCTCGGCAATCGCGACCAGGACGCCGCCTTTCGCCGTGCCATCAAGCTTGGTCATCACAAGACCCGTCACGCCGGCCGTATGCCGGAACGCCTCGACCTGGGAGAGCGCGTTCTGGCCAACGGTCGCATCGAGCACCAGGATGACATCATGGGGCGCATCCGGATCAATCTTCCTCACGACACGGACGACCTTGGCAAGCTCCGACATAAGCTCCGCCTTGTTCTGCAGGCGGCCTGCCGTGTCGATCAGGACGAGATCGAGGTCTTCGGCTTTGGCTTTCTCCACCGCTTCATAGACGAGACCCGCCGCATCTGCGCCGGTATCCTTGGAAAGAACCGGAATGTCGGCGCGCGCGCCCCAGACCTTGAGTTGTTCGACTGCGGCGGCGCGGAATGTATCGGCAGCCACCAGCAGCGCTTTGGCCCCCTGATCCTTCAGCTTGGACGCAATCTTGCCGATGGTCGTGGTCTTGCCTGAACCATTCACGCCGACAAACATCACGATGCGCGGACGCGGACCATCTGAAAAGTCGACGACTTTTTCGCGCGGCTTCAGGATGTCCGTGATTTCTTCAGCGAGGGCAAGCCGGATTTCGTCGGGGCCAATTTCCTTGTCGAACCGCTCTTTCGCAATCCCCTTGGTAACACGCGCGGCGACCTTTGCGCCCATATCGGACGTGATCAGAAGATCCTGCAGCTCGTCGAGCGTATCCTCGTCCAGCTTGCGGCGGCCCAGCGCAGCAATGCCTTCGGAAATCTTTGCCGTGGAGCGCGCCAGCCCCTGCCCCAGACGGCCAAAGAGACCCGGATCATTGGCTTCTGCTTCGGCGGCGAGGCGGGCGGCTTCCGCCGCTTCAGCGCGCAGGCGCTCATGCTCGCGGCGTTCTTCCAGAAGCTTCAGCTCTGCGGCGGCTTTCGCGCGGATGGCTTCATCTTCGGCTTCCTGCGCTTCGCGGCGCTGACGCTCTTCCCAGGCGCGGTTGGCTTCAGCAACCTTGCGCTCAATCTCTTCCTTTTCGCGCGCGGCGGCTTCCTGGGCGGCAAGCTCTTCGGCTGAAAGCTCGGGCGCTTTCATTGCCTCGCCGGCGGCCTTGGCCTCTTCGAGTTTCTTTTTCTTGCCGAACCAGAGGATCATAAAGGTGTTCCGAGAAGCTGTTTGCCGTCATGGTCGGTTATCTGCACGGAGAGCATGCGTCCACCCTCCGCGTCCGGCTGACTGAGTTTGACCTGGGTGAAATCTGACAGGCGCGCCATCGTGCCACGCTCCACAAGGGCTTCGCGTTGCTGGCCGACATGGCGCTCAAAGTGACGTATCAGCGCCGTCTCCCCTGCTTCGCGCAAGCGCGCGGCGCGCGCCTTGATCAGCGGTTTGGCAAGCTGGGGCATCCGCGCGGCGGGCGTTCCGGGGCGCGGGCTGTAGGGAAAGGCATGCAGGAAAGAGAGGCCGCACTCCTCGACGAGGCGGAGCGAGTTTTCAAAATGCGCGTCTGTCTCAGTCGGGAAGCCCGCGATGATGTCCGCCCCCAGAGCGATATCCCGACGGATCGTACGCAGGCGCTCGGCGAGCGCGATGGCGTCCTCCCGGCTGTGGCGGCGTTTCATCCGCTTAAGGATCAGGTTGTCGCCATGCTGGAGCGAGAGGTGCAGGTAAGGCGCCAGGCGCGGCTCTGCCATCGCTTCGAGGAGGGCGTCATCCATCTCGATTGCGTCGATGGAGGAAATCCTCAGCTGGCGGAGATCTGGCACGAGCTTCAGGAGACGCTGGACAAGATTGCCGAGTTGCGGCGTGCCCGGAAGGTCTGCGCCCCAGCTGGTGAGGTCAACGCCCGTCAGCACGACTTCATAATGCCCGCTGGCGACGAGGGCGCGCACCTGCGCCACTACCTCCCCCGCCGGGACGGAGCGGGAATTTCCGCGGCCATAGGGAATGATGCAGAAGGTGCAGCGATGGTCGCAGCCATTCTGGACCTGCACATAGGCGCGGGCGCGCCCTTCCATCCCGTCGATCAGGTGAGCAGCGGTTTCCCGCACGCTCATGATATCGTTGACGCGAACCTTTTCTTCGCCGCCGAGCAGATCTGCCGGTTTCCAGGTTTCGGCTTTCATCTTGTCATGATTGCCGATGACGCGGGTGACTTCCGGCATCGCGGCAAAGGCCTGCGGATCGGTTTGCGCGGCGCAGCCTGTCACCAGGATCGGCGCGCCGGGGTTCTCGCGGGCCGCGCGGCGGATGGCCTGGCGGGCGCCGCGCACCGCCTCGGAGGTGACAGCGCAAGTGTTGATGATGACAGCCTCCTCAAGCCCCGCCTCCTGCGCATGGCGGCGCATCACCTCGGACTCGTAGGTGTTGAGACGGCATCCGAGCGTAATGACGGTCGGGCCGGAAGAAGGGGCGGTCTCTGCCATAAGCCCCGTCAGATCGCGCCGATGGGGCCGAAATGCAAGCGGCCAGGCCTGTTTTGCCTCAGCTCGGGGCCTGGCAGGTGCCCGTGCGGTGGCCAATCATCAGGAGATCGCTCTGGAAATCGAGCCCGTCGTTGGCCTCATTGTTCAGCTGGAGATGGGCGGAGAAGCTGTCGCGCGTGTGGCTGACAGAGAAGGCCAGCGTTCCGCCGACAAGCAGGCCGTCAAAGTCGCAGGAAACGCCAATCGCGACGCCATAGGGCAGCGCCTTGCTGCCTGTAGACACACAGCCTTCGAACATGGCGACCATGCTTTCATCAATCAGGACCTCTTCATCGAGCGTCCAGCATTCGTCGATTGAGCTGAACTCCGGCGGCATATCAAGGACTTCGCCATCGGCGATGCCTCTGAAATAGGAGTCCTGATCAACGCGCCATTGGCCTTTGTTGACGCTGATCGACTGGGCCTGCGCGGCGAGAAGCGGCGCGAGGAAAGCGGAAGCCAGAAGGACAGGAAGGCGCATGGGGCGGGTCTCCGAATGTGTGCCGGCACAGAATGGCCTAGCGTGGCGCCGCCGCAAGCCCCCGGAAGGGTTTAGATTTCCGCTTCGAATTCCAGCTCAACCGGGCCGGTCATGTAGACGTGGTCGTCGCTTTCGCGCCAGTCGATGATGAGATCGCCGCCATCGAGGATCATACGGGCCTTGCGACCGGTGAGCCCGGCGCGGGCCGCGCAGACGAGCGCAGCGCAGGCGCCGGTGCCACATGCCTTGGTGAGACCAGCGGCCCGTTCCCAGACGCGCAGGCGGATGGTTTCCCGATCGATCACCTGGGCAAAGCCGACATTGGTGCCTTCCGGGAACAGCGGGTGCCATTCCACCAGCGGGCCGATGGCCGGAATATCGTAGGCGGCCACATCCTTCACGAAGAAGACCGCATGGGGGTTACCCATCGAGACGACGGCCGGGCGGGCGAGGATCGGCGCATCAATCGGCCCGATTTTCAGGTCAACACCGCGCACATCCATCTTTTCGGAGAGGGGAATGTCTTCCCAGCCCATCTGGGGCGAGCCCATATCGACTGTGATGAGGCCGCCGTCGGCGCGATAGGCGTGCAGCATGTCCGCCTCGGTCTGGATGGTGACGCGGTCCTTGCCGGTTTCCTCCAGCATCAGCAGGCCGACACAGCGGGTGGCATTGCCACAGGCGGAAACTTCCGAGCCATCCGAGTTCCAGATGCGCATGAACACATCCTTGGTGGCGTCGCGTTCCATCGCGATCACCTGGTCGGCTTTCAGGTCTTCAGCGATCTTGCGGATCTGGTCCACAGTCGGCGTGAACGCCGTCGAGCGCGCATCGAATATGGCAAAGGCATTGCCCGCGCCGTTCATCTTCCAGAGCTTCATGGACCGGATTCCTAGATTTCCCCAGACACGCGAAACCGCGCTCCCCCCTGCCCCTTATTTCGGAACGCGGGCCGAGACAATCCAGCCGGAGGCCTGAACCGCCAAAGCAGCCAGCAAAAGCAGTGGAACCAGCCAGTAATCGAACGCCAAAGCGAGGCCGGCGGCCAGAACGCAGGCATAGTCGACCAGATCGCTGGACATCAGCCATCCGGCCGGCGCGCGGGCGCGCCGCACGTCGAGCAGCGTCACGTTCCGCCAGATACGCCCCATATCGGGAGGCCCAAACACAGCCAGAAGCTGTTTAGGGTCCAGAATGCCGGTCATTTCCGCCAGATCCGACATGCGAGCCTCACCATTCGCAATCATCTGCTTCCGGCTGGACGTGCCCAGCAGGCTGACAATTGCCGAGAGGGTCACGCCCAGCGCGAGCGCGAACTCGGTAAATCCGGAATATGGAGGATAGCCGCCCATCGGGAGAATATAGGGTGAGCTACCGCTTACGCTAGCGGGCGCGCGGGATGGCGGCCCAATAGTCGAAGTCGAGCAGGACGCGGGTGTCGTGCTTGCCGGCGTCGTCCTTGTGGATGAAGGCACCGGGATCGGCATCCTTCACCGCGACGAGACGCAGGCGCAGGGCCCCGCAGGTTTCCGACAGCTCGGCTTTGTCCAGCACTTCGCTCCAGGCATAGATCGTATCGCCCGCGAAGAGCGGGTTCACATGCGTGCCCGCATTGATGGCGAGGATCTGGCCAGCGTTTTCAAGCCCGTTGAACGCCAGCGAGCGGGCAATCGAGATCACCACGCCGCCATAGATCAGGCGCTTGCCGAAACGGCTGGATTTCTGGCCATGCGCATCGAAGTGAACTTTGGCGGTGTTCTGATAAAGGCGCGTGGCGATCTGATGCTCGGCCTCCTCAACGGTCATCCCGTCGACATGGTTGATCTTCTCGCCGGTCTCATAATCCTCAAAGACATGCCGGCTGCCCGACTGAGCGAACGGCCAGGCCTTCATTTCGGGATAGCCGACCAGGTCTTCCTGGGCGACGGCAGCGGGAAGCTCCGGCACGACCGCTTCAGGCGCGGGCGAGGCGGCGTCGCGCTTGTTGACCATCACCCAGCGGACATAGCTCATCACTTCTTCGCCGCGCTGGTTGAGGCCCTTGGTGCGGACCCAGACGACGCCGGTCTTGCCGTTGGAGTTTTCCTTTACGCCGATCACGTCGGAGGTGGCGCGTAGTGTATCGCCCGGCAGGACGGGGCGCAGGATGCGACCATCGGCATAGCCGAGATTGGCGACCGCGTTCAGGGAAATGTCCGGCACGGTCTTGCCGAAGACAATGTGGAAGGCGTGCAACGGATCAACGCAAAGACCCGACATACCGGCGGCCTTGGCAAACTCGGCCGATGAATACTGGGCGAAGCGATTGCCTGTGAGGGCGCGGTAAAGGGCGATATCGCCCTCCGTCACCGTCTGAGGCGTTGCATGAATAAGGGATTCGCCGGGACGGAAGTCCTCGAAGAAATTGCCGGGATTGGATTTGACGCCCGTTGCCATGTCTCGCCCTCATTGCTGATGGGCGAGCCTTAGCGCCTTCCGGGCCTTAGCTCCAGAAGCGCGAAGGAACGCCCATTACGGTTTCGGCGAACACCTGCATGTGAGGGGCGGCCGAAATCAAGGCGGAATTCAAAAGCGGCATGCAAGCGAGCGCAATCGCCGCAGTCCCGAGGATGCCGGCCATCAGATGCTGGTCGCGGCGATCGGCGAACTCCTCAAAGGCCCGGTTCCCCATGACCAGCCATGGCAGCCCGAAGGCCGTGAAGGCGGAAAAGCCAAGGAGAAGACCGGCAGTTGAGAGGGCGATAAGCAACATGATTGCCCTTATCGCCTGTCAGGGCTGAGAAACCGCCAAGCAAATCGTTCAAATTTTATCGAATTCGGGCCCGGATGGCCTGAAATCAAAGGATTTCGAGCAGATTCTCAATCGGCCGCCCAAGCGCGGCCTTGCGGCCATTGATGCCGATGGGACGCTGGATGAGCTTCGGGTTCTCCGCCATTGCGGCGTAGACTTCCTCGTCAGGGGCCGTCTCGGAAAGACCCGCCGCATCTGCATCCTTCTTGCGGAGGAATTCGCGCGGCGATTTCGCCTTCAGCTTCTTCGCAATGTCCTTCAGCTCGTCGACCGAAAGCCGCTCGGCCTCAGTCATGTATTTGCGAACCTTTGGCTCGATCCCGTTTTCTTTCAGCAGCTCAAGACCGTTGCGTGAGGTCGAGCAGCCTGGATTGTGGATGAAGATATAAGCCATGTCGGGTCTCCTGTGAGGATGGAAGCAGGATCAGGCGAGCGCCCGGATCGCCTCGTCCATCGCCACGATACGGTTGGCCTCTTCCAAGTGGAGCAGCTCGGTCATCTTTCCATTCACTTTCAACACGCCCTTCCCGGCATTGGCCGGATCGGCGAACGCTTCGATGACGGCCTTCGCCTGTTCGACATCATGCGGGCTGGGCGCGAAGATGCGATTGGCCTCGTCAACCTGGCTCGGATGGATCAGCGTCTTGCCGTCAAAGCCGAGATCGCGGCCCTGTTCGCACTCATCGCGGAAGCCGTTTTCATTCTTGATGTCGTTATAGACGCCATCGATCGCATTGAGGCTGTAGGCACGGGCTGCGGCCATCGACAGCTGAAGCGCGGTCTGGAAGGCGATCCGGTCCGGCGTCATCCGGGCACGGTATTCCTTGGCCAGATCATTCGTGCCCATGACGAATGTGGTGAGGTGCGTGCCGATGGCTGAGGCGGCGATTTCCTTGATGTTGAGGATGGCAAGCGGGGTCTCGATCATCACCCACAGGGCCATATCGTCCGGCGCGCCGGCTTCCTTCAGCAGCTGGCTGAGGCGTTCGATGTCGCGGTGGCTGGTGACCTTCGGTGCGAGCACGGCATGGGCGCCGGAAGTCGCAATCGCTTTCAGGTCGTCATGGCCCCAGGGCGTGTCGAGGCCGTTCATCCGGATCACGATCTCGCGCTTGCCATAACCGCCCTGGGAGACAGCCGCGAGAATGGCGGCGCGGGCCTCTTCCTTGGCTTCCGGCGCAACAGCGTCTTCAAGATCCAGGATCAGCGTGTCGGCGGGGATCTCCCGGGCCTTTTCGAGCGCGCGGGTGTTAGCCCCCGGCATATAGAGACAGGAGCGGCGCGGACGGTGCTTGGTGGACATGGCAGGATCGGCCCTTACATCTGATGCAGAAATCCTGAGGAGCGATGCAACGCATGGACGGGGATGTCCAGATCAGACGGACCCGTCCGGGCGATTTCGACGCGCCGGTTAAGCCCTGCGCCCCGGCTGGACCGGCGCGCGCCCGCATGCGAAGGCGCTTTGTGGAAGACGGTTTTGCAATCTGGGCGCCGGAAACGGCGGTCCGGCGGGACGAGACCTTCAAACGGTTCCAGATGGAGAAATCGCTCAATGGCTGATGCTACCGCCACCCCAGTCTCAGGCTATGTCGCCCCCGGCTTCGAGCCTGTTCTGGAGGCATTCGAGGCGAACTTTGCAGGCGACGAGGAGCAAGGCGCGGGATTTGCCCTGCGCATTGGCGGGGAAACGCTGGTCGACATCCATGGCGGCTGGGCCGACCGGCAGAAAGATCGCGTCTGGGCGGAAGATACGATCGTTCCGATTTATTCGGCGTCCAAAGGGATCTCGGCGCTGGTTCTGGCGATGGCCGTGGAAAACCTGCCGGCGGGATATGAAACGCCCGTTGCCGATGTCTGGCCGGAGTTTGCCGCCGAGGGCAAAGGCGAGGTGACCATCGGCCAGATGGTGAGCCATCAGGCCGGCCTGCCGGGCTTTGAGAAGGAAATCGACCCGGCGCTGTGGCTCGACCCGCCCGCCTGCGCGGCTGCGATTGCGACCCTCCCCCCGATGTGGCCGCCGGGAACGGCCCATGGATACCACCCCCTCACCTGGGGCTACATGCTGAATGAGATCGTGACCCGGATCACCGGGCGCACGGTGGGCGCGCTCCTCAAGGAAGAGATCTGCGGCCCCGCGGGCATCGACTTCCAGATTGGCCTGCCGGAAAAAGACGAGCCGCGCGTGGGCGATATGCTGCGCCCAAAGGCATTGGCGCCGCTGGGCGAGATCACCCCGCCGCGCCGGGCCGCCTTCGTCTCGAAATGGTCCTCGCCGGACCGGGCGGGCCGGACCTGGCGGGAAATCGAAATCCCCTCGGCCAACGGGCACGGCACGGCGCTCGCGGTTGCGAGTCTCTATGAGGCCTACGCCCGGGGCGGAGAAATCGCCGGCGGAAAAGTGTTGATAAAGCGGGATACGCTGGACGCGCTGACCCGGCCCCGCACAGACGGGCCGGATCTTGTGTTGCCCATGCATACGCGCTTTGGCGCCGGCATCATGATCAACAGCCATGGCAAGTTTGGACCAAACCCGGAAACCCTGGGTCATTCAGGCTGGGGCGGCTCGATGGCGATTGCCGATCCGGCGCGGGAGCTTTCAGCGGCATATGTGATGAACCGACAGTCGGCCTCGCTGGTGGGCGACCCACGTGCGGTGCGCCTCGTCGAGGCGGCTTATGGCTGCCTCTGAGGGAACTGGCATACGCATTGCAACGAAGAGTACCGGAAATTGGAGGGCTCCATTTTCCGTCATGCACAAAACTTCACAGCGGCTTCCTTCCGGAACGCCGCTGTTTTCTTTTTGCGCGCTCAGGCTGGCCGCGCCGTGCGCGCAAGGCGGCGCGCCTTGGCGTCTCCCATCAGGCTGTCGGCCGTAAAGACGATCAGCGCGGTCCAGATGAAACCGAAGGCAATCGCATGTGTCGTGCCGAAGCCTTCCTTGAACACCAGCACGGCAATCAGGAACTGAATCGTCGGGCCAATATACTGCATCATGCCAATCGTAGAGAAGCGCAGGCGCTTGGCAGCCAGGGCGTAGAGGATCAGCGGGATCGCCGTGATCGGGCCGGCCGCCATCAGGAGCGGAATATCCCATCCCCCTTCCCCGAGCCAGCGGCCATCGGGCTGCGTCGTCGCAAACCAGACGAGCCAGCCAAGCGCGACCGGCGCCAGCAGCGCCACTTCCACGAGGAAGCCTGCGCGGCTGTCAATCGCCACTTTCTTCCGGATCACCGAATAGCAGGCAAAGGTGATGCAAAGCACCAGCGCCACCCAAGGCACCCGGCCAAATGCAAAGGCCATCACCGCGACGCCGGTCGCCGCAATCGCAACTGCGACCCACTGGGCTGGACGCAGCTTTTCCGAGAAAATCAGCATGCCGAACAGCACGTTTACGAGCGGGTTTATGTAATAGCCCAGCGAGGCTTCCATCGTCCGGCCGGCGTTCACCGCCCAGATATAGATCGCCCAGTTGGCTCCGATCAGCAGGCCAGAGAGCGTCAGCCAGCGCAGATTGCTGCCCGTGAAGGCCGCACGTACATCCCGCCAGTTGGCCGCCACCGCAATGAAAAGGATGGCCGTCGGCACAGACCATAGCACTCGGTGAGCCAATAGCTCGAGCGCACCGGTATGTTTCATGACACGTATATAAAGCGGCAAGCTCCCCCAGATCAGGTAGGAGAGAAGCGCAGCGGGAAAACCAAGGCGAAGGGCGGAGCTCATGCGGCGCGCTATACGTCCGACCGCGAAACTCCGCCACCCGGATTTTGCTCTGCGAGCAGTCAAGGCCGCCTACCACCATGGGGCGTTTGGGTATCCCGTTGCCGGGACTGGCGCTCGGCGACAGCCGCGTTAGGGTGGCGGCGAAACGATCACGGGAGTAGACGCCATGCAACATCGCCGCCTCGGCAAGAGCGCCATCTATGTGTCCGACATCTGTATGGGCACAATGACCTTCGGCACCCAGACTGACGAAAAGGAAGCCTTCCGCATCCTGGACGCGAGCCTGGACGCAGGCATCAACTTCTTCGACACGGCGGAGAACTATCCGGTACCCCCCGATATCAAGTATGGCGGCCTGACCGAAGAGATCGTCGGCCGTTGGATGAAAACCAAGGATCGGGACAGGATTATTCTTGCGACGAAGGTGTGCGGCCCTTCCCATGGTTGGATCAAAGGCGCACAACGCGGGGAGATGACCGCGCTGGACCGCCACAACATCCGCCGCGCAGTGGAGGCAAGCCTCACCCGTCTCCAGACGGACTATATCGACCTTTACCAGACCCATTGGCCCGATCACGGGACGCCGTTTGACGAAACCATGGAAGCGCTCGACGATCTGGTGCGTGAGGGTTACGTCCGCATCGTCGGCTGCTCGAACGAGGATGCCTGGGGCCTGATGAAGTCCATCGAGACATCGAGCCGTCTCGGGACTGTCCGCTATCAGACCATTCAGAATAACTTCTCACTCAACAATCGCCGGTTTGAAGACGCTTTGTCCAAAGTGTGCGATCGGGAAGGCGTGAGTCTCATCCCCTACTCCCCTCTGGGCGGCGGCGTTCTTTCAGGAAAGTATCAGGGCGGCGCATTCCCGGAGGGTGCACGGTTCTCTGCTTACGCCACACGGGGCGGCCGGCATACCGCGATGGCCCAGCGCTTCGTCAATGAGAAATCACTGGCCGCCACGGCGCGCTATATGGAGATCGCCGCCGGAGCGGGAATCAGCCCGGTGACGCTGGCGACAGCTTGGTCGAAACAACATTCTTTCGTTGCGTCCACGATTGTCGGCGTTTCGAAGCA
Organism: Hyphomonas sediminis; assembly: GCF_019679475.1. Classification (NCBI taxonomy): domain Bacteria; kingdom Pseudomonadati; phylum Pseudomonadota; class Alphaproteobacteria; order Hyphomonadales; family Hyphomonadaceae; genus Hyphomonas; species Hyphomonas sediminis. The sequence continues at coordinate 666,094 of NZ_JAIEZP010000001.1, forward strand.
TGATCAGCTCGCCGATATTCTGGCGGCAGCCGATCTGACGCTTTCAAACGATGTGATGAAAGCCTGCGATCAGGTTTCCAGGGAAATCCTCTATCCGATGGGATAAGGCGGTTCCGGCATGGCCCGAAAACGGAATGGCCCCCGCCCTCTTCTCTGGAAGGCAGGGGGCCGCCCCTTGGGGGCCCACCATGGCTGAAGAGAGAGAAGTCTAGGCCGCGCTTGCCTTGCCGCCGCCATTGCCGCCGGCGAGGACTTCCCGTTTGCCGGCGTGGTTGGGAGCAGAAATGATACCTTCTTCTTCCAGGCGGTCGATCAGGCCGGCGGCCTTGTTGTAGCCAACCTTCAGACGGCGCTGGAGATAAGAAGTCGAGGCGCGCTGATCGCGGACGACGATCTGGATCGCCTGGGCGAAGAGACCTTCATCTTCATCGCCGCCGCCACCGGTGCCGAGGATGGCATCCATCACGGCCGAGCCCGTGGAGCCGTCATCGGGCGCGTCAAGAATGTCCATCACATAATCCGGCTCGCCCTGGTCGCGCAGCCAATCGGCCACTGCGCCCACGTCTTCATCTGACACGAACGGACCGTGAAGGCGCTGGGATTTCTTGCCGGGGGCCTGATACAGCAGGTCGCCCATGCCAAGGAGCTGTTCGGCGCCCTGCTCGTTGAGGATCGTGCGGCTATCGACCTTGTTGGTCACCATGTAGGAGATCCGGGTCGGGAAGTTGGCCTTGATCGTGCCGGTAATAACGTCCACGGACGGACGCTGTGTGGCGGTGATCAAGTGGATGCCGGCGGCGCGCGCCATCTGGGCGAGACGCTGGACGCAGCTTTCCACTTCCTTGCCGGCAACCAGCATCAGGTCCGCCATCTCGTCGATCACGACGACGATGTTCGGGATATGGTCGGTCGGCAGGATTTCGGTTTCATAGACGGGCTTGCCGCGATCATCGAAGGCGGTCTGCACCTTGCGGGTCATCTCTTCCCCGGCGGTGCGATACTTCGCGGCCTTCTCGTTATAGCCGCCGAGATTCCGGACGCCGGCTTTTGACATCAGCTCGTAACGGCTTTCCATCTCGCGCACGGTCCATTTCAGCGCGTTGACGGCCTTGTCCGCCTCGGTGACGACCGGAGCCAGGAGGTGGGGAATGCCTTCGTATACGGAGAGTTCGAGTTTCTTGGGGTCGATCATGATGAAGCGGCACTGTTCCGGTGTGTGGCGGTAGAGCAGCGACAGGATCATGGCGTTGACGCCGACCGACTTACCCGAACCGGTGGTACCGGCGATGAGCAAGTGAGGCATCTTGGCGAGGTCCACGACAGTCGGCAGACCACCGATGTCTTCACCCAGCGCCATCGGAAGGCTTGAGCGGTTACCGGTATAGGCTTCCGCTTCCAGCAGCGAGCGCAACCAGACTGTTTCGCGTTCTTCGTTCGGCAGCTCGATACCGATCGCGTTCTTGCCAGGCACAACGGCGACACGGGCAGAGACGGCGCTCATCGAGCGAGCGATATCATCCGCCAACGAAATGACGCGGGAAGACTTTACGCCGGGGGCCGGTTCCATTTCGAACAAGGTGATGACCGGGCCGGGGCGCACTTCCTTGATGCGGCCACGGATGCCAAATTCCTTCAGGACTTCAGACAAGCGCGCGGCCTTGGCGATGAGGGCGTCCTCATCGATCACTTCGCGGCGCGCTTCTGGCTCCTGCATCAGCTCAATCGGCGGCAGGCGGGTCGACACGCGACGGCGTTCAGGCTGTGCAACCTTTGGAATGGAGGCAGAGCGCGGCGCCTGATTCGGCTTGGAGAAGGTGAAGCGCGGGGGACGCGACGGGCTGTCGTCTTCGTCATTGGCGGCTTCGAAGCCTTCTTCGTCCTCGTCCTCATCTTCCCAGTCTCCGTCTTCGGAGCGGGCGTAGTCTTCGTCCTCTTCCTCATCGAGGTCACGCAGGTAACGCGACGTGGGGACGTAATCCTCATCAGACTTGATGATCAGCGTGCGGTCTTCGCGCACAGCAGTGACGGTACGGGCCGGTGCGATCTCTTCTTCCTCTTGGGCGACCGCAGGCTGACGGGTAACCAGTTTCTGGCCGATGCGGATCAGCATTCCCCCTGCTCCGCGCGCATGGGTGACCGCGTGACGGCCACCGATGGCAGCTGTTTCCTGCAGGAGCTGAGCATCGCGGCGACCGAAGCCGAGGGCCGAAAGTGCGCACCACATCGCCAGACCACCGGCAAGGAAGCCGGCCCAGGTTTGCGGCGCGGGCAGCATCAGGGCGCTGAACGGCAGAACGATTAGATTGAACAGGCCATCGCCCATCATGCCGCCGAGGCCGGCACTGAGGGGCCAGGATTCCGGAACCGGCCAGGCGGCAAAGCAAGCCGCCGAAAGCGGGACGGCCAGCGCCCCGAGCAACCAGCGGCGAACACGCGGCTGGCCAACCAGAACCGCACGCATTGCGCCGCCAATCATCAGGGCGAGGCCCGCGATCCAGCCGGACCAGCCAAGGGTCTGGCGCGCCAGGTCAGCAAAGACGGCGCCCGTAGAGCCGAAGAGGTTCTGCACCGCAGCGCCAGTGGCGGCATTCCAGCTCGGATCGGTCGGTGTGTAGGAGCCCACGGCGCCGCATACAAAGACGCCGGCGCCGAACGCGGCAGCGCCTGTCAGAATTCTCCAGACGGGATCGCTTACCGTGCGGAGTTCTGTGTCGCGGCTGGCGTAATCTTTCATCGTGGAAGGCGCTCCGTTTTTTACTCTGGTGCGGGCCTTCACCATGCCCGCGTTAGGCTTAACGCCCTGCAAACGGACTGGCTGAAATTTGAAAGAATCTGCAGCCAAGGCAGGGTGTTCTCCATTTGGTTGAACATTAAAAGCCCCGGCAGATCGCTCCGCCGGGGCCGCTGGTCTGTGGAATTCTATCCAGATTAGCGGTTGGAGAATTCCGGGTAGGCTTCCAGGCCGATTTCGGCGCGGTCGAGACCCATTTCCTCGTCTTCCTCGCTTGGGCGCAGACCCAGCGTGAATTTAAGGATCAGCCAGACAACCGTCGAAGCGACACAGACGAACACTGCGGTGAGCGCCACGCCGACCAGCTGGCCGAGATAGCTTGCGTCGCCGTTCGAGAGTGGAACGATCATCGTGCCCCAGATGCCGCACACAAGGTGCGCCGGAATGGCGCCGACAACGTCGTCGATCTTGAACTTGTCGAGTAGCGGCACGGTGATCACCACCAGGACACCGCCGACAGCACCGATGAGGACCGACAGGCCCATCGACGGAGCAAGCGGCTCAGCCGTGATCGATACAAGGCCGCCGATGGCGCCGTTAAAGATCATCGTGGCGTCGAGCTTGCCTTTATAAAGGACCGCCGTGGTGATCATGGCCGCCAGCACGCCGCCGACAGCAGCCATGTTGGTGTTGGCGAAGATCTGAGCGACCGCGTTGATGTCGGCGGCGGTGCCGGCAGCAAGCTGCGAGGCGCCGTTAAAGCCGAACCAGCCGAACCACAGGATGAATGTGCCAAGAGCCGCGAGCGGGATGTTGGAACCCGGCATTGGGTTGACGTGACCGCCCGAATACTTGCCGCGGCGCGCGCCAAGGATCAGAGCGCCCGTCAGAGCCGCCCAGCCACCGGTTGAGTGAACCAGCGTCGAGCCTGCAAAGTCGGAGAAGCTCCACACAGTGTCGAGGTAACCACCGCCCCATTCCCAGCTGGCAACGATCGGGTAGATGAAGGCCGTCAGGATCGCCGTGAAGATCAGGAATGGCCAGATCTTGATGCGCTCGGCCACTGTGCCCGAGACGATCGAGGCGGCCGTGGCAACGAACACCATCTGGAAGAACCAGTCGGAGGCTGGCGCATAGCCGGAATCGGCTTCTACAGAGAGGTCGCCACCGCTCCAGGGACCAGGCGTGGTGCCGAGAAGCCCCATCAGCGCGGTCGCGCCGGGATAGGCCATGTTGTAACCGACAACCCAGAACATGAGACCGGCAACCGCGAACAGGGTGACGTTTTTGGTCGCCTGCATCGCAGCGTTCTTGGACCGAACAAGGCCCGCCTCGAGCATACAGAAGCCGGCCGCCATGAACATGACGATCAGACCCCCGATGAGGAACAGGTAGCTGTTATCGACATAGGCGCTGGCGCTGCCGCCGACCGCCTCTTCCAGCGCGGCGAGACGTGTCGCGACATCGTCTTCCTGCGCAAATGCCATGCCTGCCGTAAGCAGTGCCGCCGGAGCAAGCATGGCTCCGCGGATCCATCGTCCTATCAATTGGCCCATGGGCCCCTCCTTCTTGCCATCTTCGTCTCGCAGAGCCCGGAACCCCCCGCGCTCTCCCATGGCGATATGATTGCGCCTGCCCGAAAAAGTCGCACATGACGCAAAGGCGGCCTCCGATTCAGAGACTTTGTGGTCAAACCTTGTGCATAGTTGCGACCAATCGCCCAAAGGGGCGCCATCGCTGGACCGAAAGCCCCCGCAGAGCTACCTGTTTGGCATGGCTGAACCCCAATCCCCTGCCCCGCTGGACGTAGACCTTGTTGTCGTTGGCGCCGGCCCCGTCGGTACAGCGCTGGCCGTCCTGGCGGCCAGAAAAGGCTTTGCCACCGTTCTGATCGATGCCCGGCCTGCAACCGCTGCGCCTGCTGCTGATACCCGCAGCTTTGCGATCGTCCGCGGCAGCTGGAGATTCCTGGGCGCCGCAGGCGTTCACGAGGATCTTGCCGGCCTGACAGAACCCCTGAACGGACTGGAAGCTGTCGATGGCGGCACCCACTGGTTCGGGGCGCCCTGGGCGGCTTTTTCGACAGACGACCTGCCCGACGGCGACCGCGAAGCGCTGGGTGAACTGGTGCCGGCGGGCGCCCTTCAGGCAGCCCTAGACCGGCAGGCCGGAGCGACCGACGGGCTGATCTGGAAGCGCGGCGCCCGTTTTTCAGGCTACACGCCGGAAGCTGGTGGCGCACTAGTGCAGCTGGAAAGCGGCGAAACGATCAAATGCGCGGTGATTGCCGCCTGTGACGGCATTCATTCCGCCGTCCGGCAGGCCGCAGGCATCCGCACCGAAGGCCGCAGCTATGGAAAGAGCGTGTTTGCGGCAGATGTGCAGCTTTCCCGCCCGCACGGCGGCATAGCCCGGCAGCTGTTCACGCCGGAAGGCCCGTTTGCGACCCTGCCGCTGCCTGACAATCGGGCAAACCTGGCCTGGTATATGAAGACCGGCGCCGCCGAGACGCTGGCAAAAATGCCCAAGGACGCGATCGAGGCGGAACTGAATGCCCGCTTCTCCGAATTTGCCGGGCCGATGACGCTTGCCGGGCCGCCCCTCTCCTACCCGCTGGTCCTTCAGATTGCCCTCGACATGGTCGGCCCGAGAGTCGCGCTGCTGGGCGACGCGGCCCGCCGGGTCAATCCTTTGGCCGGCCAGGGCCTGAACCTTGGCTTCAAGGACGCCGCCGCCCTGTTCGACATTATCAGCGAGGCCCGCGAAGTTGGCCTCGACCCCGGGAGCGACACGGTGCTGGCGCGTTACCGCGAATGGCGCCGCTTCGACTCGGCGGCAACCGCCCTGTTCATGGACGCAGTGGACCGCACCTTCTCCAATGACAATCTGCTGCTGAAACCCCTGCGGTCGCTCGCCCTGACAGCGGCCAACAAGATGGTCCCGATCCGGAAGGCGCTCGCCCGCCAGGCCAGCGCCGACCAGGACAGCCTGCCCAGCCTGATGCGCTAAACGCCCCTTCCCCCTTGCCCCGCCATGACCATTGGCGCGGCCCGCCTCGCGGCTTAAGCTTCCTGCCGGGGACAAATAAGGGGACGCCAGATGAACACGCCGCTCCTGTGGACACGCCGCAGCCTGCTTGCCACCGCCGCGATAGCCCCGGCCGCCTGCGCCGCAGGGCCAGCGATGATGGCTGGTGACCACGACAGCGGTCGGTATCTGGCGACGACAGAATTTGAAGATCAGGACACGATCTGGGTGACCTGGGGCGAGAACGGTTTCCTCGGCGGCGAGCCGATGACCGAGACGCTGGTGCCTCTGATCCGGGAAATTTCGCCGCATGTGCGCGTACGCATTCTTTATAATCAGTGGACCTCCTGGCTGGATGCTGAAGCCAATCCCGAAACCACCCGGACACCGGAAGAAATGCATGCCCGGATTTCTGCCCGGCTGACCGAAGCGGGCGTGGACCTTGCCCGGATCGATTTCCAGATCACGCCGATGCTGTTTGGCGCCATTCAGGATCCGGGCCCCGTATTCCTGCGGCGGCAGGACGGCGACATGAAGATTGCAGACTTTGCCTCGCGCCACTTCGATCGGAAGGTTAGCTATCTTGATCGCGAGCTGGTCGCACCAATGGGCATAGCGGCCATCAGCTCCCAGATGAAATGCGACGCCGGAAACCGCCAGTGCAACGGGCGCGGCGTGTTGATGGTCGGCGGCGCGTTCGCGCAAAGGATCAATCCGGAAATGAGCCGGGCGGAGATGGAAGCAGAATACCGCCGCGTACAAGGCGTTGAGAAGGTGGTCTGGCTGAACCACGGCCCAAGGGAAGAAGACTTCGATCTTCTGGAGGATGGACGCTGGGGCATTGGCACTGGCGGGCACATTGATGAGTTCTGCCGCTTCGTGGATGCGCGGACGGTCATCCTCGCCGAAGTTTCGGAGGCGGAGCGCACGCTCGGTCCCGTCCTTGCGGAAACCCATCGGCGCATGGAGGAGAATCTGGCGATTCTTCAGGCCGCACGCGACGTTGATGGCAATCCGTTCCGTATCCTGAGGGCGCCCCTGCCCCACCTTATGACATTCAAGCTTGCATTCGACGACCTGAACCCGTTCGAGAAATACTGGTTTGAGGGACCAGGGCCGGGCGACGAAATGGAGTTCTACCTTCCGGGAAGCTACACAAATTTCGTTATCGCCAACGAGATCGTTGTTACCTCGAGCTATTGGCGCGAGGGCATGGACGAGAAAATCCGCGCGCGAGACGAGGAAGGCCTCGCCGCCATTCAAGCGGCCTTTCCGGATCGCCGCGTTGTGCAAATCCACGCGACGCCCTTGCTGCACGATGGCGCCGGCATTCACTGTTATACCCGCAACCAGCCCGTGAAGCGGGCGAAGCCGCGCGCTTAATCACCAACCGTCAGTGTTCGGAGAATGTTCCAGGTGTAAAGCCCACTGGAATGGCCATCGGAAAAAAAGATCCGCACGGCATACCGCCCAACAGGTTCTGCCTTCACCACGCGAATATCATCCGGCACGACCGGCGGCGGCGGTTTGGGGCCAGCGCCGTGCCCCTGCACTTCAGCAGATGGGCTTTCCAGCCGCAGCCTGCGATAGGCCACCTCACCGGATTTGCCATCATCAAACGCGGCATGCAGCGTCTGCGCGCCGGCTTTGAAAGTCAGCTTTACCGGCCAGGGCTGGGCGCTCATGCGTCCGTCTCCGGAGCATCGTCTTCCGCTTCATCGAGATCGCGCGCCTCATCGGGCAGCATGATCGGAATTCCGGCGCGGATCTGGTAGGCGAGCCGGGCATTCTTGGAAATGAGTTCGCCCTTTGCCCTGTCATAGGAAAGCGGCTGGCGTGTCAGCGGGCAAATCAGGATTTCCAGCAAGCGCGGATCGATGCCGTTGGGCGTGAACGTTCTGCCGTCTTCTTGAGGGTCATCTGTCATGGGGTGTTCCTGCTTACTGTACCGGCCCGGCACCGCCCGGCGCACTGCCGAATTCCAAAAGCGCCGTCAATGCTTCGGTGCGCTCTTCAAGGCTTGGGGCTTCGAGCAACGCCTGTTTTTCCACCGGCGTGAAAGGACAGCCCGACGCAAGCGCGTGCACAAGGGTTTCGAGCGATGCATTACGCATGGCCGACCAATCCGCCTCAAGACTATTTGCATCCGCATACGCACGGAAAGCATGGATGAGCCCGGTGCGCGCCCCACCCTCCCCTTCCGGAGGCGGTATCAGGTCGTCTCCAAACGGTTCCCAGTTGGGGGCCACCTGACGGTAAGGCGTTGTCACGTCCAGTTCTTGCGCAATGACGAAGCGGCATATGCCGGTCAGCGAAATCAGATACCGGCCGTCAGAAGTTTCAGCATAAGATGTGATGCGGCCAGCGCAGCCTACATCCGCGATCTCAGGGTGATGCCGAGGGCCACCAAAGCTCTGCACCATACCAATCAGACGCGAGCCGCCCATCGCATCGTCAATCATGTTGAGATAGCGCGGTTCGAAAATATTCAGCGGCAACTGCCAGCGCGGGAAGACCAGCGCGCCGGGAAGCGGAAACACGGCAAGTGTCGCAGGCAGGTCAGCTGTCTTGCGATACGGCGCCATGTGTTTCCTTTCCTTCCCCCGGCGCGGGGCGTTTGTGTCTGGCTCAGGCAAACATCAGTGAGGAAAGCCGGCGGCGGCCCTCGATCGTGATGGGATCCGCGTTGCCGGCAGCCTCAAAGATATTCAGCAATTTTTCCTTCGCCTTGCCGCCTTCCCAGTCGAGCTTCGATGAGAGGATAATCAGCAGGTGATCAGCCGCGTCCTGATAGCGGCCCAAAGCGGCGTACTGTTCGGCAAGCTCGAACCGCTTCTCGTGATCGCCCGGCGCAGCCATCACGGCAGAAAGGGCTTCATCAAGTTCGCTCGGCGGCGGAGCATCGGCCATCATTTCGATGGCCATGCGGACGCTCTTGATAGCCGAGTCGGTTTTCTTCGCGTCCGGCACCGTCGCAAGTGTCGCCTCAGCCGCTTCCTTATCGCCATTTGCAAGGTGACAGCGAGCAAGGCCAGCGATGGCAGCGATGTTCTCAGGCTCTTCCTGGAGAACAGCCGAATAGATTTCAGCGGCGAGCGCGATGTCCCCCGATTGGCTCGCAGCCTCTGCCTGGGCCAGCGCTTCGGCGATCATCTGGCCAGTATCGGTGCCGGTGAGCAGCTTTTCGACAAAGCCGCGCACCTGGCTTTCAGGCAGGGCGCCGAGGAAGCCATCGACCGGGCGGCCTTTGTCAAAGGCATACACCGCGGGAATGGAGCGCACGCCGAGTTGGCCGGCATAGGCCTGGTGTTCCTCGGTATTGATCTTCACGAGCTTCACCGCGCCCTTCTTGCTCTCAACCACCTTTTCGATGATCGGGCCCAGCGTCCGGCACGGGCCACACCATGGCGCCCAGAAGTCGACGATTACCGGTTGGGTCATGGAGGCCTCGACCACGTCAGCCATAAAGCCCTGGTCTGTGCCTTCCTTGACGTGCTGGAGTTCAGCGTTGCTCATTAGAAGTGTCCCTTTGTTTCGGGCGCAAAGATGGGACGCCGCGATGATAAGCGCAAGCGGGTGGGCCGACGGGCCGCAGCCGCCTCATGAAAATCTGCCATCTGCCCTGTTTAGGCCCGGTTCAGCCCGCTAAGTGTAGGCGTTGATGCGTATGGTCATATAAAAGGAGGCCAGAACGATGATGAACTTTCTCGCGCCGTTTGCTGCCGCTGCGCTGGTTGCCGGCGCCTCGCCCCTGCTCCCGGCGCTGAAACAGGCACCTGTCAGCCCGGCGGTCAGCACGCCTGCAACGACGCAGATGTCTGCTGCCGAACGCGGCGCTGTGCTCAAGGATGCCGGAAAAGCGCTTGCCGCAGTGAAAACCGCGCGGGGCCGTTTCGAGCAAACCTCGCCCGATGGCGGATTTTCCACTGGCCAGTTCGCCATGCAGCGCCCCGGCAAGGTGCGGTTTGATTATGACGACCCGGTTCCGCTTCTGATGGTCAGCGATGGCACAACCGTCGCCCTTCAGGATAGCGACCTGGAAACGACGGACCGCGTGCCCCTGAAATCAACGCCGCTATCCCTACTGCTGAGCGACCGAATGGACTTCGAATCCCAGGCGGACGTGCTGGACGTGCACCGCGCCAATGGCCGGACGAATATCACCGTGCAGGACAAGAATGGCGAAATGGAAGGCACGCTGACGCTGGTGCTGAGCTCGACCGACAATTCGCTGATCGGCTGGAATACGACGGATGCCAATAGCGGCAACACATCGGTGACGCTGCGCAATGTCGAGACCGGCGCCAAGCTCAATCCGCGCCTGTTTATCCTTCGGGACTTCGACAACAACTGACACACGAAAGCGTGAACTGCAGTTACGGCGAGTTAACTTGGAATTTTTTGCTCGCCGTGACATAAAAGACACATCGACGGATCGGAAACATCGCGCAGCATTGCCCCCCCGCTGCGATACCTTCCGCCGATCGATCCGGGCCGCGATGCTCGGACATCAAGACGCGTGCACCTGCGTCCGGCGCGCCCGAACTCCCCGCGTTCGGGCGCGTTGACGTTTAAGGTCAGGGTGTTAGCGAAGGCGACATGACCCGTCCGCTGAAAATCGTCACCTGGAACATCAACTCCGTCCGCCTGCGGGCACCGAATGTGGCCGATTTTGTCGCCGCCGAGGCGCCCGACGTGATCTGTCTTCAGGAAACCAAGTGCCAGGACGCAGAGTTTCCGGCCAAGGCCTTCAAGGATATGGGCCTGCCCCACCTTGTTATCCGCGGCCAGCGCGGTGGACATGCTGGCGTTGCCATCGCGTCGCGCCTGCCGATCGAAGAAGCCGAAGTGCCAGACCTCTGCCGGGAAAACCAGGCGCGGGTGATCGCAGCCCGCCTGCCCTCCGGCCTCGAGATCCACAATATCTACCTGCCTGCCGGCGGCGACATTCCCGATCCGGTAGCGAACGAAAAATTCGCCCACAAGCTCGACTTCCTCGACAAGCTCGGCCCCGGCTACAAGACGCTGAAAAAGGGCGCGAAACGCATCCTCGTGGGCGATCTCAACGTTGCCCCACATGAGAATGACGTGTGGTCCCACAAGCAACTGCTGCGCATTGTCTCGCATACGCCGCAAGAAACTGAGCGCCTTGAGGATTCCCGCAAAAGCGCAGGTTTCAGCGATGTCGCCCGCCTGGCCGTTTCCGATGAGCAGAAGCTCTACACTTGGTGGAGCTACCGCGCCGCAGACTGGGCGGCCTCAAACCGGGGCCGGCGCCTCGACCATATCTGGGCGAACAAGGCGGCGCTGGAAGACGTGAAGGTCGACAGCTACCGCATCCATCCGGGATGGCGCGGTGGCTGGAAACCGTCGGACCACGCGCCGGTCAGCCTGAAGATCAAGGTCTGAGGCGGTATCCGCCTGTATCGGTCAGCAGGAGCTGCGCGTTGGAGGGATCGGGTTCGACCTTCTGACGCAGACGGTAGATGTGGGTTTCCAGCGTGTGCGTCGTTACGGCCGCATTGTACCCCCAGACCTCTGACAGCAACGTTTCCCGGGCAACGGGTTTGCCGGCGGCGCGGTAGAGAAATTTCAGGATCTCGGTTTCCTTCTCCGTCAGGCGGATGCGGCGCCCTTCCTTGGTCCGCAGCACCTTGGTGGAGGGGCGGAACTCGTAAGGACCGATCTCGAAGGTCGCATCTTCTGTCTGCTCGAAGCTGCGCAACTGGGTGCGCACGCGGGCCAGCAGTACCGCGAAGCTGAACGGCTTGGAGACATAATCGTTGGCACCGGATTCAAGGCCCGCAACGGTGTCGGCTTCGCCATCCCGACCGGTGAGCATGATCACAGGCGTGCGGATGCCTTCGTCGCGCATGCGGCGACAGACTTCGCGGCCATTCATGCCGGGCATGTCGACATCCAGGATCACCAGATCGATGCGCGTGTCGGCGATCTTCTTCAGTGCATCTTCGCCCGATTCCGCTGTCAGCGCCTCGAATCCGTCACTCAGCTCGAACTGTTCGGCGAGGGTTTCGCGCAGGTCTGCCTCGTCATCGACGATGAGAATGATCTTCCGGCCCGTCATCTGGCTTGCCTTTCGCAATTGGGGGCGCGGGTTTCGCGCCTGATGCTTGCTTATGAAGGTGGCGCCTGTTTATCCAATAACAAGAACGGGAGGCGCTGCAGGATGGCGCATTTCATAGCATTTTCAGGCGGCTGGATCGAAGGCGATGGCTTTCGCGCCCGCTGCGCGCTGGGCAAAGGCGGTGTGACACCTGCCGCTGAAAAGCGCGAAGGTGACGGCGCCTCTCCCATTGGCGCATGGCCCGCGCGGCGGGTGTGGTACCGGCCAGACAAGGGATCGCCGCCGGAAACGGGATTGCCTGTGATCGCGATGCAACCCTCGGACGGCTGGTGCGACGCGCCGGAACATCCGCTCTACAATCGCTGGGTGCCCCTACCCTTTCCCGCCAGCCATGAACGCCTCTGGCGGGAGGATGGGGTGTACGATCTGGTGGTGGAGCTGGGATATAATGATAGTCCGCCCATTGCAGCACGGGGGAGCGCGATCTTCCTGCATGTGGCGCGGGCGGGCTATGAACCGACGGAAGGATGCATCGCACTGGCCGGGGGAGACCTGCGGCAGGTGCTGAAGCACCTCGCGGGCGGATCGATCATCGAAATCCGGGCCTGAAGCCTAGTCGCGGCTGCCGAACAGGGCGGTGCCGACGCGCACATGGGTCGCGCCATAGCGGGCGGCGAGCTCATAATCCCCGCTCATACCCATTGAGAGGCCGGGAAGTCCGTAGTCCTTGGCGATCTTGCGCAACAGGGCAAAGTGAGGCCCGGCCGGCTCGTCCACCGGCGGAATACACATCAGGCCGACAATTTCGAGACGGGCCTGTTCGCGCGAATACCGCAGCAAATCACCCACTTTGGAGGGGGAAACACCGGCTTTCTGCTCCTCTTCGCCAGTATTCACCTGGATAAAGAGTTTCGGGCGGCGGCCCTCCTTTTCCATCGCAGTGGCCAGCGAATCTGCGAGTTTTTCCCGGTCGAGCGTTTGAATAACGTCGAAAAGCCGGACGGCTTCAGCCGCCTTGTTGGTCTGGAGCGGGCCGATAAGATGGAGGGTGAGGCCCGGATACTTATCCTTGCGGGTTTCCCAGTGTTTCTCGGCTTCCTGGACCCGGTTTTCCCCGAACACGCGCTGGCCAGCCGCCAGCATCGCGTCGATCGCTTCATCGGACTGGGATTTCGATACGGCGATCAGCTCGGGCGCAGGATCGTGGGCAGCGGCAAGCTCTGCGAGGATGCGCGCGCGGCGGTTGGCAATGTCCTGGTTCGGGGTATCAGTCATCTTGATGAGCGAGAAAGCCCAAGACAGATCAAGGCGCAAGGCGCGTATGGCCGCGCGGGTGGCTGCGCGCCACCTGCCAGAGGGGCTGCCGCCAGCTTTTTTCCTGACAGATCCGGCGCGAACGCCCTGCCCAGAGCGCGTGGTTGCGGGGCTTCCCGCAGGCTGGGGTGTGATTTACCGCCATTTTGGCGCGGATGACCGGGAGGAAGTTGCGCGGCGCCTTCTGAAACTCTGCCGGCGGCGGAAAATCACCCTGCTGATCGGCGCGGACCCGGAGCTGGCCGCCAAGATCGGCGCCGATGGGGTGCACTGGCCAGAACGAATGGCGGGACAATCGCGCAAGTGGCGCGGGCGGTTCAAACTGCAGACTGTTTCAGGCCATTCTGGGTACAACCGTGTACTTTTGAGGACTCTCAGTGTCGATGCGGTCCTTTTCTCGACCGTTTTTGCATCAAACAGCGTCAGCTCCGGTCACCCGATGGGCGCACTGAAGTTCCGGAAGCTGGCCCCTTCCCTGCCAAAGCCGGTGTACGCACTCGGCGGCATAAATACGGAAAACGGACTTTGCATAGCAGACTCAGCAGGGCTGGCGGCAATTGAAGGCTGGACATGTTTTGAAGTCCGATAACCGGATGCAGCCAGCGCGCGCATGAACGCAACCGATGCCGGATGGCACCTGACAGCAATCATCGAATTGTCAGTGGATCAGAACTTGAAGGCCGACTTCAGGCGAATGCCGGCTTCGACTTCCTGGCTTTCCCAACGGGTGGAGGAGTCGATTTCATCGGCGCCGAAGCGCACTTCACCGCCGACCGAGAAACGGGGCGTGACGCGGAAGGTGGCGCCGGCCTGGACTTCTTCGCGCGGGAGCATGGTTTCACCGGGACGGGTGACCTTGTCGAGGTTCAGCTGCCAGCGGGAATCCTTGCCGATATGAACGGAGAACTCCTGCGTGGGTTCGGCCTGCCATTGCAGACGCGATTCCGGCGGCTTGCCCTCAGAAAACTGGCGATACCAATCGGTGCGGGCAGAGCTGGTTTCCGACAGGGTGGGCGCTTCCACGCGGATCACGTCGTCAGCCAGACGTTCCTGTGCCACAGCCGGCAGCGTGAAGGCTGCAGCCGCAAGGGCAAAAGAAAGAACAAGATCAGCGCGCATGGCAACTCCCAGCCACTAACGATAGTGGCGAGGCCCGCTTAATGGAAGATTAACATTCTGATAAAGCGGGAAATTACATCGATCGTGTGATTTCGATCACAATGCCCTTACGTTCACCCGGCGCGTTCGAGGCGGCCAGCCCCCCCGAAATATAGCGCGTGTCGACATCCCGCCAACCGGCCGCAAGGCGCCAGTCTTCCAGCGGGGTCCAGACGATACCGGCCTGCCAGGCATCGCTGGTGAGGCCGGCAAATTCATCTTCTGCGCCGGACACTTCAGCGACGAAACTCAGCTTTTTGAACGGAATGGCGGCGGAGACTGCCCAGGCCGTGTAGTCACCGGGGCCGGACGCGGCGCCATTATTGGAGTCCAGATAGCTGCCGCCCAGGGTGAAGCGGGAAAACTCCGCCGAAGCGCCCGCCGACCAGGTTTCCACATTGCCGTAAAGTGTCGGATCGGCCGGGAAATGCGTGTCGGCCTGACTGTAGGCAGCGGCCGCGCGCAGGCGCACGCCGCTTTGCGGAAGGCGGCGCGACAGGTTCAGCGCGAATTCATAGGCGTTTTCGATTTCCGGGCGGCCTGTGCCAGGAAAATCACGGGCGGGGTCCCGGTCGAGCCCCCGCCGGTCGGCTTCCGGCGTATAGGAAGCGCCGGCCCGCAGGCCGAGAATGCGCGGGCTGGCATAGCTCGCCCGCATGGCCGGGCCGGTCAGGTCATGATCGGTGCGGGCGATCAGCGCGCCGGACGGGTCAAGCGCCGGATTGACGAGGCCGGCATGGGAAAAGAGGACGGGGCCGCCTTCAAAGAAGCGCGTGGCGACGCCTTCATCGGCGCCAAGGCGCGCTTCGCCATAACCGCCCTCAATATAGATATAAGCCGTTTCGAGACTCGCGCGCAGGCCCTGATCTTCCGGAACCCCTCCGCGCGCGAGGCCGCTGAACGCGCCGCCCGAAGAGGCCCCTGCCCCGGCAGTCGGCGGGAACACGCCGCTGAAACCTGCCCGCGCAGGATGATCACGCTGCGCCTCAAGCCCGCCGACGGCGCCGATTTCGACACCATTATCGAGCACATAATTGGCCGAAAGCCCGCCTTTCAGAAGGCCGAGGGCGAACTGGTCCGCCTCCGGCGCGATGACGAGGGCGCCCTCCAGGCTGAACTCGGTTTCAATCCCGCCGGCGTCATCCCATACATCCTGCGCCATTGCGGGGCCTGCCGCGAGCAGCGGCGCAGCAAGGGCAAGCATGACATGGCGGGCATGGGGCATCGGAGCTTCCTTCATTACAGGCGCAGACATGAGTGACGGCGATGCGCACATCAATACTGGCGAGGCCAGACCCCCCTTGTTATACACGCCGGGTCAACAAGGAATTGCACGCGGAAAATGCACATGATCAAGCCGATCCTCACCGCCGCCTTTGCCGGCCTGCTTCTCGTCTCCGGCTGCCAGTCGCGCGGTGGAAATTCCGGTGGGCCGCTCGTGGTCCAGTCGGTTGGAGCGGCCAACCCGTTCCTGTGGCGCGCGGCGCTCGACACGTTCGAAGCCCTGCCCGTGCAATCGACCGATCCCATCGGCGGCATCATTTCCTATGATTGGAAAAGCTTCGCCGACGCCCCAGAGGAGCGCGTGAAAGCAACCGTTTTCATCCTCGACAGCCGCCTGCGCGCCGATGGCGTGAAAGTGACGGTCTATCGTCAGGTGAACACTGAAGGCCAATGGACCGACGCAACCGTGGACCCGGAAACGGCCATCCAGCTCGAGAACAAGATTCTTGAGCGGGCGCGTCTTCTACGGACTTCCCAGATCGGCTAAAGCGCCGGCACGAGTCGACAACAACCCTATTGCATTCAAGGGAGCCGCGGATGGCCACCCGTTATGATCCGCAGAGCGCGGAACCCCGTTGGCGTGAAGCCTGGGAAAAAGACGACATTTTCCGGACCAAGGCGCCGAAGGACGCGCCCGGCGCGCCGAAAGCCTACGTGCTGGAGATGTTCCCCTACCCTTCCGGCCGCCTGCATATGGGCCATGTGCGCAACTATGCGATGGGCGACGTGGTTGCCCGTCACCGCCGCGCCAAGGGATATAACGTTCTGCACCCGATGGGATGGGACGCGTTCGGCATGCCGGCGGAAAACGCCGCGATGGAACGCAAGGTCCACCCCGGCAAATGGACATATGCCAACATCGAGTCGATGAAGGCGCAGTTCCGCAAGCTTGGCCTGTCGCTGGACTGGAGCCGCGAATTTGCGACCTGCGACCCGGAATATTACGGCGCCCAGCAGGCATTGTTCCTGAAGCTGATGGAAAGGGGCCTTGTCTATCGCAAGGCCTCCAAGGTGAACTGGGACCCTGTGGACAACACCGTGCTCGCCAACGAGCAGGTGATCGACGGGCGCGGCTGGCGCTCGGGCGCGCTGGTGGAACAGCGCCAGCTGACCCAATGGTTCTTCAAGATTACGGCGTATGCCGACGACCTGCTGGACGCCGTGCAGAAGCTGGAACGCTGGCCAGAGAAGGTCCGCACGATGCAGGCCAACTGGATTGGCCGGTCTGAAGGGCTGGAGATGACCTTCGCCTTTGAAGGCACTGCGCCCGCCGGCTTTGAAGATGGCATCACCGTTTTCACGACGCGGCCCGATACGCTGTTTGGCGCGAGCTTTGTCGCACTGTCTCCGGATCATCCGCTGACGATCCAACTGGCGGAGACGTCTGAAGAATTGAAAGCCTTCCGCGCGAAATGCGCGCAGGTGGGCACCAGCGAGGAAGCCATCGAAAAAGCCGACAAGCTCGGCTTCGATACCGGCCTGACCGTCGCCCATCCGTTCGAGCCCGGACGGACGGTTCCGGTCTGGGTCGCAAACTTCGTGCTGATGGGATATGGCACGGGCGCCATTTTTGGCTGCCCCGCGCATGACCAACGCGACCTCGACTTTGCGCGCAAGTTTGGCCTGGGCGTGTTCCCGGTGGTGCTGCCGCCCGACGCCGACGCGGCCAAGTTTGAAGTAGGCACCGAAGCCTATACCGGACCCGGACATATATATAAGTCTGGTTTCCTCGACGGCCTCGCCATCGACGAGGCCAAACGCGCCGCGATTGCGAAGATCGAAAGCGCCGGCCAGGGCGAAGGCAAGGTAAACTACCGCCTGCGCGACTGGGGTGTTTCGCGCCAGCGCTATTGGGGCTGCCCGATCCCGGTGATCCATTGCGAGGATTGCGGCGTGGTGGGCGTTCCGGAGGCGGATCTTCCTGTGCGCCTGCCCGATGACGTGACCTTCGACGTGCCCGGCAATCCGCTGGACCGCCACCCGAGCTGGAAGCATGTGAACTGCCCGAAATGCGGCAAGCCGGCCCGGCGCGAGACCGATACGCTGGACACGTTCGTGGACAGCTCCTGGTATTATGCGCGCTTTGCCAGCATTTCCGATCCGGAAGAGCGCGCTTACTGGCTGCCGGTCGATCAATATATCGGCGGCGTGGAACACGCGGTTCTCCACCTGCTCTATTCCCGCTTCTTCTCCCGCGCGATGCGCGATGTCGGCGAGCTGGACCTGCCTTCGGGCGAGCCGTTCGCGGGCCTCTTCACGCAAGGGATGGTGACACACGAGACCTACAAATCCGAAGGCGGATTGTGGCTGGAACCTTCCGCTGTCGAGCGGAAGGACGGCAAGGTTATCGAGATTGCGACGGGCCAGCCTGTGAAGGTCGGCGCCATCGAGAAGATGTCGAAGTCCAAGAAAAATACGGTCGACCCCGACGCGATCGTCGCCACTTATGGTGCCGATGTGGCGCGCTGGTTCGTGCTGTCGGACTCTCCGCCTGAGCGGGATGTCGAGTGGACGCAGGCCGGGGCCGAAGGCGCTGCGCGGTTTGTCCAGCGCGTCTGGTCCTTCGTCGACGCCCTGCCCGAGGCAGGCCCCTTCCCTGCCCCCGCGGCGGACGATGCCTCAACCGCGTTGCGCAAGGCGAGCCACAAGGCGGTCGCCACCATCGACAAGGCAATCGAAGAGTTCCGGTTCAACTCTGCCATCGCTTCGGTGCATGAATGGGTGAACACGCTGAAGAAGGCCGAGTCTGACCCGGCAACCCTCGGCGCGCGTGTCGAGGGCGCCGACTTCCTCGCGCGCTGCCTGACGCCGTTCATGCCCCACCTTGCCGAAGCGTGCTGGGCGCGGATGGGCAAGCTGGGCCTCGTCTCCGTCGCCGCCTGGCCGGAAATCGACCCCAGCCTCGTGACGGACGAATCCGTAACGCTGGCTGTTCAGGTGAACGGCAAGCGGCGCGGGGAGATCACGGTTGCCAAGGATCTGGCCAATGACGCGGTGGAAGCCGCCGCCATTGCGCTTCCCGAACTCGCCCCGTTTATCGAGGGCAAGAGCGTGAAGAAAACGATTGTTGTGCCCGGCCGGATTGTGAATATCGTGGTCGCATGAAGTTTTTCCTGCCTGCCCTGATGCTGGTCGCCCTCGGCGCCTGCGGATTCCAGCCGGTCTATGCGCCGGCGAGCGGAAACTTTGCCGAGGCCGGAATGATCTCGGTCGCCCCGATCGAGGGGCGCGAAGGCTATATGCTGCGCCGGGAGCTACAGCAGGAACTGGCCATTGGCGTGCCGGGCCTGACGGAGAAGGTGACCCTGACGGTCAAGCTGAAAAGCAATCTCAGCCGTCTCGCCCTGCGCCCAGATGGCGCTGCGTCCCGCTCGGGCATTCTGGCGACGGGCTCTTACAAGCTCGAAGGCGAGACTACGAATGTGAACGGGCGGCGGGAAGTTGAGACCGGCTTTCTCGTTCCGGATTCGCCCTATGGCGATATTGCCGCCCAGACCGATGCCCGCGACCGGGCGATGCGGATGCTGGCGAAAGAGATCGCCGACGACATCCGCCTCAAATTCGCGACAAGCTGATGCTGCACAAGGGACGCGCGGCGGAAGGTTTCGCCCGGCGGCCTGATCCGGATGTCTGGGCAGTGCTGGCTTTCGGCGAAGATGAAGGCCTCGCCTTCGATGCCGGCCAGTCGCTGATCGCCAGCTGGGGCGGAAAGCACGGCATGGATGTGACCGTGCTGGACGATGACGCCGTCCGCAAGGAACCGGCTCTCCTCTTCGATGCGCTCGAAGCGGTCTCCCTCCTGGGAGATGCGCGCGCTGTTCGCCTGCGCACGAGTGGGGACAAGATCGCCGCCCTGATCATCGAAGCGATCGAGATCGGCGACAAAGACCCAGCGCGCTTTGCCGCCAAGCTGATCATCGAAGCGGGAAGCCTGCCGGCAAAATCCAAACTTCGCGGCGCGGCTGAAAGCGCCAAGCGGGCCGCCTGCCTGCAACTCTTCGCGGAGGAAGAAGCCGATGTGGCCGGGCGGGTGAAGACGGCTCTGCTGGCCGAAGGCGCCGTCATAGACCCCCCTGCCCTCGATGCTTTCGTGGGCGACCTTCCGGGGAACCGGGCGCTGGCCAATTCAGAAATCGAAAAGCTGGCGCTTTATGCACGCGGCCTTGGCCGGCCCCTGACGCTGGAAGACATCCGCGCGCTTTCGGCAACAGATGTGAAGCAGGCGATTTCCGGCGTGATCAATGCCGCGCTGGATGGGCGGCCCGGTGAGGCGCATCACGCGCTCGACAAGCTGGCGGAAAACGGAACAAGCGGCATCTCCATTCTCCGCTCCCTTCAGATGGAAGTACTCCGGATGCTGAGCGCGCACGAGAAGATCGCGGGCGGGGATGGCAATCCCGGAAAATACCTGCGCCCGCCGATTTGGCCGAATGAATGGCCAGCCTTCCGCGTGCGCCTGGGCAAATGGCCGGCCAAACGCCTGATGCGCATAATGGAACGTATCCACGACGCCGAGCGCCAGACGAAGGTTGCCGGACCGTCCGGTGACCCCGTCGTCCGGCTACTGATTAACGATTTGGCAAAGGCTGCTGAAGCCGTCCGTTAACGGACCGTTTACTCCGGTCCGCGGCGTTTTGCGGTGAGCCGCCTGCAGACATCATCGAGCTGTTCCAGATCCCGGTACTTGATCCGGATCTCGCCGCCATTGCGGCCGTGACGGATATCGACATCAAGGCCGAGCGTGCGGCTGATATCGGCTTCCAGGGCCTCGGTGTTGATGTCTTTCATCGGCTCGGCTGAACCGGGCATCGACTTCGTTTCAATCGGGCCGCCATCGCGGGCTTCGCGGGCGCGGGCCTCAACCTCACGAACGCTGAGCCCCTTCTCCACCGCAAGCTCAACGAGGGCTTCCGGATCCGGCGCGCCGAGCGCGGCGCGGGCGTGACCGGCACTGATGCGCCCGTCCCGGACATGCGCGCGGGCGCTGTCGGGCAGCTGCAGAAGGCGAAGCGTATTGGCGATGTGGGCGCGGCTCTTCCCAACACTTGCCGCGAGGCTTTCCTGCGTCTTGCCGAAGCGCTTCATCAACGCGTCATAAGCCTCGGCCTCTTCAATCGCATTGAGGTCGGATCGCTGGACGTTTTCAATGATGCCGATCTCGAGAAGCTCGAGTTCGTCCACACTGCGAACGATGGCCGGAATATGGGTGAGGCCCGCCATGCGGGCCGCGCGCCAGCGGCGTTCGCCGGCGATGATCTGGAACTTGCCCTCATCCTTCGGATCGGGACGAACGAGGATCGCCTGAAGCACACCTTTGGCCTTCAGCGAGTCGGCAAGTTCCCGAAGGTTTTCCTCCGAGAAGGTTCGACGGGGCTGGGCCGGATTTCGCCGGATAAGGTCGATCGCGATCTCATTGGGCCGGTCTGCGGGAGGCGGCTGCTGCGCCGGCGCGTCAGATTGCGTGGCCGGCGCCTGGGTCGCAGGCCGGGTATTCATCGCTTCGACTTCACCGATCAGGGCCGAAAGGCCCCGGCCAAGACGGCTCGGGCGTCCGCGATTGTCTTCAGCCGGATCGCTCATGCCGCCCTCGCCTTTTCACGCTGCAACACTTCGGAAGCAAGGCGGATATACGCCTCGCTGCCTGGGCAACGATAATCATAAAGGAGCGCAGGCTTGCCGAAGGACGGGGCTTCCGACAGGCGGACATTGCGCGGGATGACCGTGTTGTAGACCTTTGAGCCGAAGAAGGCCCGGACCTCATTGGCGACCTGATCGGACAGGCTGTTGCGCCGGTCATACATGGTGAGCACGACGCCCTGGATTTCGAGCGTCGGATTGAGGCCGGAGCGGACAACCTCGACCGTGCGCAGGAGCTGGGTCAGACCTTCCAGGGCAAGGAACTCGCACTGGAGCGGAACGAGCAGCGCATCGGCCGCAGTCATCGCATTGACCGTGAGCGCAGACAGCGATGGCGGGCAATCGATCAGCACATAGTCATACTTCACCAGTCCGCCCTGTTCGACCCGGTCGACATAGGAGTGGATGGATTCACGCAAACGGTATGACCGGCGGGAATCCCCGGCGAGCTCCGTTTCGACACCCGAGAGGTTCTCATCGCCGGGCACAATGTCGAGCCGCGGAACGATGGTCGAGAGCACCGCTTCTTCGAGCGGGATCCGGTCGACCACCAGATCGTAGGACGTCATCAGACGCTCGGCACGTGAAATGCCCAGGCCGGTCGAGGCGTTGCCCTGGGCATCGAAATCGATGATGAGGACGCGGCGACCAACGGCAGCGAGCGCGGTTCCGAGATTGATCGAAGTCGTGGTCTTGCCGACCCCGCCTTTCTGATTCACCACGGCGAAAATTCTGGGCCTAGTCATGACGACGTGCGACCTCCCTGACAATCAAGATGACGCCTGACCCACCACTGCGACTTGGAATCGCTTCATAAGCGAAATTCCATCTTTGGCGGGCTTCAGTCAATTCCTCTTTCCAGCGTTCGCCCTTCGGGAAAACCCCCGTCGCGCCTTTCCGGAGCCAGGGCGATGCGTATTCCAGAAGTTGTGGCATCGGTGCAAAGGCCCGGGCGGTGACATAATCGGCCTTGATTGGAGGCGCCGCTTCGATCCGGCCCTGATAGACAGAGGCGTTCAAACCAGCCGCTTCGATGGCCGCGCGCAGGAAGACGCATTTCTTGCCGACACTTTCCATCATCGTCACATGACCGCCGGGCCGCGCCGCCGCGATGATCAAACCGGGAAAGCCGGCGCCCGATCCGAGATCAACTACGCGGGCCGCTTCCGGAAGATGATCGAGGAGCTGCCAGGAGTCGCCGACATGGCGCGTCCAGATCTGTGGCCATTCTTTCGGACCGATAAGATTCGACTTCTGCCGCCAGACATCGAGTTCGGAAATGATCCGGTCCAGCCGGTCCAATGTTTCACGTGAAACATCATTGGCGGCCAGGAAGGCCGCGCGGTCTTCGCGTTCGGTCATCTTTCACCCGGCTTTCCGGACACGGCGGACATGGCCGAGTAGCGCCGTCAGCGCGCCCGGCGTTACACCTTCAATACGCGCGGCCTGACCAAGTGTGCCCGGTCTGACCGCTTTGAGTTTCTGGCGCACCTCATTCGAGAGGCTTCCGATGGAATCATAATCAAGATCAGGCGGAATGGTCAGCGCCTCATCACGGCGGAGCGCGGCAACGTCTTCGGCCTGGCGATCCAGATAGGCGGCGTAGAGCGCTTCAATCTCGATCTGCGATGCAATGGACTCCGGAACATCGGACAGCTCCGGCCAGACGGCGCGGAGTTCGGCAAAGCCGATGTCCTTGTAAGAGAGATATTCCCAGCCGGACCGGACGCGGCCATCCTGGTTCACCGTCCACCCATTCTTCGCGGCAGCCGCCGGACTGAGATTGAGGGCTTTGAGACGATTCCGGGCCGATTCCAGTTCCGAATGTTTCACGTGAAACATCGCGGACCGTTTCTCACCCACGACCCCGACATCGATCCCTTTTTGTGTGAGGCGCTGGTCGGCATTGTCCGCCCGAAGCGCTAGCCGGTATTCGGCGCGCGAGGTGAACATCCGATAGGGCTCGGTGACGCCACGGGTCACGAGGTCGTCGATCAGGACACCGATATAGGCTTCGGCGCGGTCGAAGATGACCGGGTCTTTTCCGGCGGCGGCGCGCGCGGCGTTGAGGCCCGCCATCAGACCTTGGGCGCCAGCTTCTTCGTAACCGGTTGTGCCATTGATCTGGCCAGCGAGATAAAGGCCGGGCTGGACTTTCACTTCAAGCGCCGGGCTGAGCGCGCGCGGGTCAACATAGTCATATTCGATCGCATAGGCATGCTGGAGGATGACGACATCTTCCAGGCCAGGGATCGTGCGGATGAACTTCTCCTGGACCTCTTCGGGAAGCGAGGTGGAGATGCCATTCGGATAGACGGTGTGATCGTCGAGGCCTTCAGGCTCGAGAAAGACCTGGTGGCGGTCGCGGTCGCCAAAGCGATTCACCTTGTCCTCGATCGAGGGGCAGTAGCGCGGGCCGCGTCCGGAGATGGCACCGGAATAGACCGCCGACTCGTTCATGTGTTCTTCGATGATCGAATGGGTTTCCGGTGTCGTCCAAGTGATGCCACATTGGACCTGCGGAACGGTGATTTCCGAATTGAGGAAAGAGAACGGGATCGGCGCGTCATCGGCAGGCTGCATCTCGAGCCGATCCCAATGGATGGTGCGGCCATCGAGCCGGGCCGGGGTGCCGGTCTTGAGGCGGCCCATCGGGAGGCCGAGATTATAGAGCCGGTCCGAAAGACCGATGGACGGCGCTTCGCCAACCCGGCCCGCCGGGATGCGCTTGGCGCCGATATGGATAACGCCCTTGAGGAAGGTGCCGGTGGTGATGACGACCTTCGCCGCGCCATAGCGATTGCCCGACAGGCCGACCACACCGCGCACGGCGCCGTCTTCGACGATCAGGTCTTCGGCGCCGTCTTCAATGAGGGTGAGGTTTGGATAGTCGCCCAGCTCGGCCTGCATCGCTTCGCGGTAGAGTTTCCGGTCGATCTGCGAGCGGGGACCCCAGACGGCGGGGCCTTTGGAGCGGTTCAGCATCCGGTACTGGATGCCGGCCTTATCCGCCATCCGGCCCATGACGCCATCGAGCGCATCGATCTCGCGGACGAGGTGGCCTTTGCCGAGACCGCCGATCGCCGGGTTGCAGCTCATCTCGCCAATCGTCGATCGCTTGTGGGTGATGAGGGCCGTGCGCGCGCCAAAGCGGGCCGCCGCAGCCGCAGCTTCGCAACCGGCATGACCGCCGCCAATGACAATAACGTCGAAGTCCGGGAAGTCCGGCATTAACCAACCCTTAAGTGCTGCTTGAGGCGGCTATATAACGCCGCGAGCCTTCAAACCCTAGGGGTCATTTTCCGATGCAGAATTGGGAGAAGACCGCGCCCAGGACATCCTCGACATCGATCCGGCCGATGACGGAGGAGAGCTGGCGAAGCGCCATGCGGATGTCTTCGGCGGCGAGTTCGGCGCCAATGTCATCACGCAAAGCGGCGTGGGCCGCCTTGAGGCTCTCACGACCCGCAACCAGTTTTTCGCGATGGCGGGCGCGGGTGATGACCGGGGCTTCGACCGAGGCGGCGCGTTGAGAGACGAAGCCAGCGATCCGGGATTCGAGCTTTTCTATACCGTCGCCGCTCGCCGCTGAAATGGGAAGCGCGCCGTCGGGCGCCAGAATGGCCGGGCGGACATCAGCCTTGTTGAAGACGACAATATCCTGCGCTTCGATAGGCCCCGGGGGAGGGGAGGGGTTTTCCCCGTCGATGACGTGGATACGAAGATCGGCTTCGGCGGCGGCGCGGCGCGCGCGGCGCACACCTTCGGCTTCAACCACATCGTCGGTTTCACGCAGGCCAGCCGTGTCGGCAATCCAAACGACCTGGCCGCCGAGGACGAGGCGGACTTCGACCACGTCGCGCGTGGTGCCCGCAATGTCGGTGACGATGGCCGCTTCGCGCCGGGCAAGGCGGTTAAGAATCGAAGACTTGCCTGCGTTGGGCGGCCCGACGATGGCAATGCGGAACCCGTCGCGGATGCGTTCGCCTACGCCCCGATCACCTAGCCCGGATTCGATTTCAGCGATGACCTTGTCCAGCCGCGAGAGGATCGGGCGAAGGGTGTCTTCGGGAACGTCTCCCTCATCGGGGAAGTCTATCATCACTTCAACGAGGGCGAGCGCGCCGGTCAGTTCCTCGCGCCAAGCGTCATAGATTTCAGTGAGGCCGCCGCCGAGTTGGCGAAGGGCCTGGGCTTTCTGCGAGGCGGTTTCCGCTTCGATGATGTCGGCGACACCCTCTGCCTCGGTAAGATCCAGTTTACCATTTTCAAAGGCGCGGCGCGTGAACTCTCCCGGCTCGGCCAGACGTACTCCGGATACAGAGGTCAGCGCACGGAGCGCATGATCGATGACCGCGGGGCCGCCATGCAGGTAAAGTTCCAGAGTGTCTTCGCCGGTATAGGAATTGGGGCCGGGGGCGAAGAGGGCGATGCCCTGGTCGATCTGCTCGCCGGCGGAGTCATATATATATGTCAGCGCGGCGCGCTTGGGCGCGGGCAGGCCCGAGGACAGAAACACCTTGCCGATGCCGGCTACGGCGGGACCGGAAATCCGGATGATGGCAATGGCCGAAGGGGGAGGGCCAGAGGCGAGCGCGCAGATTGTGTCTTGCGCGCCCATCGCGCCTGGCTCCCTAGTTCTTCATCGCTTCGAAGAATTCGTCGTTCGTCTTCGTTTGCTTCAACTTGTCGAGCAGGAATTCAACGGCGTCCGTCGTGCCCATCGGACCGAGGATGCGGCGGAGGATATAGATCTTCGCCAGCTGATCCTGCGGGGTGATGAGTTCCTCTTTCCGCGTGCCGGACTTCATGATGTCGATGGCCGGGAAGGTGCGCTTGTCGGCAATCTTCCGGTCAAGGACCACCTCGGAGTTACCCGTGCCTTTGAATTCTTCGAAGATAACTTCGTCCATCCGGCTGCCGGTATCGATCAGTGCGGTGGCGACGATCGTCAGCGAGCCGCCATTTTCGACATTCCGCGCGGCGCCGAAGAAACGCTTCGGGCGCTGAAGGGCGTTGGCATCCACACCCCCGGTGAGAACCTTGCCGGAGGAAGGAACAGTCGTGTTGTAGGCGCGGCCGAGGCGGGTGATCGAGTCGAGCAGGATCACAACATCGCGCTTGTGTTCGACAAGGCGCTTGGCCTTTTCGATGACCATTTCAGCGACCTGGACGTGACGGGTGGCCGGCTCATCAAAGGTCGAGGCGACAACCTCGCCCTTCACCGTGCGGCGCATGTCGGTCACTTCTTCCGGACGCTCGTCGATCAGCAGAACGATCAGGTAGCATTCGGGATGGTTCTCTTCGATGGCGGCGGCGATGTTCTGCATCAGAACGGTTTTACCGGTCCGCGGCGGAGCAACGATCAGCGCGCGCTGGCCCTTGCCGATTGGGGCAACGATATCGATGACGCGGCCCGAACGATCCTTCTTGGTCGGATCGCGGCTCTCCATCTTGAGGCGCTTTTCCGGATAGAGGGGGGTGAGGTTGTCGAAGTGGACCTTCTTGTTGGCCTTGTCCGGTTCCTCGAAATTTATACGGCTGACATCGGTCAAGGCGAAGTAGCGCTCATTATCCTGCGGGGCGACGATCGGGCCTTCGACCGTGTCGCCTGTGCGGATGTTCGCCTTCTTCAGAACTTCCGGGCTGACATAGATATCGTCCGGGCCGGGGAGGTAGTTGGATTCCGGCGAGCGCAGGAAACCGAAACCATCGGTGAGCACTTCGAGCACGCCCTGGCCGGTGATTTCCACTTCGCTGTCGGCCAGCTCCTTGAGGATCGCGAACAACATGTCCTGCGTCCGCATCGAGGAGGCGTTCTCAATCTCCAGCTCCTCGGCATAGGCGAGGAGTTCTTCTGGCGACTTTGCCTTGAGTTCACGCAGAGTCACGCTGGTAAGATTGTCGAGCATCGTGGAGGCCATTCGGGCTGGGTTCCGGTAGTGGGAAACGCAAAAGGGGAGGGGCCGGGCGAAAAAACATCGCGGGCGCCAAAGGACTTGGCGAACCGGCAAGCGCGTTATCTGTCAGAAATCCGCCAGCCGTCAAGCGATTGTGGCGGCAGAAATGTCAGAAGGGTTTCACGATCACAAGGATCGCAATGCCGATCAGCAGGAGAAAAGGCACCTCGTTCATCATCCGGAGGGTCTTGGCCTGAACGGTGCCGGTCACACGGTCGACCTTCTTGCCCAGGCCAATAAAATAACCGTGCAGGCCGGAGATGATCAGGACCAGCAGGAATTTGGCATGAAACCATCCGGCCAGGTAGATCTGGCCACCGCGCTGCCAGTCGACAAAGACCATTCCAAGTCCGAACACCCAGACCAGAATGAGGCTGGGATTGAGGATGATGTTCTTCAGGCGATGGGACGCGTCTTTCATCGTTTCGAACAGCGCTTCCCCCGGCGCACTGGAAAGTTGGTGGATCTTGTAGCGCGGATAAACCAGCAGCCCGCCCATCAGAGCGACGACAAAAATGACGTGCCCGGCTTTCAGCCAGTTGTAGAGATCCATCGCCGTTTTCCTCTTAGCTGGCCGTTGCTGTCATCCGCTTGCCGGCCGTCTGTTTGACTTCGGCATGCGGGCAACCGCCCCAGCCGGAAGGGCAGAGGCGCCCGCCCGCGCAGGAGCGAACCTGTTCTTTCATGCCTAGCGCCTGGAGCACTTCGCCGGAAATCGTGCGGATAAAATCGGGATGCGTGCCCAGCGCTTCAACACGGGTATAGCTCGGCGCGCCATGTTTCTCGGCAACCAGGCGGTATTCCTCACCCAGCTCGACCAGCGTTTCGATATGCTCGGACACGAACGCGATGGGCGCAATCAGGATGTTGCGGCGAGCCTCGGCCAGGCGGGCCACTTCCTCTTCCGTCGGTGGGCCGATCCATTTCATCGGTCCGACGCGGGACTGGTAGCAAACGCTGACTTCCCAATCGGGCGGCACGCGGCCAGCGATCATTTCCGCCATCGCTTCGCACTGCCACTGATAGGGATCGCCTGCCTTGATGACGCTTTCCGGCAGGCCGTGGGCAGAAAGGAGGAGAGAGACGTTCTCGGGTTTACCGGCTTTTTCCCAGGCCTTCATGATCTGATCGACATGGGCCGAAACAAAGTTCTCTTCGAAGGGATAGCAACAGACTGTGCGGCAGGGCTTTTTGTAAGCCTTGTTCCAGGCGGTGAGGGATGAGCCCGTCGTTGTGGTAGAAAACTGCGGATAAAGCGGCAGGAGCACGACTTCATCAGCGCCCCATTTCTTCACCTCTTCGGCGGCCTCTTCCGTGAAGGGGTGCCAGTAGCGCATGGCAATGAAACAGCGCACTTCATCGCCGGGCACGGCGCGGGCGAGCTCAGCTTCAAGCGCCTCAGCCTGCAACCTCGTTTCGGGAAGCAGGGGGGAACCGCCGCCAGCATCCATCATGGCATAATTTTGCTTCACAACCGGCGCTCGGCGGGAAGAAATTATCCGCGCAACCAACCATCTGATAGGAAGCGGTGCCCGGATGATGGCCGGATCACGGAATAAGTTTTTCAGGAAGGGCTGAACATCGTCGCCGGTATCCGGGCCACCCAGATTGAAAAGCACAACAGCGATCCGGCGGCCCATTTCGGCTCTCACTTCTATCCGTTTCTGATCAGGTCCAACACACGCTCGACATGCGCGATCGGGGTCTCGGGGCGGACGCCATGGCCGAGATTGAAGATATGGGGTCGACCAGCATAAGCGTCCAGCAATTCGCGAACCCGTGCGTCAAGTCGCCCGCCCCCTTCAATAAGGAGCAGAGGATCAAGATGCCCCTGAACCGGTAAGCCTTCCGGAAGACTGGCATTCACGAACACCGGGGAAGCGGCCGTATCGAGGCCAACCGCAGTCACCCCCGTTTCGCGAACATATTCGGGAAGCATGACGCCGGCGCCGCGCGGGAAGCCAATGATCGGAACCGTGATGCCCATCTCCCGCAGCCGGGCGACGAGCTTCTTCGTCGGGGCGATGATGACTTCGCGGAAGATGTTATCCGGCAGGCCTTCGGCCCAACTGTCGAACAGCATCAGCGCTTCAGCGCCCGCCTCGACCTGATGGGCAAGATAGTGCGCGGTCGCTTCGGAGATCTGATCCATCACGGCGGCGAGATCATCGGGGCGGCCATGAGCCCAGCGCCAGGCCGTAGACTTGTCGGTCTTGCCGCGGCCTTCGACGGCATAAAGGCTGACGGTCCAGGGAGACCCGGCAAAGCCGATGAGCGTCGTTTCCTTCGGAAGCCCGGCTTTGACCCGAGAAACGGTTTCATAGACCGGAGCCAGTCGGTCTGCCGCCTTCTGGGGGCTGACGCGGGCAAGGTCT
The DNA here is from genome assembly GCF_019679475.1 of Hyphomonas sediminis. Classification (NCBI taxonomy): domain Bacteria; kingdom Pseudomonadati; phylum Pseudomonadota; class Alphaproteobacteria; order Hyphomonadales; family Hyphomonadaceae; genus Hyphomonas; species Hyphomonas sediminis. Next base: position 695,665 of record NZ_JAIEZP010000001.1, read on the forward strand.
GAAGGAGCAGAAATCTGCTCGACCAGAGGGCCTTCACCCTTCTCGAAAGTCACTTTCAGACCCATCGCATCCAGAATGAGGAGGATGTCTGCGAACAGGATCGCGCCATCCATGCCGTAGCGGCGGATCGGCTGAAGCGTCGCTTCGGTGGCAAGGGTCGGGCTGTAGCAGAAGTCGAGGAAGTCCTTCGCCCGAGATCTTGTCTCCAGATATTCCGGAAGATGTCGGCCAGCCTGGCGCATCATCCATACCGGTGGTGGCTTCACAGCCTCGCCTGACAGTACCGCCAGCAATTTCTTAACAGCGCTCGCCACGCAGACCCCTTCTCTTCACCAACTAAATGCCCGTCAGGGCGCTTATGATTATAACCCTGCGGGATTCAGGGATAACCTGTCTGTTAAAGAGTTATCCCGCCAAATCCACAGGGGACTCACAGATTGGTCCGCGACGCTTTGACGTTTTAAAGTCGAGATGAGTCAATGGTTAACAGGGTGTAAACGTCCGTGTTGGAATCACAGACGTGAACGCACCGTGACTCTCCGGAGGTGAGAATCCTGCAATTGTGAGTCGCCTGTGAATCGCTGTGGGGGATTTGGAATTCCACACACGAGTCACACCCCTTGTGAAATCGCTCCCGGCCCGGCAAGAGAGCTATCGTGACCCAGCCCCAACGCCCCAGTATCTATTTCAATGTGCATCTCGTTTCCGACAGTACGGGCGAGACGCTCAACGCCATCCAGCGCGCGGCCTGTGCCCAGTTCGAGAACGTGCAGCCGCTGGAACACAACTACTACCTCGTGCGCTCCGAACGCCAGCTCGACCGCGTGATGCGCGAGATCGAGTCGGCGCCCGGCGTCGTCTGGTATACCATCTCCGACGGCGCCTTGCGCTCCAAACTGGAAGCGTTTTGCCGTGAGCGGAGCATCCCGACGCTGCCGGTGCTTGACCCGTCGATCGCCATGCTCAGCCGCCATCTGGGGGTTGCGCCGAACAACCGGGTGGCCGGGCAGCACGCGCTGGATGAAGATTATTTCGAGCGGATGGAAGCGATCAACTTCACTCTCGCGCATGACGATGGCCAGAATGTCGACAGCCTGATCGGCGCCGATGTTATTCTGCTCGGTGTCAGCCGCACTTCCAAAACACCGACTTGCGTGTATCTGGCAAACCGGAAGGTAAGGGCAGGGAACATCCCGCTCGTGCCCGGCGTGCAGATACCCGACTTCCTGGAGAAGATGGGGGACAAAGGCCCGCTGGTTGTCGGTCTCAAGATTTCCGCCGAGCGCCTCGTGCAGATCCGACGGCAGCGCCTCATCTCGCTCAATCAGGATGAGATCACCGAATACGCCGACGAAGAAGCCGTGCGCGACGAGATTACCCAGGCCAACCGCCTGTTCCAGCGCAATGGCTGGAAGACGATTGATGTCTCCCGTCGCTCGGTCGAGGAAACGGCTGCCGGTATTCTCAACATGTTGCACGAGCGCTGGGGGCATTCATGAGCGTTGCCCTGACGCTGGCCTCAACCAGCAAGAGCCGCCGCGCCTTGCTGGCCGCCGCAGGCGTTGAAGCCGAGAGCGCCGCGCCGAATGTGGATGAGGAATCCTTCCGCCTGACAATGCGCGCCAACAAGTTGCCCGTGCGCGAGCAGGCCATGCAGCTTGCCGAGCTCAAAGCCATGCGCGTTTCGGCAAAGCGCAGCGGGCTGGTGATCGGCGGCGACCAGATGCTTGCCCTGGGCGATGAGGCTTTCGACAAGCCGGCCGATCTCGACGGCGCGAAAGACCATCTGCGCCGGCTTTCCGGGAAGACGCACATACTTGAAACCGCCATCGTGATCTGTGAGGACGGCGCCCCGATATGGCGCCACCTTGCCAGACCGAAACTGACCATGCGCCCGCTGACCGAAGAGTATATCGAGACCTATGTTTCGACATGCGGCGAGGCGCTTCTCTCGACTGTGGGGGCTTACCAGCTCGAGGGTCTGGGTGCGCAGCTGTTTACGCGGATCGAGGGAGATTATTTCTCCATCCTCGGCCTGCCTTTGCTGCCGCTTCTGGACTACCTCCGTATCCGGAAAGTGCTTCCTACATGACACATCTCCTTGGTGTTGTGGGCGATCCTGTTGCCCACTCCCTGTCTCCCTTCATTCATAATGGCTGGCTGCGCGCCCATCAGATCGATGCGGTGTATTCCGCTTTCGAGATCAAGGCTGGCGAACTCGCGCCCGGTCTGCAATCGCTTGCCCGACAGGGGGTGATCGGCGTCAACATCACCTTGCCACATAAAGAAGAAGCGCTGCGGCTCGCTTCCTCGGTCAGCGATATGGCCCGGCGCCTCGGCGCGGTGAACTTCATGGTGTTCCGCGACACCGGCTGGATGGCAGACAATACGGACGCGCCTGGCTTTGAGCTAACGCTCGACTATGGCGAGATTGAAGTAAAAGACCGTCCGGTCTTCCTCCTCGGGGCCGGAGGATCTGCGCGCGCGGTCGCGTCGGTGCTGCATTCACGCGGCGCGCGCCTGACAATCTGTAACCGGACAGTGGAGCGCGCGGAAGCGCTGGCACATGATCTTGCACCCGGCGCGCGGGTGCTCTCGCTGGAAGACGGCGTGAAGCAGCTGTCTTCGGCAGCACTTGTCGTAAACACGCTCAGCCTTGGGCATTCGGGCGGAAAGCTGGAGTTGCCCCAATCAACCGGCGGCATTTTTTACGATATCAGTTATGGCAAGGGCGCGGCGGCGGCACTTGCCGAAGCCAAGGCAAAAGACTGGCGCGCGCTCGATGGGCTCGGCATGCTTGTCGCGCAGGCAGCCATCAGCTTCCAGCATTGGTTCGGTGTGCTGCCGGATATGGCCGAAGCGCATGACCGGTGCCGCAAACTTGTGGAGGCAACGTCATGATTATCCTTGGGCTGACCGGTTCCATTGGCATGGGAAAATCGGCCACGGCTGGCCTGTTCCGCGATGCCGGTGTGCCCGTGTATGATGCCGACGCGGCTGTTCACGCCCTCTATGCAGAAGGCGGCGCGGCGGTTGCCCCCATTGAAGCTGCGTTTCCCGGGGTCACGCATCAGGGCGCGATCGACCGGCAAAAACTGCGCACCCGCGTCCTGGATGATGCAGAGGCAATGAAGCGCCTCGAAGGCATCGTGCATCCCCTTGCTGGGGAAGCACAGCTTGATTTCCGGCGGACCGCAAAAGAGCAGGGGGCTGCCTTCGCGGTTCTCGATATTCCGCTGCTGTTTGAAACCGGCGGCAACCGGCACTGCACTTACACGCTCGTCGTTTCAGCGCCGCCGGAAGTGCAGCGCGCGCGGGTGCTCGCCCGCCCCGGCATGACGGAAGAGGCGTTCGAAGCCATACTGGCGCGCCAGATGCCGGACGCCGACAAACGCGCCCGCGCAGACTTTATCCTGTCGACAGCCCACGGTTTTGACTTTGCACGCGACCATGTCCACGCCATCATTGCCCTGATGAAGCGAACCGCTTCAGGAGAGACAGAATGAACGAGCGCGTCCGGGAAATTGCCTTCGATACTGAAACCACCGGCCTCAATCCGAATGAGGGCGACCGGATCATCGAGATCGGTGCCGTGGAGATGATCAATCACATCACCACCGGGCGCACCTTCCGCCGCCTGATCAATCCGGGCATGGCGGTTTCCGAAGCGACGATCCGGATCACCGGCATCACGGACGAGCATCTGAAGGACAAGCCCCCGTTCGAAGATCCCGATGTGATCGACAGCTTCCTGGAATTCCTGGGCGATGCGACCATCGTGGCGCACAATGCCAGCTTCGACCGCGGCTTCCTGAATATGGAACTGAAGCGCTGCGGTCGGGACATCATTCCCGAAGATCGCTGGGTCGATACGGTGCAGATTGCGCGCAAGCGTTATCCCGGTGCACCCGCCAGCCTCGACGCATTGTGCAAACGGTTCGATATTTCACTGGAAAGCCGCACGTTTCACGGCGCTCTGCTCGATAGCCAGCTGCTGGCCGGGGTCTATCTGGAATTGCTCGGGGGCCGCGCGCGGGCGTTTTCGTTTGAGCCGGCAATCGACCTGAATGCCAAACGCCCGGCAGCTGCGCAGCGGCCTTCGCCGCTGGGAAGCCTGGTAACGGAAGAAGAGCGCGCCGCCCATTTAGCCTTGATCGAAAAGCTCGGGCCGAACGCGCTCTGGAAATCCATTCAATCCTGAAAAATCAGGCCGTCGGGATCAGGCGTTGCCGCCGTCTCCATTCGCAGCGCGCTGCTCGGCGGCGCGACGGTATTGTGCCTGGTAAAGTGCAACAAAGTCGACCGGATCGATCAGCAGGGGCGGGAAACCGCCTTCGCGCGTGATCTCTGCGATGATACGGCGCGCGAACGGGAAGAGAAGGCGCGGGCATTCGATCAGCAGCATGGCTTCAACTTGACCTTCCGGCACGTTCTGAAGCTGGAAGAGGCCAGCATAGTCGAGCTCGGAGATAAACAGGACAGTTTCACCCGACGATGCTTTGGCCGAAAGCTTCAGCGAGACTTCGAACAGGCCATTGCCGTCTGCATGGGGCGCTGCGCCGACATCAATGCCAAGATCGATATTCGGCTGGGTCTGGACTGGCGGATGGCCCGGATTCTCGAAGGAGAGATCCTTTACATATTGGCCAAGCACGCGAAGGCTCGGCGGATTGGCGGTCCGCTCACCGGCTGTGGGGTTTCCGGGCGCGCTCGTATCTGTCATTATCCACCTCTGAAGTTTGGGCTTCGCGCCTAGCATGCAGCCCGCATTGGTGCAACGCATGGGCTGGCAAGGTGCCGTTTCCGGCACTATGTCTGCCGCTGACTTCGTATTTGCCTGTTATCTACTAAAGGAATTCGCCGCCAACATGTCCAACCCGCTGATTGAAGTGCTGATACTTGCGGCTGTCGCCCTGTTTGTTTTGTGGCGTCTTTATTCCGCGCTCGGCCGGGGCGGGGATGAAGGCCCGATGCAGCGGCCAGCACCACAGGCGGACAAGCGTCAGGCGCCGTCTGAAGCCCCGTCGCCGCAGCCGCGCCGTGTAGATAATGAGCGCCCGATCTTCACCGGCCCTGCAGCGGGCGGTCTTGAAGACATCTATAATGCCGATCCGGAATTCCGGACCGAGGATTTCATGCGCGGCGCCAAGGCCGCCTACCAGATGATCGTTGCTGCTTATGCGCGCGGGGATCGCAATGCCCTGCGCCCGTTGCTGGATGATGATGTCTACGAGGCCTGGGATGCCGCCATCGCTGAGCGCGATGCCAGCGGCGCCCGCCCGTTCGAACTGCTGCGTATCAAGCGCGCGGAGATCGAGCGCGCTGAGCTGGATGGCAGCATCGCCCGGGTCATGGTCCGTTATGAGGCCGAGCTGGGCGATGGCGAAACCACGCGCATTGCGCGCGAAATCTGGACGTTCATGCGCGATGTGCATTCCGGCGACCCGAACTGGCTGCTGGATGATGTGGATGTTGCAGCCTGACATAACCCTCAGGTGACATGTTAACGGGTTTCGCGGCATAAGCGGCGGATGCTCCGCCATATTGCTCCGATCCTTCTCGCTGCGATCGCGCTGGCAGCCTGCCAGACGGCCCCGCACCCTGTCACGCCGCCTGCTGGCGGAACTGGACCTGGCCCCGCCACGGGCGGCCAGATTCCCGGCATTGTCACCCCGCTGCCTGCCTCCACACCGGCGAGTTACCTCGATCTGCCCGGCTGGTCGGCGGCAACGCTTGCGCCGCCGCTCGAAGCCTTCCGGCGTACCTGCGACCGGTTCACCCGCCGCGCCTGGGATGCGCCGCTTTCCCAAAGCGCGCCCTGGGCCGGAACCGCGCAGGACTGGGCGCCCGCCTGCGCCTCGCTCTCCGGCCCGCTCGATGAAACCGCCGCCCGGCGGGTGTTCGAATCCCTTTTTGTCCCGGTAGAGATTGTCGACCCGCAGGCAAAGCCGCGTTTCACCGGCTATTTCGAGCCGATGTATGAGGCCCGCCGCACGCCCGAGCCGGGCTTTACAGAGCCGGTTCTTGCCCTGCCGTCCGATTTCGTGGCGAATGGAGGTTCTCCGCTTCAGCGCCTGCCGAATGGCACAACGCGGCCCTATCCTCCGCGGGCAGACATTACCTCCAGCATCACTGCGCCGGTGATCGGCTGGGCGCATCCGTCGGATGTGTTCTTCCTTCAGGTGCAGGGCTCCGGTCGGCTCATTTTTCCAGATGGCCACACCATGCGCGCAGCCTATGCCGCACATAATGGCCAGCCATTCAAATCTGTCGCCAACTGGCTGATCGAAACGGGCCGCATCACGCGCTCGGAAGGCTCGATGCAGGGCATCCGCGCCTGGATGGACCGCGCCTCTGCCGATGACGTGCGCCGCGCGATGAATATAAATCCCCGCTTTGTTTTCTTCCAGGCCTTGCCGGAAGGCGATCCCGGCCTCGGCCCGAACGGCGCACATAATGTGCCGCTCACGCCGTTCGGTTCCATGGCCGTGGACCCTTCTATCCATGCCCTCGGTGTACCGATGTTTGTGCAGACTACTGCACCCGGCCTTGGCGGGGAATGGTCCGGTCTCCTCATCGCGCAGGATACCGGCGGGGCCATCAAGGGTCCGGTGCGCGGCGACATTTATTTCGGCACAGGTTTCGAGGCTGGCCAGCGCGCCGGAACGATGAATGCGCCTGGCCGGCTCTGGGTGCTCCTTCCCCGGAAGGTCGCCGAGCGGCTCTATAGCAATGGTCCCTCCGCTGCGCTGGAGCCGGCCTCGCGGGCAGGCTGACCTCGATGAAACACCGCCGTCTCAGCGAAGAAGAAGCGCGCGCCTGGGCAAGGGTCGCGTCCACCATAAAGCCCATCGGGCCGAAGGAATCTTCGTTGCCGGAATTTCAGGCCGCGCTGGAGGCGGGCGAGGCGGAACTGCGCGCGGAGAAAAAGACGGCGCGGAAGAAAGCGGCGCCTCCGCCGCCAGCAGAGCCCAGTCCTGCACCGAAGCTACCCGTGCCGCCCGCCAATCGCGGCGCTGAAAAGCGCGTACGCCGGGGCAAGTTGGACATCGCTGCCAGTTTCGATCTTCACGGTCACACGCAAATCAGCGCGTCGCGCGCATTGCCCGCTTTCCTGCTTTCTCAGCAGGCGGACGGCGCGCGCTGCGTCCTCGTCATCACCGGCAAGGGCCGGGAAGGGCAGGGCGTCCTGCGCCGCAATTTCCTGATGTGGCTGGAGAGCCCCGAAGCACGCGCGCTCGTCTCCGGCTTTGCCGAATCCCATCCCAAGCATGGGGGCTCTGGCGCTTTTTATGTCTTCCTGAGGCGGATGGACTAGGCCGCAGGAAAAAGGCCGGCCCCTGATGGAAGCCGGCCTCATCATATCCTGGATTCAGGACGCGACGCCTAGTCGAAGTCGCGGAACACGTCGTCTGCCGAGATGTCCTTCTTGAAGGTGTCTTCGGCTTCTTCTTCATAATCGCCGGCATTGTCGCGGGTCGGAACGAGGCCGGGGCCTTCGCCGCGGGCGATCTTTTCAGCTTCCATCTTGCGGCGGCGGTCAGATGCCTTGGCGATCACTTCGTCCAGCTCGATCTGGCTGCACAGGCCCAGCGTCACCGGGTCGACAGGGCGGATGTTCTGGGCATTCCAGTGAGACTTGTCGCGCACATTGTTGATCGTTGTCTTGGTGGTGCCGATCAGCTTGATGATCTGCGCATCGGTCACTTCCGGGTGGTTGCGGATGAACCAGGCCACGGCGTCCGGCTTGTCCTGGCGGCGGATAACCGGCGTGTAGCGGCTGCCCTTGCGCTTGGGCTGCGGAATGTGGGCGATCTTGGATTTCGCCACCTGCAGGTCGTAGTCCGGGTTTTCCTCGCCCTTGGCGATTTCTTCGCGCGAGAGCATGCCCCCGGCAATCGGGTCGACGCCGCGCATGTTCTCGGCAACGTCGCCATCGGCGATGCCCTTCACTTCGAGATGGTGCAGACCACAGAACTTCGCGATCTGCGCGAATGTCAGGGTCGTATTGTCGAGCAGCCAGACGGCGGTGGCGCGGGGCATCAGGACATCGGCCATGGGGGAACTCCCTGTCATTATGTTGGGTGCCTGAAATGCAGCCGCCCGACACTTGCGTGCCGGGCGGGAGAAAGGTTTCAGGCAAACTGTGAACCTTGAAGCCCCATATAAGCCAAATGCGGGCTCAAGGGAAGCGGCCTAGACCGTCAGCAGGATTTTCCCCGAATGGCCGCCCTTTTCCATATGCGCAAGGGCGGTTTCGGCTTCACTCAGCGGGTAGGTCGTATCGAGCACGGCGCGGATCTTCCCGCTGGCCACATGCGGCCAGAAATCCTTTTCGACAGCGGCGCGAATGCGGGATTTCTCAGGCACGGGCCGTGCCCGCAGGGTAGTCGCCATCAGCGACAGGCGTTTCATCAGCACGAGACCGAAATTCACGGTCACGCTCATGCCGTTCTGATAGGCAATGTTGATGATGCGCCCATCAGCCCGCGCCGCGCCGATATTCTTCTGCACATACTCGCCGCCCACCATGTCGAGCGTCACATCGGCGCCGCCGGCTTCCTTCACCACCTTCTCGAAGTCTTCTTCGCGGTAATTGATGGCAATGTCGGCGCCCAGGTCGCGGGCAAGGGCGCATTTTTCCGCCGATCCCGCCGTGCCGAAGATTTTCGAGGCGCCATAGACCTTCGCCATCTGGATCGCCATCACGCCGATGCCGCTGGTTGCGCCATGACAGAGGAAGGTTTCGCCCGGCTTCAGGCCCGCCCGGTCGAACACATTTGCCCAGGCCGTCATCAGCGCTTCGGGGAAACAGGCCGCCGTCACGATGTCGATATTATCTGGCACCGGCAGGAGGGAGCCTTCATCGACCACCACATGGCTGGCATAGCCCCCGCCTGCGAGCAGGGCACATACCCGGTCACCGGTCTTGAACCGGCCTGCGCCCGGCCCGAGGCCCGCAACGACGCCGGACACTTCAAGCCCGAGAATAGGGGAGGCGCCCGGCGGCGGCGGATAGCGGCCCGCGCGCTGGGCAAGGTCTGCCCGGTTAAGGCCGGCAGCGGCCACTTCGATCAACACTTCGCCGGGGCCGGGCTCTGGCCGGTCCATCTCCACCAGCGCCAGCGGCTGGCCGGTTTCGGCATGGGCGGCGGTCATCTTTGCGGTCATCGGCGGTTCCTCATGCAGGCTTTTCTTACTCGGAGTCGCTTCTAGCCCGGCTTTCTGCTTTGATGAAACCAGCGAGACAGGAGAACAAGCCCATGGCGATCAATGACGAAGAACCCGTCCTGGTGCGCAAGGCGCAGACTCTGGACCAGATGTCCGTCGATGAGCTGGAAGCCCGGATCGAGCTTCTGAAAGCCGAAATTACTGCCTGTCAGGTGGAAATCGAGAAGAAGAAAGCCCAGAAACGCGCCGCTGACGCGCTTTTTGGTGGTGGTGGTTAAGCGGCCCTAAAGGGCTTCGGCGGTAAGATGGCAGGATATATGCCGCGATTGGACGTGGAGAGGTGTGATGGCAGAGCGAGACCTGGTTCCCCCGCAGCCCCCGGCTCTGGAACCCTTCACCGGCGGCAAGCTGTTCGACACCGTATTCACGCGCGGCATGGCGCTGGTTGAGGAAACCGCCGCTTATCTCGATGGGCCGGGCCGGGATCAGTCCCGCGGGCTCTCCCGCGAAGCCAGCCTCACCTATTCTGCCTGGAGCATGGAGCTGACGACGCGCCTGATGCAGGCTGCGTCCTGGCTCGTCATGCAGAAAGCCGTGCGTGACGGGGATATGCGCCGCGAAGATGCCGGCGCCCGCAAATACCGTATCCGCCGGGATGAACCTGCGCTCGATCCTTCGACCGATGAAGGCAAGACCCTGCCGCCACGTTTCCTGGAACTGGTCGGGCGCGCTGAAGCCCTGTTCGAACAGGTCTGCCGTCTTGATGAAGCGCTTTATCAGCCCGCCCGGCCAAGCGCGGCGTCAAATCCTGTCTCCGAACAGATGGCCGCGCTCCAGAAAGCCGCCGAGGCCGGCGCTTTCGATCCCCTCATGGTGTGGCGCCGGGCGAAATAACGCCCGGCCCTCGAGGGTGTTTCTCAGAACTGGGCGTAGGTGCGCAGGAAGGCGGTTGCCTGCTCGGCGCAGAAGCCTTCCTTGATCGGCGCGCGGGAGATCGTCAGCCGGTGGAAGAGGGGGCCGAGAAGCTGCTCCATCACATCGTCCAGCTCGAAATCACGCCGGATCACGCGCTTTGCCGCCAGTTCGGCCAGCAGCATGCGCAGGGGCTGGCGAATATCGCGGCCCACCCAGGCGCGCCAGACTTCACCGGCTTCCTTGTCATCGGCCGCTGCCAGCAACGCCACGCGCAGCACGGCATGGCCATGCCCGGTGCGGGCGGCTGCCTCGATGGGAATGATCAGCGCGGTAATCCGCTCCTGCGGGTCGCGGCCGCCATCGGGCGCGTCCGGCACGAGGGCGAGCGCGGCGTCGACACACATCGCGCCGATCGAGGGCCACCAGCGATAGATCGTCTGTTTGGAAGCGCTCGCGCGTTTGGCCACGGAGTCGACACTGAAACCGCGCCAGCCATTTTCGGCCATTTCGTCCCGCGCAGCCTCAAGGATAGCCGCTTTCGATGCCTCGCTGCGCGTCGGCCCCTTGCGGGAGCCTGAAGGCGGGCTCGGGGTTTCGGTCGGCGTCGACATATCCAGTTTCTCCACGATGTCTTGTCTCTGAATAACCGGGAATCGGTGCATCGGCGAGACGGGCCGTTCCGTGTTAACGGTATAATCGTTTCAAATTCGCTTGCAGCGCAGCAAAATTGGCTTAATTCGCCCCGCAGAACAGCTTGGAGAACGGGATGAAAACGATCGACCAGATGATCGAGGGCTACCGGCGCTTCCGGTCCGGCATGTATGCCGAGCAGGTTGAACTCTATCGGCAGCTGGGGGAAGGGCAGGACCCGGACATCATGCTCATCGGCTGTGCCGACAGCCGCGCCGAACCCTCCGACATTTTCAACGCCGCGCCGGGACAGATGTTCGTCGTGCGCAACGTGGCCAACCTCGTGCCGCCTTACCAGCCCAATGGCGGCCTGCACGGGGTTTCCGCCGCGCTGGAGTTTGCGGTCAACATCCTCAAAGTGAAGATCATCGTGGTCATGGGACATGGCGGTTGCGGCGGCGTTTCGGCCTCCCTCACCAAGAATGACAGTCCGCTGATCGGCGAATTCGTTGCCCCCTGGGTCAAACTGCTCGATGAGGCGCGGGAGCGCGTGCTGGAAAGCCAGCCGGTGAACCCGCAATTTGCGCTGGAACTCGAAGGCATCGAAACCTCGCTGGCAAACCTGATGACCTTCCCCTTCGTGCGCGAAAAGGTCGAAGCCGGCACGCTGGAGCTGCACGGCGCCTGGTTCGCCATCAAGCATGGCGAGCTTCACTGGCGCAATGCGCGCACCAAACGCTTCGAGATCGTCGCCCCGTAAGGCAATTGAAACTCAAAAGAAAACGGCCCGGAAGGATGTCCCTCCGGGCCGTTTTTCTGTCTGGCGACAGAGGTTTACTTCGCGTTCTGTTGCTCGCGCAGGACGGCTTCGCGGATCAGTTCGCGCGCCTTTTCAATGCCCTGCCAGCCGTCGATGCGGGTCCATTTGCCTTTTTCGAGGTCTTTATAGTGCTCGAAGAAGTGCTGGATCTTGTCGCAAAGCGTCTGCGGCAGGTCGTGATAGGTGGAGATCTTGTCGTAATAGGCCGTCAGTTTCGGGTGGGGCACAGCGAGGATCTTCTCGTCCGGGCCCTTGTCGTCCGTCATCAGCAGCACGCCAATCGGGCGCGCGCGCAGGACCGAGCCGGGCACCAGCGGGCGGTTGCCCACCACCATCACGTCCACCGGGTCGCCATCGAGGCTCAGCGTGTGGGGCACGAAGCCATAGTTACAGGGATAGCGCATCTCGGTGTAGAGAAAGCGGTCCACGAACATCGCGCCAGAGGCCTTGTCGATCTCGTATTTGATGGCGTCGCCGCCGAGCGGAACCTCGATCAGGACGTTGATATCATCGGGCGGATTCTGGCCGGCGGAAATTTTTGAGAGGTCCATGAGACGAGCGCGTCCTTCTCTGTGGGAGGGCAGGAAAGTTCGGCGCTCCGATGAACTGCCAGACGCCTCAGGTCAAGGCCCGCATCGTTAACATAGCCCTTGGTCGCAGGCAGATGTCCCGCTCAGCCTTTGCGTTTCAGGCCGTAATTGAAGCTTACCGAGATGCGCGCCTCTTCCGTGCGGCTGGGCATGACTTCATGCCGCAGCCAGCTTTCCCAGAGCAGGCAATGGCCTTCCTTGGGCTGAACATAGACAAACCGACGGGCCTCCTCGGGCGCGTCGTCAGTCAGTTGCGGGGCGGCCATCATCATCGCCAGGCGCGGGTCTTCATACTTGATCTTCCCGGCCCCTTCCGGAACGCACACGTAAAACGTGCCCGAAATCACGCTGCCGGGGTGGATATGCCCGGAATGATGCCCGCCCTCGCCGAGGATATTCACCCAGATCGCGTCCAGCGTCAGGGAAAGCCCCTCCATGTCCCAGTAATGGGCCTTGGCGAAGGCGGCCGCAGCCTTGTCGAGATGCCGCTTCAGCTCGGCAAACTCCGGAAACCGCTCCGGCAGGTCGTCCAAAGAGGCGTAGGACGTATAGCCGTCATAGCCTTCGGCCTCGCACCAGGCGTTTCCCGCTGCGTCTTCATCCTCCATCAGCCAGGCGCACCGCTCCAGCCCCTCGCGCAGGTCGGCGCTGCCTATCGCGATTTCCTCGATCCGGGTCGTAAACAGCTGGCGCATGGGTAGGGCCTCCGATGGGTTCCCGCGCCCTTACAGAGACTTCGCCAGCGCTTCAAGCTGGTCTGCCGCCATGCCCCAGCCTTCATGAAAGCCCATCGCCTCATGTTCCTTCAGGGATTCTTCGCTCCAGTGCAGCGCGCGGGCGGTGTATTTTGTCTTCCCGTTCCCGGCGTCCGCAAACAGCGTTTCGGCCACCATGAACGCCCGGCTCGAAGGCACCCATCCCGGCAGGAAGGCATCGGTCGTCACGATCTTCTGCATGGGAACAACTTCCAGATACACGCCGAGATTCTCAAACCGCTGGCCATCTGGCCCGTTCATCACGCAGAAGCTTTCCCCGCCCGGGCGCAGGTCCATCCGCACATCGCTGACATACCAGGGCTTGGGGCAAAACCATTGCTCCATCAGGGCAGGGGTGGTCCAGCATCGCCACACCTTCTCCACGGATGCGTCCATCACGCGGTCCAGGGTCAGCACGAATTTCGGTTCAGATATCACAGTCATGTGGGGTCTCCTCCGATGGTGCCGGTCCGTAGCGGTCCGGCAGGTTTGTAATGGTTGATCATCACGCCGCCCGCCGTGGTCTGTGTCCGGATAAGTTTCAGCTCGCAAGGCGCCGCGCCGGAGAAAAAGCGTTTGCCCTCGCCCAGCAGTACGGGGAACACCAGCAGCAGCACATCCTCCGCCAGCCCCCTTTCCAGCAATACCGGCGTAACGGTCGAGCTGCCCCAAACGATCAGCGGCGGCCCGTCCTGTGCCTTCAGGCGTGAAATGCCCGCCACAATGTCCGTGTCCAGTGCTTCTGCCGGTCCCCAGCTCAGGCTGTCGGGCCGGTGCGTTGCCACATATTTTACCGCGCCGTTCAGCTGGTCGGCCATCGGCCCGGGCTCGGCCTTCGGCCAATAATCGGCCCAGATATCATAGGTCCGCCGCCCCAGCAGAAGGTCAAACCGTTCGCCATGTGCCGCCACGATCGCTTCGCCAATCGCGTCATCATCATGCGGCGCGGCCCATCCGCCATACGGGTAGTCGCCATCTTCATCCGGCCCGCCCGGCGCCTGGATGATGCCGTCCAGCGTGATATGTTCGATCACGGTAATTCTACGCATTCGCCGCTCCCGCACAGGCGCCAAACAGGCCCAGAATATAGCGCTTCAAATGATCCAGGCTCTCGCGCGCCGGGGCGGCGTCACCGCTCGCCTTGGCCAGGATGAAAGCCCCTTGCGTCACCGCCACAATGTGCAGCGCCAGGCTCTGCGCGCTCCACGCGCCGGAAATCCCGCGTGCATCCATCGCCGCTTCAATATCAGGGACCAGCTTATCGCCATGCCGGCGCATGCTGTCCCAGGTGGCGGCGGCCACAGGCGGGCTCGTCGCCCAGGCTTCCTGCGCCATCGTGCCCACAAAACAGGTAAACTCGGCAATCTCCCCGCTCATCATCTCGCGGCGCAGGTCGATATAGCCAAGCAGGCGCTCCAGCGGGTCTTGCGGCGCATGATAAGGCGCGGTCTCGAAGAAGGCTTCAGTCACCGCGGTCCAGTGATTGGCCGCGGCCGCGGCCAGCTCTTCCTTGCTCTTGAAGTGATGGAAGAACGCGCCTTTCGAAACGCCCGCCGCCGCGCAGATCTCATCCACGCTCGTCGCGGAAAGCCCCTTCTGGCGCACCAGCCCAAAGGCGGCTTCCATCAGATTATCCCGCGTCTGCGGGTTCGCCTTCCGGGCCATGGCCTGTCTCCTTGAAGAATAACATACCAACTAGTCGGTATAATGGTCAAGCGGCCTTCTTTAGAAGGCCCCTGCAAAGGCGAAGGCCCGAGATTGAACCCGGCCAATCGAAACCTGAAACGCAAAACCGGCTCACAACCCGTAGGGCGGATAGAGCAAAGCGAAATCCGCCATCACCAAATACGGCGTCCGTACACGTCGGATTTCGGCTTCCCAGCCTCTATCCGACCTACGAGTTGCGAGGTGACTAGGCCTTTCACCGGAACCCACGAGTTGTCCTTGGAGTCGACACGCCTTTGGGCGGGTTTGCATAACTTTTTAGTGCCCCGTTGGAGTTTTTGCCGCTCTCCTTGGAGTTTTCGTTGGAGTTATTTTCCAGCGCTTACCCCGCAAAGAAAAAGCCCGCCGCGGGGGTCCGGGCGGGCTTGATCGGGAAGGGGGAAGGGCCGCTTATTCCGGTTTCCTGAACTTCAGGGTCATGCGGTCGCTTTCGCCGATGGCCTTGTAGGCTTCCGGGTCAAAGCCCTCGATGGTCGTGCCATCTGCCTTGGAGGTCGCGCTGTTGGGCGGCAGGGTCCACACGCCGAAGGGATGGTCGGCGGTGTCGGCCGGGTTGGCGTTCACTTCGCTGGCTTCCACGAACTCGAAACCGGCAGCGGCGGCCAGGCCCTTCACATAGTCCTCATGCACATAGCCGCTGGCAGCGGTCGGGTCCTGCATCGCAGTCGAGGGCAGGCGGTGCTCCACCACGCCCAGCGTGCCGCCGGGCTTCAGCGCCGCAAAGGCGTCGGTGAAGAACTTCTCGGTATAGCCGCCCGACATCCAGTTATGAATGTTGCGGAAGGTCAGCACGGCGTCGGCGGTGCCCGGCTCGGTCAGCGGGCCGGAAGTGGCCGAAAACGCTGAATATTCAATCGTTCCGAAGCGCGGGTCGGCATAGGCGTTCTTGAATTCGGTGAGGCGTTCTTCCATCCGCGCGCGGCGGTCGGCGTCTTCAACCGAGGCAATGTCGAAGCCGGCGGCCACCAGCGTGCCGCCGCCCGAGGCAAGCCAAGGCGCCAGGATGTTGGTATACCAGCCGCCGCCCGGCCAGATCTCGACCACTTTATACCCCGGCTCGATGCCGAAGAATTCCAGCGTCTCGGCCGGATGGCGCCACGGGTCGCGGGCTTTTTCTTCGGCGGAGCGGGCATCGGAATTGACGATATCGGCCAGCGTCACGGCGGGGGCAGCTTCGGTGGCGGCGGTCTCGGTGCCGGTTTCGGCGGGGGCATCGGTCGCCGGCGCCTGCGCA
Organism: Hyphomonas sediminis; assembly: GCF_019679475.1. Classification (NCBI taxonomy): domain Bacteria; kingdom Pseudomonadati; phylum Pseudomonadota; class Alphaproteobacteria; order Hyphomonadales; family Hyphomonadaceae; genus Hyphomonas; species Hyphomonas sediminis. The sequence continues at coordinate 711,505 of NZ_JAIEZP010000001.1, forward strand.
GAGCAGGCCGCCAGCATCAGGGCCGAGGCGGCCGCGAGCATCAGATTTTTCATGGTGTGTCTCCATCCCAGGGTACTTGATACCCCTCCTACGCTACCCACATACTCCTTGTCACGGTGCCGCCAGGCGGGCCGGGACCGGAGAAAAGTGCCAGCGCCACGCTTGGGCTGGGTCGTCACTTCCCCTCCGAAAAACTCCAACCGCAGTTGCTTTTGAGAGGACTGTCCAAATGAGCAATATCGACCTTACCCCCCTTTATCGCACCATGGTCGGCTTCGACCGTATGGCCAACATGATCGACCAGGCCTCCCGTCTGGATGGTGCGCAGGGCTATCCCCCTTATAATATCGAGAGAGTCGACGAGAACGCCTTCGCCATTGAGATCGCGGTCGCCGGCTTCACCCAGGAAGACCTTGAAATCGAAACCAAGGAAGGCCTGCTCACGGTCGCCGGCAAGAAAGGCGAACCCGAAGACGGCAATGGCCGCAACTTCCTGCATCGCGGCATCGCGCAGCGCAGTTTCATCCGCCGCTTCCAGCTCGCCGATCACGTAATCGTGACCGGGGCGAGCCTCGAGCATGGCGTCCTGCGCATCGATCTGATCCGCGAAATTCCGGAAGAAAAGAAAGCCCGCAAGATCGAAATCGGAGACGGCACCGTTGCCAAGGGTCCGAAGCTGATCGGCAAGAAGTCCGCCACAGACAACGCAGCCTGATGGTTTAAGACCAGTATAGTGCGTTTGCCGCGAGGCGACGGAACGAAAGCCCCCGTGGTTCAGGCCGCGGGGGTTTTTTGCGGCTGGCGCTCGGCAAAGAATTCCGCCGCGCCCGCTTCTGCCAGGAACTCGGCCAGGGCAGGGGCTTCCTTCAGGGCTGCGCGCACGCGGTCCTGCAATTTCTGGAAGCTGCGCCCGGCATAGCTCTGGGTCGCCTGCTCGAACAGGCCATCGTCCAGCGTCACGGAGAAGCGCTTCTTCTGGCGCGAGGCGCTCGCCGCATTGGCTTTCGCCCAGGGCAGGAAGGTGCGCGCGGCTTCGCCATCAAACAGCGCCAGCAGCGTCGGCTTCAGCGCTTCCAGCGTCGCATACGGGCCGCCCGCCTGCGGGTCGATCATATGCTCGCACCATGCCACCAGGAACGGCGCGCGATCGGCCAGCCAGGCTGCCGGTGTCGGGTCCGTCAGCATCTGCTGGAACTGCGCGGCCAGCGCAAAATCCGCCGCCGACGGATGACCGCCGAAAATGAAGAGGTGGTTCTGCAGGTGCGCGTTCAGGCGCAGCGCAAAGCGGCGATAGCTGGTTTCCAGCGTCGCGGCATTCTCATGTTCAGCGCCCACCAGCGGCAGGCGCGCGGCCATCCGGTCGCCCACCTGCTTGGATGCGGCTTTGTAAGCGCGCGGGCGCTTGCCGCCGTTCAGCTGCACCAGCGCGCGAAGCGCGGCGGCGTCGCGGTCCGGCAACTGGCCCCAGCGCTGCTGGAACATCGCCTTGTTCAGCCACTCGTCGGCATAGTCTTCCAGGATCAGCGACAGCGCCGCCAGCGTCGCATCGTCGGGCTGTGCGGCGGGTTCGGGGAATGCCTGCTCAAGCGCTGCCAGCATCTGCGTCGAATCCTGGCTCACCTTACCCTCGGGCGAGAGGAGCAGCGGTACGGTCGGCGTCTTCGCCAGCTCGCGGAATTCCGCTTCATTCGCTGCCGAGCGCGAGATCCATTCGAACTCAGCGCCCTTGAAACGGAGCGCCGCGCGCACCTTGAGCGAGTAGGGCGACGTCTCGGCGCCGAAGAGTCTGTAGCCAGCCATCAGGTCGGTCCCATCGGAAACAAGGGGTCTCTGTAGGCAGAACACTGCCCGCTGCCAAGCATAGTTTGCCGCCGAAGCTGTTCCCCGGTATGCGCTGTTGCAACAGGATAACGCCCTCAAGGGAGAACCAGATGCGGGTAATGCACGTCATGGCAGGCGCGGCCGAAGGCGGCGCAGAGAATATCATGCTGGAGTCGGTGCTTGCCCTCGGCGAAGCAGGGCACACCCAGCATGTCGTCACGCGGCCCGATAATCAGTTCCGGATTTCGCAGTTCCGCGATGCTGGCATCGGCGTCGATACCGCCAGTTTCAACAATGCCTGGCCGTTTCCCACACGCGGTGTCATCAACCGTGCCATCAAATCCTTCCAGCCCGACATCATCGAATACTGGATGGGCCGCGCCGGGCAGTTCGCGCCCAAGGCGTATCGCAACCGCTCGATCGCTTGGTATGGCGGCTATTACAAGCTCGCCCGCTTTACCAATTGCGAATGGCATGTCGGCCTGACGATTGATCTTCTCCGCCATATCCGGGAGCAGGGGGTCGCGGAGGATCGCTCCGCCATCATCCATACGTATGCGGATTTCACCGGTTCGGCCCCGGCAGACCGCGCCGCGCTGAACACGCCGGCAGACGCCCCGGTCGCCCTCGCTCTCGCGCGCCTTCACGAGAAAAAAGGCCTCGACACCCTGCTCGACGCGACGGCGAAAGTGCCCGGCCTCTATGTGTGGATCGCTGGCGAAGGCCCGCTGGAAGCTGAACTCAAAGCGCATTGCACGCGCCTTGGCCTTGACGACCGCGTGCGCTTCCTCGGCTGGCGGAATGATCGCGGCGCGCTTCTGGAAGCCTGCGATGTTGTGGCGTTTCCTTCCCGTTACGAACCCTTCGGCACGGTGACGGTCGATGCCTGGGCCGCGTCTCGCCCGCTGGTGGCGGCTGATGCAGTTGGCCCGGCGGCTTATGTGAAGAACGAGATCAACGGCCTCCTCATTCCGAAGAATGATGTTGATGCCCTCGCCACGGCGCTCTCCCGCGTGATCACCGACAAGGATCTTGCCGCGCGGATCGTTGCCGGCGGGCGCGAAAGCTATGAGGCGCAATTCAACAAGGCCGCTTTCCAGCGCGACTCGCAGGCATTCTACGAGCGCATCCTTGCCCATGCTGGCCCGTTCAAGGCCTGATCAGCCAGCAGCGGTCGCCCTGAAAAACCAGCCGTAAAGGCGCGCGGCCTGGCGTTTGCCAAGGCCGGTTTCCACGCGGATGCCAGCCTCGCGCAGGATGCGAAGCCCGTCGCGTGCGGTGGGGTGGGGGTCTTCAATCGCCACCACGACGCGGGCAATTCCCGCCGTCACCAGCTTGTTCGCGCAGGACGGCGCGCCCGATGAGCGCTCGCGGCAAGGCTCCAGCGTCACATAGGCTGTCCCGCCTTTTGCGCGGGTGCCCGCTTCCTCCAGCGCAATCTCTTCGGCATGCGGCCTGCCGCCTGTGCCAGTCACGCCCGCGCCAACGATATGGCCGTCTGCATCCAGCAGGATACAGCCTACGGATGGGTTCTGGCCTGTGAGGCCCTGATTGAGACGGGCGAGCGCAAAGGCCCGCCCCATCATCCGGCGGTCGCGGCGCTGGCTCACGGCAGCGCAGGCAGCGGCTGGGCGCGGCTGTCGTCGAGATAACGCACCGAAACTGGTTTCAGGTTTGCGTCGAGTTCGATCAGCAGCGGATTGCCCGTCGGGATCTCGACGCCCGTGATCGACTCATCAGGCACCTTGAACAAGTGCTTCACCAGCGCGCGCAGCGAATTGCCATGCGCGGCGATCAGCGTGTCCTTTCCGGCCAGCAGTTCGGGCGCAATGCGCTGTTCCCAATAGGGCAGCACGCGGTCGAGTGTCGTTTTCAGGCTTTCCGTGTTCGGAATATCGATGCCGCGATAGCGCGGATCGGTGGACAGGTCATAGGTGCTGCCAACTTCCAGCGGCGGGGGCGGAATATCATAGCTGCGGCGCCACACATGCACCTGGTCTTCGCCATGCTTGGCGGCAGTCTCTGCCTTGTCGAGGCCGGTCAGGCCGCCATAGTGGCGCTCGTTCAGGTGCCAGTCTTTTTCAATCGGCAGCCACACACGCTTCATTTCTGTCAGTGCCAGCCAGAGCGTGCGGATGGCGCGGGTCTGAACGCTGGTGAAGCCGGCGCGGAAATCGGCGTCGAGGGCGGCGATCATCTGGCCGGCCTTGCGGGCTTCGGCTTCGCCTTTCTCGGTCAGGTCCGCATCCCACCATCCGGTGAAGCGATTTTCCAGGTTCCAGGCCGACTGGCCGTGCCGGATCAGGACGAGCTTTGTCATGGCATTCCTCGATTGATGTCTATGTGCCGCCCCTGCGGGCAGGCTGGGTCCGCCGTTCTCTTCCCTGCAAATCCGGGGAAATTCAAGCGCTCATCACGCGCATCAGCTCTGCAAAGGCCAGAACCACGTGATAGCCGGTTGATGCCGGCGTGAAGGTGGAAAGGGGCGCGCCGTTGGGGCCGATATGCTCCATCCAGCCGCCATCTTCGGTCAAATGCTCATCCATCAGGATGTCGAAGCTGCGGCAGGCGGCGGCGGCAAAGCGCTCTTCGCGCCGGATTTCATACATTGCCAGATGCGCTTTCAGCGCTTCAGCCTGCCCCCAGGTGCGCCGCGAGGCATCAATCGGCGCGCCCCCGCGCGCTGCCTTGAGGATCACGCGCCCCTCAACGTCCAGCGTGGAGAGGGAATAGGTGTAAAGGCGCTGTGCCGCCTCGGGCACCGGTTGCCCGGCAGCTTTGGCCCATTCATGCAGCAGCCACACCCATTCCAGCTGGTGGCCAGGTTCCACAATCCGCGAAGGATCACCGGGCAGCATCGCCCAGTCCGGCGCAAACACTTCGCCCAGAAGGCCGCCATCGCCCGCCGTCAGCTTGGTCTCGAACAGTTCGAACAGCTCGCCCGCGCGGCGCAGGTGCCCGCCATCAGGATCTGCGCCATGCAGCGAGAGGCAGGCTTCCAGCAGATGCATGTGCGGGTTCTGTTCGCGCTCGTCGGCGCGGGGCAGGGCCTCGGCATAGCCGCCATGAGGGTCACGCGCCAGCCGGTCGAGATTGGTGAGAATGCTGCGTGCGGCCGCAATCGCGGCGTCCGCAGGGCCCGGCCCGCGCGCGGCTTCTGCAAGGGCAAACAGCGCAAAAGCCGTGTCGTAAAGATCGAAGGTGGTGTCTGTCAGGCCCGTGCCCTCAAGGCTCAGCGCGCGGCCCGGCAGGCCCTCGCTGTTCAGCGCGGGTCCGGCCAGGGTCGCGATCCCGGCATTGACGAGCTTGGCGGCGGTGTCGCGTTTCCAGCCCATCCGCCAGGCTTCGGTGAACACATAAGTCTGGCGCGCCTGAACGCGCACGCGGGTCGTGTCTCCGGGTTTGTCGTCCAGCGACAGGGTCAGGGCTTCAGGAAACAGGCCAGCCTGATTCACCCCATGGTCCGCCCACAGCGGAAAACAGCTGTCGAACAGCCAGCCCCGCGCTTCCCTGGCGCGCCGTTGAAGTGCCGCAACCGACATAAGTCCTTGCCTTCTCCCTGATTTCACCGCTGCAATTGGCTCGCCACAACGGTGTTCCTCCTGCTAACAGGAGCCTTGGAAATTGGCCAGCGCCCCATGCTGGGGCTTTGCAGGAGAGATGTAGCGCCGATGCGCGACAAACTTTTCTTCCCCCTCGCCGCGCTTCTTGCGGCCGCGATGGTGCTTCTGGCGATCCAGCCGGGCGTCGGTCGCCTGCCAACCGGCGCTGTGGCTGGCGATGGCATGAATTACGATCGGATCGTTATCGAGGGGCCATATCTCAACAAGGTCATTGCGGGCGGCGACGCGCGTGCGCAGCTCATCCGCGAAGGCGGGAACTACTATCTCTATATTGAGGCTGCTGCTGATGCGCTTTCTGCTGCGCCGGAGCTGGGCCCGCATTTTCGCCTCGCGGCTGATATCGAAACCCAGTTCTCCGGTCGTAAGGCACGTGTCACGGTGCGCGCCCGCCCGGCAGATGTACGCGGCGCAGAAGATATCGAGGTGAACTATTCAGCGGGCCGTGTCGGCGAATCCGGTTGGCAGGTGATGCCGCTTCAGCCCGGCTTCTCCGATGTCAGTTTCGATTATGATGTGCCGCTCATTCAGGGGGAGCAGGGGGTCGACGTTCTCGGCATCCGCCCAGTCGTGCCGGATAAATCCCGCGCATTGGTAATCGAGCGGATCGTTCTGCAGCGCTTGCCCTGAGCCCGCCGGTTTCGGGTTTGCCATATCGAGCAACGATGATTATTCAGGGACCACCGCCGCGCCGCGCGGTCATTGGATGACCAGCGCAGCGGACCTGCAAACCTGCTACCGGAGTTCCCATGCGTCCACTTATCGTGTCGCTGAGCGCCCTTATTTTGGCCGCCTGCGCAACAGACCCTCAACCGGAGACGAACTTGACCGCTGACACTCAGACGCCTGCCGCCGCCGCCTTCGATCCGGCTTCCCATCTGTGGCTAGAAGAAGTCGAAGGCACCGAGGCTCTCGCCTGGGTCACCGCGCAGAACGAACGCACGCTGGCAGAGCTTCAGGCCGATCCGCACTACGCTGCCTACGAGGCGGCCGCGATCGATGTGCTCACCTCTGCCGCGCGCATCCCCTACGGCACCGTGCGCGACGGCTATGTCTATAATTTCTGGCAGGACGAAACCAGTGTCCGCGGCCTGTGGCGCCGCGCCTCGCTGGAAAGCTACGCAACCGAGACCCCGGACTGGGAAACCATCCTCGATTTCGACAAGCTCTCCGCCGATGAAGGCGCCAACTGGGTCTATAAGGGCGCCAACTGCCTGCGCCCGGAAGCGGGCGGCGGATGGCGCTGCCTCGTCTCGCTCTCCAATGGCGGCAAGGATGCGGTGATCAATCGCGAGTTCAACCTCGCCACCAAATCCTTCGTCGAAGGCGGCTTCGTCACCGGCGAAGCCAAGCAGGGCATCGCCTGGGCTGGCCCCGATACGCTGCTCATCGCCACCGACTGGGGCGAAGGCTCGCTGACGGAATCTGGCTACCCCTCCATCGTCAAGCGCTGGCAGCGCGGCACGCCGGTTGAAAGCGCCGTCGAGCTGCTGCGCGGCAAGGCAACCGATGTCGGCGTCTGGCCGATGGCGCTGAAGCTGGAAGACGGCCGCGTGCTCCAGGGCGCCGTCCAGTCTGAAACCTTCTTCACACAGAATTACTACTGGTTCCCCGAAGGCGAAACCGAAGCGGTGCGCTGGCCGCTGCCGATGAAAGCCTCGCCAAACGGCATCTATAAAGGCCAGTTCCTCTTCACTATCGAGCAGGACTGGACCCCCGAAGGCCAGGACGCCTTCAAGGCAGGCGATCTCCTCGCCTTCGATCTCGACACCTATCTTGAAACCCGCGCGCTGCCGCCGGTCACGCTGGCCTTCCGCCCGTCGGAAACCCAGGCCGTCAACGGCGTTGCCATCGCCAAGGGCGCCGCGCTCCTCTCGATCAGCGAGAATGTCATCGGCAAGGTGCTGCGCATCGAACCCTCCGAGAGCGGATGGACGACCACGCCGGTCACCCTTCCGGGCACGGGCGAAGTCGGCATAGCCTTTGCCGATGAAGACGAAACCGCCGTCTTCCTCAACTATGAGGATTTCCTCACGCCCAGCTCGCTGCTCAGCTATGATGTCGCCAGCGGCGAAGTGACGACGCTCAAATCCCTGCCGGCCAAGTTTGACGCCACCGGCCTCAAGGTCGAACAGTTCTTCGCCACCTCCACCGACGGCACGAAGGTTCCCTACTTCATCGTCCATAAGGAAGACATGCCCCTCGACGGCACAACGCCGACGCTGCTTTATGGCTATGGCGGTTTCCAGGTGTCGATGACGCCGGGCTACAGCCCCGTCAGTGGCCGTCTCTGGCTGGAGCAGGGCGGCGCCTATGTCCTCGCCAACATTCGCGGCGGCGGCGAGTTCGGCCCCAACTGGCACCAGGCCGGCCTCAAGCAGAACCGCCAGCATATCTATGATGACTTCATCTCCGTGGGCGAAGATCTCATCGCGCGCGGTGTGACGCGCCCGGAACATCTCGGCATCATGGGCGGCTCCAATGGTGGCCTGCTGATGGGCGTCATGCTCAATCAGCGTCCGGACCTCTGGAACGCGGTTGTCGTTCAGGTGCCGCTGCTCGACATGATCCGTTTCCATCTCCTCCTGGCGGGCGCTTCCTGGGTCGACGAATACGGCTCGCCGGATGTGCCGGAAGAGCGCGCCTTCCTCGAGACGATCTCGCCCTACCAGAACTTCGATGCGTCCAAGCCCTATCCGGTGCCCTTCTTCGTCACTTCGACGAAGGACGACCGCGTCCATCCGGGCCATGCCCGCAAGATGGCCAAGCGCTTCGAGGAAGCCGGTCTTCCCTTCCTCTATTTCGAGAACATGGATGGGGGCCACGCGGCGGCTGCTGACCAGACGGCCCGCGCCAAGCGCTCCGCCCTCGAGTACACCTATCTCACCCGCCAGCTTTTCCCGAAGCCGGCCAGCGAGACCGGGGGGTAAGAGACACCGGCGCAGATATATCCTTGCGCCGCAGATTGTGATGAGCGGGCCGGTTTTTCCGGCCCGTTCTTTTTTGCCCCGCTCCGGCGAATATGGCATAACCGGTGAATGAAACTCGACGCACCCGGATTATCGGTGGCCAATGTTCGTCTCGATCCCATCTGCGAGGCGCATCGCCCTGTTCTGGCCGGCGCCGGCGCCATCGAGGCGATGTGGCGCTGGATGCCGATGATGGAGCGCGGCATCAGTTTCAACACCTATTTCGACCAGACCCAGCAGGATTACCGCGACGGACATATGGTGCCCTTCGCCATCACGCGCACAACCGATGGCGCGTTTGCCGGGGTCGTGGCTTTCATGAATATCGTCCGCCTCCACCGGCGTTTGCGGATTGGGTATCGCTGGCATCCGCCGGAAATGCGGGGCGGGCTGCTCTCGGCGGCCACGTCGCTCGCCCTGATGCAGCGCGCGCGGGACTGCCGGTTCCAGCGGATCGAGTTCCATGTCAGCGTCGAAAACAAGGATGCGGTCGCCGCCATCCAGCGTTTTGGTGCCGCGGAAGAGGGCGTTCTGCGCCATTATATGCGTGCCGCAAACGGGCTCTGGGCCGATGTGGCGGTGTTTTCGCTGGTCACCACCGAGATCGACCGGACCATAGACAGCCTCACCGCCCATGTGGAGGCTTTGGCCGCCAAAGCTTGACCTGTGGATTGCTACGTGCTTTAGGCCCCCCACATTTCGCGCAATTTCGATAAGCGCGCCCTGACCGGCACAAGTTCCTATATGACAGGAACGGGAGGCCAGCGGGGCCCCCCGCCCGGCGATGTCTCGCTCAGCGGGGCTTTCGTGTTTTGTGCGGAAACGAAGGAGTAACGCGGTATGTTCGACGCCCTTAGCGAACGTCTTGGCAGTATTTTCGACGGTCTCACCGGCCGCGGCGCGCTGTCCGAAAAGGACGTGAATGAAGCGCTGCGCGAAATCCGCGTGGCGCTGCTCGAAGCCGACGTTGCGCTCCCGGTCGTCAAAGAATTCGTTGAAAAGGTGAAGACCCGCGCCGTTGGCGAAGAGGTCATCCGCTCGGTCAAGCCCGGCCAGCAGGTCATCAAGATCGTTTATGACGGTCTGGTCGATATGCTCGGCGCCGAGGAAGACGCCAGCGCCCTGCGCATCGACTCGCCCCCGGCGGTCGTGATGATGGCCGGCCTTCAGGGCTCGGGTAAAACCACCACTACAGGCAAGCTCGCCAAACGCCTGGCCGAGCGCGGCAAGAAGAAAGTCCTCCTTGCTTCGCTGGACGTGCGCCGCCCCGCCGCGATGGAGCAGCTCGCCATTCTCGCCGGCCAGGCCGGTGAAACGGTCAGCTCCCTGCCGATCATCCCCGGCCAGCTTCCGGCAGACATTGCCCGCCGCGCGCTGCAGGCCGCCAAGATCGGCGGATATGACGTTCTCTTCCTCGATACGGCAGGCCGCACCTCGATCGACGAACAGATGATGGCCGAGGCGGCCGAAATCGCCGCTATCGCCAATCCGTCCGAAGTGCTGCTGGTGGCCGATGCGCTCACCGGTCAGGATGCGGTTGAAACCGCCCGCCGTTTCCATGAGCGCCTGCCCCTTACCGGCCTTGTCCTTACCCGGATGGACGGCGATGGCCGCGGCGGCGCAGCGCTCTCGATGCGCGCGGTCACCGGCCTGCCGATCAAATTCCTCGGCGTCGGCGAAAAGCTGGACGGCCTCGACGCGTTCGACGCGCGCCGCGTTGCCGGCCGCATCCTCGGCCAGGGCGATATCGTCAGCCTCGTCGAAAAAGCTGCTGAGCAGTTCGATGCCGAAAAGGCCGAACGCATGGCGGCCAAGCTCAAGAAGGGCGAATTCGATCTGGAAGACCTCGCCGAACAATTGCGCCAGATGCAGCGCATGGGCGGCCTCGGCGGCATCATGGGCATGATGCCCGGCGTGCGCAAAGCCAAGGAAGCGATGGCTTCGGCCAATCTGGACGACCGTATCCTGAAACGTCAGGAGGCGATCATTTCCTCCATGACGCGGGAAGAACGCCGCAAGCCGGCCCTGCTCAACGCCTCGCGCCGCAAGCGCATCGCGGCTGGCGCCGGGGTTGATGTGTCGGACGTCAACAAGGTGCTGAAGATGCACCAGCAGATGGCCACAATGATGAAGAAGATGCGCACCAAGGGCGGCATGAAAAGCATGCTTGGCATGGCCCAGCAGGCGGGCATTTCTCAGGCCGATCTGGCGAAAATGGGCAGCGGCGCGCTCCCGCCGGGCGGATTGCCCGGTCTCGGCGGCGGCCTTCCCGGTGGCCTGCCGGGTCTTCCAGGGGGAGCTAAAAAGAAATGACCAACGCTGACCAGACCCTCGCCCAGTTCCAGCTGAACCAGCTGCGTGCGTCCATCGACAATATGGACTCCATCCTCATCCACACGCTCGCCGAGCGCTTCAAGCTGACCCAGCAGGTCGGCAAGCTGAAAGCGCTCCACAATATGCCGCCTGCGGACAAATCCCGCGAAGGCCAGCAGATTGAGCGTCTGAGACATCTTGCAAAGGAATCCGGTCTCGATCCGGCCTTTGCCGAGAAATTCCTGAATTTCATCGTGGCGGAAGTCATCCGCCATCATGAACAGATCCGCGGCCAAGAGGCCGAATAAAAGAACCCCGAGAGACAAGACTTACAGGAGAAACCCCATGTCACTCAAAATTCGTCTCGCCCGTGGCGGCTCGAAAAAACGCCCGTTCTACTCGATCGTCGTCGCTGACGCGCGCGCGCCGCGTGACGGCCGCTTCATCGAGAAAATCGGCACCTATGATCCGCGTATCGCCAAGGACTCGCCGGACCGCGTGAAGGTCGATGCTGCCAAGGCTGCCGACTGGATCGCCAAAGGCGCCCAGCCGACCGACCGCGTGGCCCGCTTCCTCTCGAAAGTCGAAGTTGACGGCAAGCCGGTGGCCACCTGGACCAATGGCAACAACCCGAAGAAAGCCGAGCCGGGCAAGCGCGCCCAGGAGCGTGCGAAAGAGCGCGCCGACAAAGCCGCTGCCCGTGAAGCTGCTGCTGCAGAAGCCGCCGCTGCGCCGGCTGAGGAATCCAGCGAAGGCTAAGCCTTCCTCAAGGCAGTCTCCTGAAACGGCCGGCGCCCTTCTCGGGCGCCGGTCTTTTCATGTCTGCGGTTCAGCTTCACCTGAACATCTGCCAACAAGGGGCGCACGCCGCGTTCAGCCAGCCCGTGTCAGATCTGACGCCTGACCGAAACAAGGAGCCACCTCCATGCTCACCCGCGCCCTTTCCTCCCTCTTGCCCCGCCTGCTTCTCGTGGCCGGCCTCTCGGCCGCTGCCTTCGCGCCCGCCGCCCTTGCCCAGCGGGGCGGCTCAAGCCTGCCCAAGGGCTCGCCCGGTATCGTTTTCTACGCCGATACCAATCTACGCGGCACCGCCATGGCCCTCACCAGCGACCAGCCGAGCTTCAGCAGCGTCCGCTTCAACGACAAGGCCCGCAGCGTCGAGGTGACCGGCGGCGTCTGGCTCGTCTGTCAGGATGGCGGCTACAAGGGCAAATGCGAATATGTCGACCGCACGGTCCGCAATCTCGGTGAGATCGGCCTGTCGGGCGCCATCTCCTCGGCCAAGCTCGTCCCGTATGACAAAGGCCCGCGCAGCTACGACATCGCCTTCTTCGCCGACAATAATTTCGGCGGCGAATTTGTCGGCTTCGATCAGGGCGAGGCCTCGCTTGGCCGGTTTCGCTTCAATGACCGCGCCAGCTCGGTGATGATCAATCGCGGCGCCTGGCTGGTCTGCGAACATGCCGATTATCGCGGCCAGTGCGAACTGCTCGATGCCTCAACCGGCAATCTCGGCGCCCTCGGCCTCAACGACACCATAACGTCCTTCCGTCGGTATGATGTGCGCAGAGAGGGGCCGTGGCGCCGGCCGGTCACCTCGCCGCCGGGCTCGATCCGCGATACGCGCGGCGGATTTGAAGGCGAAACCTCGGTGTTTTTCCCTGCGCCGACCGAGTATGGCCGCCGCATCACCAATGACAGCGGCTCCGCCACCCGCTTCTGCCAGAGCCGGGGTTTCCGGGAAGCGAGCTATAAAGCATCAGGCCCAGTTCTCTCGGACGTGATTTGCCGCTAAGGGGCGGCGCATGACGAAACTTCCTGCCAAAGACCGGCTTATTCCCATGGGCGTCCTGAAGGGCGCCCATGGCGTTCGCGGTGAGGTTCGGGTCAAGAGCTTCACGGCCGATCCGGACATTCTCTTCTCCTACGGCCCCCTGATGGACGAGGCCGGCAAGGTTCTCCTGACGCCGGTGTCGGTGCGTCCCGGCAGCGATCACCATATCGTCCGCCCGAAGGAGTCGCTCCAGAAGGAAGAGTGGGACGCCCTGCGCGGCTGCCTCGTGCATGTCTCGCGCGACCAGCTGCCAGAAGCTGATGATGACGAATTCTACTTTGAGGATCTCATCGGCCTGCCGGTCTACACTGTGGGCGATGCGCCCGAGGGCCGTGTGCGCGCGGTTCAGAACTTCGGCGCGGGCGATCTCCTGGAAATCGAGATCACCGGCCTGCCGAGTACCGTCTATGTCCCGTTCACGCGCGCCGATGTGCCGGTGATCGACATGGCCAGCCGGCGTGTTGTCATCCCTGAACTCTCCCTCTGGGCGAATCCGGACGAGGAAAGCTGAACCCGGCCACCGATTGCAGCCCAATTGCAGTTTGTTGCGGGGCGTTCAGGTGGGCCATGTCATTCTGCGAGCGTAATGGACGAAAGGAGCCCTCATGCGGGTCTCGATCCGGCGCATCGCGCTCACCCTTTCGCTGCCGATGGTTACGGCAGCCGCCCCGGCTTTTGCCGACACCTATTATGATGAAGGCCAGGCGCCCGCCGCCATCGCCCTCTTCAGTGGCAAGGATTTTTACGGCGATGTGCGCGAAGCCTTCGATCCGTTCGTCTCGCTGCACGATCTCGCCTTCAACGACCGTCCGCGCTCTGTCGCTGTGCTCGCTGGCCAGTGGGAACTCTGCGAGCATGTAAACTTCACCGGTCGCTGCGTGTTTGTCCGCGAAGACGTTCCCGATCTCGGCTGGTTCGGCCTCGATGGCCGGGTCACCTCCATTCGTCCGATCTATGAATATACAGAGGCCCAGCACGGCCTCATGTTCACGCGTGATGATCATGGCTACATCCGCTACGCTCACAATGAGAGCTGGGGCGATCATGGCTGGAACTATGGCTATTCCAGCAACCTGCGCATCAGTGTTCAGCATTACGGCTACTCGCCCGACTACTGGCGCTTTGGCTATTACGATCCTCGCTGGGGTTACGATCCCTACGGTTTCGCCTGGCGCCCTTATGGCGGTCCGCGATACGTTTCCTACACCTACCGGATTCTTCCGCGCCCGGTCTATGTGAACCCCTATTGGAAGAAGCATTGGGGCAAGGACCACAAATACTGGGACCGGCGTGGATCCCGCGACGATTGGCGCCGCCGCCCCGATGGCAAATGGCGGGGCGATGGCCGTGGGCCCGGTCGCGGTGATGGCAATTGGGATCGTGATCGAGACAGAGACAGAGATAGGGACCGGGATCGCCCCCGCGACTGGAACCGGGATGACGGCCCGCGCACGGGTGACCGTGCCAGAGACCGTGGGCGGACAGATTCGCGCGATCGCGGTTGGGGCGCTGGTGACCGTACGCGGACAGATGCCGCCGGTCCTCCCCGCACGGGCGGCAGTATTCCGACAGATCCCCGCCGCGGTGATGGAAGGGGAGGAGACCGCCCCCGCGGCGACCTTTCCGGCGGCGCGGGCGGCGGCGCTGCCATCGGCACACCAGGTGGCCGTGGCTCCCGCGATGGCAGCTGGCGCGGTAACCGGGACGACAGCCGCACAAGTGGCGGCGACCGGGGGTCGCGCGGAGACCGTGGCGACCGCGGTGATCGGGGCGGGCGAACGGGCGCAGGCTCTTCGCCGTCCTCGCCGCCGGTCGTATCGGCCCCGCCCAGAGAACGTCCGGGCCGGGATGAGGGTGGCCGCCGTGGCGGCAGGGGAGATGAACTCCGCGGCGCGCCTGGTGGATCAAAGCCGGTTGCCAGCCCGCCGCGCGGCGGTGGTGGCGGCGATGGCTTTCGCGGTGGCCGGGGCGGTGATCGCGGCCTGACGCGTCCGGCCGAGTCCCGTCCGGTGGCGTCTCCGCCTCCCGCGCCTGTTTCCCGTCCGTCTTCGACGCCAACTACAGCCGTGTCGCGGCCTGCGCCTCCGCCGAGGGTTGAGCGTGGTGGCAGAGGCGGTGGTGGTGAAGGTGGCGGTGGCCGCGGTGGCCGCCGCTCCGGCAGCTCGCAGGACTGATCCGTAAAAGGATCAGCTTGCGCGCGGATCGTTCCACTCGGCGGCGACCCCATAGCCGCCGCGCCGGACCAGCCAGAACATGCCGATCAGGTCAAAGATGCCCGCGCCCAGCCGGCCCAGGAATCCATACTTGGATTGCCCGGCCAGGCGCGGGCGGTCATTTACCAGCTCTTCATGCACATCCCAACCGGCCCGCTTGATCAGGGCAGGCAGGAACCGGTGCATGGACGCAAAATATGGCAGGTCGCGGAAAGCGCGCGTGCGGATCAATTTCCAGCCGCATCCGGTGTCGGTCGCGTCATCCTGAAGCACAAACCGGCGTACGCCATTGGCGATGCGCGATTGCAGCCATTTGAAGCCGGAATCGTTCCGGCTGTTGCGTTTGCCCGCGATGATGCCGAGCTTCGCCGGGGCGCCCGGTGCGATGATCTCATTCCAGAGGCGCGCCGTGTCAGCCGGGTCGTTCTGCCCGTCGCCGTCCAGCAACTGCACCCACTCTCCGCGCACGGACCGCAGCCCGGTAAACAGCGCCGCCGATTTCCCGCGCCGCTGCACATGGGTCAGCACGGTCACCGTGCCGGGGTATGTCTCCAGGGCCTCGGCCAGTTCGGCCCCGGTCGCGTCGCCGGAGCAGTCATTGACGCAGACAATCTCGAAATCGATGCCGGCCAGCGCCGTGTGCACTTCCTCGATCACTGGATGGATATTGCCCGCTTCATTGAAGAAAGGGATCAGGACGGACAGTTTGGGAGAGGGGCTCATGCGGCGGCCTTATTGATAACAACCATTTCTTAGCCGCAAAAGCGGGCGCCTGTCAGCAATTGAGCGCGGCCTTGGGATATGGGGTGACGTTGCGCGCTGCATCAATCCCACTATGACTGGAAGCAGAAGCACACATTGGGGGATGGTCATGGCCACTGAATCGCACGCCTCACATGCGCTGGATCTGGCACCGGTCGTCATCCTGCTCGGCTCGGCGGTGCTGGCCGTGCCCCTGTTCAAGCGGATCGGCTTTGGCTCGGTGCTGGGCTATCTGGCCGCCGGTCTCGTCATCGGGCCCTTTGGCTTCCGGGTCTTTACCGAGCCCTCGGCCATCCTGCATGTCGCCGAACTTGGCGTCGTGATGTTCCTCTTTATCGTCGGCCTTGAGATGCAGCCCTCCCGGCTCTGGGCGATGCGGAAGGATATTTTCGGGCTTGGGCTCGCGCAGGTCGGCGTCTGCATGCTGCTCCTCTCCTGGGTCGGGATGGCGCTCGGCTATTCGGCGCAGACGTCGCTGATCGCCGGCACGGGTTTCGTCCTCACCTCGACTGCCATTGTCATGCAGATGCTGCAGGAACGGGGCGACCTGGCAAAGACGCGCGGTCAGAAGATGGTCTCCATCCTCCTGTTCGAGGATCTCGCCATCGTGCCGCTGCTCGCGCTCGTCGCCTTCCTCGCGCCGGGGGGCGGGGATGTCACCCTGATGGAACGCCTGCAGGGCGTCGGCATAGGTCTTGGCTGTATCCTCGGGCTTATCCTTGCCGGGCGTTACCTGCTCAACCCGATCTTCCGCGTGCTGGCCGCGGCGCGGGCGCGCGAAGTGATGACGGCGGCCTCACTGCTGCTGGTTCTCGGCGCGGCCTGGTGGATGCAGCTTGGTGGTCTCTCCACCGCCATGGGCGCTTTCCTTGCGGGTGTGCTGCTGTCTGAATCGTCCTACCGGCATGAACTTGAGGCCGATATCGAGCCCTTCCGGGGTGTTCTCCTCGGCCTCTTTTTCCTTGCGGTCGGCATGTCGCTCGATCTCAATATCGTCTTCGCCAACTGGGAAGTTATCGCGATCAGTGTTGCCGCCTTCACGGTCCTCAAGGCCGCCGGCGTTTACGGCGTCGCCCGCCTGTTCAAGGCAAACCACCGCGAAGCCATCGAGCGGACGGTGCTGATGACGCAAGGCGGGGAGTTCGCCTTCGTCCTTTATGCCGCCGCCCTCGGCGTTGGCCTGATCGATCCCGAAGGCAGCGCCATGCTGACGGCGATCATCATCGTCTCCATGCTGATGACGCCGCTTTTCGTCCTTATCCATGACCGGCTGATGCCGGAGGTCGAGGTTGACGCCTCCGGCGTGGAAACCCCGCATGACGCGCGCGGCACGGCGCTGCTCATCGGCTTTGGCCGCTTCGGCCAGCTCGCCAGCCAGCCGCTGCTCGCGCGCGGTTATTCCATCACCCTGATCGATAACGATCCGGAGATGATCCGGGCTGCCGGGGATTTCGGTTTCAAGGTCTGGTATGGCGATGGTCAGCGGCTCGATATTCTTCATGCGGCGGGCGCTCATCACGCGTCCCTGATCCTTGTCTGCGTCGATGATCCGGCTGCAACCACCAAGATCGTTGAGATTGTCCGGCATGAATTTCCCGGCGTTCTCGTGCTCGCCCGTGCCTATGACCGGGATCATGGCCTTCAGCTCGTCCGGGCAGGGGTCGATTACCCCGTCCGCGAAACCTTTGAATCCGCCCTCAAATTCGCGCGCGGCGCGCTTGAACGTCTGGGCGAGCCGGAAGAGGCCATCGATGACGCGATCGAGGAGGTCCGCCGCCGCGACGAAGAACGCTTCGCCCTCCAACTCACCGGCGGCACCTTCGCTGGCCGCGAACTGATGTTCGGCAATGGCGGCGGGTCTGTGCCGCTGAGCAGCAGGAAACCGGACGGCGACCCCGAACCTGCGGGCAGCTAGTCAACAGACAGCAGAACGCACTGGGCGAGCTTGGGCTGCAACTCTTCCAGGTTGATCGTGTTTGCCCAGGCAGACATAGATGTCCCAATCGCAGAGGCGTCAGACAGGAAATCCATCGCCGCTCCGTCTGCAGGTGGCGGCTTCTTCGCGTCCTCGATTTGCTTCTGATACTGCATCACCAGGGCCGCGATTGTCGTCGCGTCGGCAATCGAACCTTTGGTCGACAGGCGTTGCCGTGCCTTGTTCTCGACACTGAGTATCGCGTCATACAGCATCCCGTAGGCCTGCGTTTCCCGATCTATGATCAGTTCATTCAAGGTGTCGATAAATGCCTGG
Source organism: Hyphomonas sediminis (assembly GCF_019679475.1). Taxonomy (NCBI): domain Bacteria; kingdom Pseudomonadati; phylum Pseudomonadota; class Alphaproteobacteria; order Hyphomonadales; family Hyphomonadaceae; genus Hyphomonas; species Hyphomonas sediminis. Next base: position 729,288 of record NZ_JAIEZP010000001.1, read on the forward strand.
GCATTCGCGATATCTGCGGCGCCGGCGCCGGCGCCGTCCCGGCGTTTTGCGCCGTCGATGAAAATCCTGGCGCCGGACAGCTGCATTTTTGCATCGGTCGTTTTTATGCTGATGCCAAGCGTTTCCCGCCGGATGCAGGAGAATGCCTCGACGGCGTCATAATATATGTCGGCGCGATCATCGGGCGCATAATATTGTCTCGCGCTGGAAGCCAGCGCGCTGACTGCACCGGTTCCGATGGCAACGTCCGCATTCGCGCCAAGTGCTGCCGCCGTGGTTCCGCCGACCAGTGCAACCATGGCCGGCACGTCGAAAAATTGCCGCCCGTTCGCAATGTCGGCCGCCGCGTTGCGGTATTCCGTCGTGTATCTGTCGAGCAGGTTCAAACCCTCCGACAAAGTTTTCTGCGATCCGGGGCCTTCCACGACGGGCGGCGCGAAACTCGTCGTCGAACAGGCCGACAGGCTGACGAGCGCCGCAGCAATCATCCAGTTAATGTGCTGTCCCATGGTGTCCCTCCCACAAGGGAATTATGCCCCAAGGGAGTCAGAAAATCAATCAGAACGATTTTTCGGGAGACTGGCCGTTTGCCGCTCTGGCCGGCTGGTGGCAGATGGATTAGGGAGGCGCCCATGTTCAAGGCCACTGCCATCACCCTCATCCCGGAAGCCTGGCCGGGTCCGCTTGGCGCTTCGATCCTTGGCCGCGCGCGCGCCGAGGGGCTGTGGGATCTCGAAACGGTCGATCTGCGCCAGTTCGGTCTCGGCAAGCATCGCAAGGTCGATGACACGCCTGCCGGGGGCGGGGCCGGTCTCGTCTTGCGTCCGGATGTGGCCGCTGAGGCGATCGATTTCGTTCAAAAAGGCCTCAAAAGTACACAGAGTGATACGGAAAGTACCCAATCTGTCCCTGAAGGGACACGGCCTGTCATCTATCTGTCCCCGCGCGGGCGCCGTTTTGACCAGCAGATGGCGCGCGACTGGGCCGCCGGTCCCGGTGTCATCCTTTTCTGCGGAAGGTTCGAGGGACTCGACGAACGAGTCCTTGAAGGCCGGAATATGCAGGAGGTTTCCCTCGGCGACTTTGTTCTGGCGGGCGGCGATGTCGCCGCAATGGCCATGCTGGAGGCGGCGGTGCGCCTTTTGCCGGGGGTTGCCGGAAATTCCGCTTCAATTACAGGGGAATCTTTCGAGAATGGCCTCCTCGAATATCCCCAATACACCCTCCCAAGGGAGTGGGAGGGGCGCCTAACCCCCCCGGTTTTGCTGTCTGGCGATCATAAGCGTATAGAAGAGTGGCGAATCAGCCGCTCAAAGGCGTTGACTTTTGAGCGCCGCCCCGATTTATACGCCGCTTACTCCGAAACCCCGACCACCAATGCGCCGGAGACTGGCGATGAACCTGATTAAAGAGCTTGAGACCGCTGAAATCGCGCGCGTCCTCGGCGACAAGAATATCCCGCAATTTTCACCCGGCGACACGGTCGCTGTGAACGTGAAGATCAAGGAAGGCGACCGTGAGCGCGTGCAGCGCTATGAGGGCGTCTGCATCGCCCGTTCCGGCGGTGGCATCAATGAGAGCTTCACTGTCCGCAAGATCTCGTTCGGTGAAGGCGTCGAGCGCGTTTTCCCGCTGGTCTCGCCGGTGATCGACTCGATCGAAGTTATTCGCAAAGGCCGCGTGCGCCGCGCGAAACTCTACTATCTGCGCGATCTGCGCGGCAAAGGCGCCCGTATCGCCGAGCGCACCACGGGTCACGGCATCGAGCAGCAGGAAGTTGCTGTCTCCAAAACCGAGCGCCGCCGCCAGAAGGATGCCGAGAAAGCAAACCGCAAGGAAGCTGCTGCTCAGGCGCGCGCTGAAAAAGCCAAGGCCGATGCTGCTGCTGCCGCAGCCGCCGAAGCAGCCGCTGCTGCTGAAGCTCCTGCAGAGGGCGGCGAAGCGTAAGCTTTCGCTTCCAGCATATCAGCTATGTGAACGCCCTCCCTCACCGGAGGGCGTTTTCGCATGGGCAAGGCTTCCCTAAGCGGTCGTCATCGCTATTGTGCGCCGCGCAAGAGAGAGGCCAAAATGTCCGCTAAGACGCTCTACGACAAAGTCTGGGAATCCCATGTCGTCCACACCGATCCGCAATCGGGGGAGAGCCTTCTCTATATCGACCTTCACCTGATCCATGAGGTCACCACGCCCCAGGCCTTTGCTGGCCTGAAAACGGCTGGCCGCAAGGTGCGCCGTCCGGAGCTGACGCTGGCTGTGGCCGATCATAACACGCCGACGGAAAATCAGGCCCTCGGCCTGCCCGGCGTGAAGGATCCCGAAGCGCGCAACCAGCTCGAAACGCTGACGCGCAATGTGGCGGAACATGGCATCGAGTTCTTCCCGATGGGCGACATCAACAATGGTATTGTCCATGTCGTCGGGCCGGAGCAGGGGCGCACCCAGCCGGGCATGACCATCGTTTGCGGTGATAGCCATACCTCCACTCATGGCGCCTTCGGCGCGCTGGCCCATGGCATCGGCACGTCCGAGGTCGAGCATGTGCTCGCCACACAGACCCTGCGCGCGCGCAAGATGAAGAATATGGCCGTCGAAGTGTCCGGCCGCCTGCGCGACGGCGTGACGGCGAAGGATCTCGCCCTCCACGTCATCTCCATCACCGGCACCGCCGGCGGCACGGGCCATGTCATTGAGTATCGCGGCGAAGCTGTCCGCGCGTTGTCGATGGAAGGCCGCATGACACTGTGCAACCTCTCCATCGAAGGCGGCGCCCGCGCCGGCCTTGTTGCCCCTGATGAGGTGACCTTCGAATACATGAAAGGCCGCCCCTCCACGCCGAAAGGCGGCGCCTGGGAGATGGCCGAGAAATACTGGCGTACCCTGTTCACCGATGAGGGCGCCGAGTTTGACGCTGTTATCCACATCAAGGGTGAAGAGGTCGAGCCGACCGTCACCTGGGGCACCAGCCCGGAACAGGGCATCGCCCTTTCCGGCCTTGTTCCGAAGCCGGAAGACTTTACCGATCCGGTCAAACGCGCGGCCTGCGAGCGCGCGCTGGAATATATGGGCCTGGAAGGCGGCCAGCCGATTGCCGGCACGCCGGTTCAGCGCGTCTTCATCGGCTCCTGCACCAACAGCCGCATCGAGGATCTTCGCGCCGCGGCTGAGATCGCCAAGGGCAACAAGGTGGCGGCGAGCGTCCGGGCCATGGTCGTTCCTGGTTCGGGCCTTGTGCGCGCGCAGGCGGAGTCTGAGGGGCTCGACCTAGTCTTCACAGAGGCCGGCTTTGAATGGCGCGAGCCGGGCTGCTCCATGTGCCTCGGCATGAACCCGGACATTCTGTCTCCGGGCGAGCGCTGCGCTTCGACATCCAACCGTAATTTTGAAGGCCGGCAGGGCAGGGGTGGGCGTACCCACCTGATGAGCCCGGCGCTGGCCGCCCGGGCCGCCATCAATGGCGTCATCGGATAATCCGTCAACGAATCAGGAAACGCGCATATGACCACTGCCGATCTCACGCCCCGTCAGGACTGGACTCGCGAAGAAATCGCCGCGCTGTATGAGCTGCCGCTCGACCAGCTGTTCGCCCGCGCCCTGGCGGTGAAAGCGGCCAACTGGCCGGATGGCAAGGTCCAGAAATCCCAGCTTCTTTCCATCAAGACCGGCGGCTGCGCCGAGAACTGCGGCTATTGCAGCCAGTCGGCGAGCTTCAAGACTGGTCTGAAGGCAGAAAAGCTGATGCCGGTGGAAGAAGTGGTTGATGCCGCCCGCCGCGCAAAAGCCAATGGTGCAGACCGTTTCTGCATGGGCGCCGCCTGGCGCTCGCTGAAAGACCGGGACCTGCCGAAAGTGGCGGAGATGATTTCGGCTGTGAAAGCCGAAGGCCTCGAAACCTGCGTCACGCTCGGCATGCTCGAAGAGGGCCAGGCCGAAGCGCTGAAGGAAGCCGGCCTCGACTATTACAACCACAACCTCGACACCTCGCGCGAATATTACAGCACGGTTGTCACGACACGGACTTTTGACGACCGGATCGAGACGCTGGGCCGCGCCCGCCAGGCAGGCATCAAGCTATGCTGCGGCGGTATCCTCGGCATGGGCGAGTCGCGGTCTGACCGCGTTGGCCTGATCCACGAACTGTCGCTGCTCTCGCCGCATCCGGAGAGCGTACCGGTCAACAAGCTGGTGCCGATCGAAGGCACGCCGCTGGCAAACAGCGAAGAGCTCGACACGCTGGAGCTGGCCCGCGCCATCGCCGTATGCCGCATCGTGTTCCCGAAAAGCTGGGTGCGTCTCTCTGCCGGCCGTGAAACGATGAGTTCCGAAGGACAGGCGCTCTGTATCCTGGCTGGCGCCAACTCCATCTTCGTTGGCGACCGCCTGCTGACCACCGCCAATCCGGCGATGGACAAGGACTCCCGCCTTCTGGAGTCGGTCGGAGGTGGTTGCTCCACCTGCTGATCTGCCTTTAGGCAAGCTAAACGCAGGATTGGTTGCCAATCTTGTGGTCGGGACCGATATTCTCCCTTCAGAAAGCTCTGAAGGGAGAAAGTCATGGCCGGAACAGTCAAACTTGATGGCGGTGTAACGCTGGATGGCCCGCGTGGGCGTATCTATGGCTCGATCCTGGAAACAGTCGGCGCCACGCCGCTGGTGCGGGCCGAGAAATTCGCCAAGTCCGAAGGTGCCGGCGCCGACCTCCTGTTCAAACTCGAATTCTTCAATCCGCTGGCCAGCGTGAAGGACCGGATTGGCCTGGCCATGGTCCTCAGCCTCGAAGCCGAAGGCAAGCTGAAGCCGGGCGGTGTGCTGATCGAGCCGACCTCCGGCAATACCGGCATCGGCCTTGCTTTCGTGGCCGCCGCGCGCGGCTATCGCCTGATCCTCACCATGCCGGAATCGATGTCGATCGAGCGGCGCAAGATGCTCGCCTATCTCGGCGCAGAGCTTGAGCTGACGCCGAAGGAGAAGGGCATGGGCGGCGCCATCGCGCGCGCCAAGGAACTGCTTGCCGAGATTCCTGGCGCTGTCAGCCCCAGCCAGTTCGACAATCCGGCCAACCCTGCCATTCATGAGAAAACCACCGCCGAAGAAATCTGGGCCGACACCGCCGGCGGCGTTGACGCGATCATCGCTGGCATCGGCACGGGCGGCACGTTTACCGGCGCTGGCCGCGTGCTGAAGCCGCGCAAACCGGGGCTGAAGATGGTGGCGGTCGAGCCGGAAGCCTCGCCCGTTCTGTCCGGCGGCCAGCCCGGCCCGCATATGATCCAGGGCATCGGCGCCGGCTTCGTGCCCGGCAATGCCGATACCAGCCTGATCGACGAGATCCTGAAAGTCTCCAACGAAGAAGCCCTGGCGACAGCGCGCACGCTCGCCAAGATCGAAGGCATCCCGGGCGGTATTTCCTCGGGCGCGGCGGCTGCGGCGGCCGTTCGGCTCGGCAAGCGGCCGGAAATGGCCGGCAAACAGATTGTCGTCATCCTCGCAAGCTTCGCGGAGCGGTATCTTTCGACGGCGCTCTTCGAGGGGGTCTGATCGCAGTCATCGTGGCGGCAGGGCTCGCCATTCTCCGGAAGCTGGTTAATACAGTCAGCCAGATACTTCCGGAGGACACACATGGCCCGATACACACTGCACGGAATGTGGCCTTCCGGGCCGACTTACAAAGTCGGCCTGATGCTGCGCTTGACGAACACGCCCCACGATTACGAGCATGTCGATCTGCGGGCAGGGGCGCATAAGGCAGACGCCTTCCTCGCCAAGAACCGCTACGGACAGGTGCCGGTGCTGGAAGACCATGAGCAGGATGTCTGCCTCAGCCAGTCTTCGGTCATCCTCGACTATCTTGCCGATGAGACCGGGCAGTTCGGCGGCAAGGACCGGGCCGACCGCCTGCGCGCGCGGGAATGGCAATTCTGGGCCGCCGGCCCGCTCACCACCGGCATCTATCGCACGCGCGCAGTGAAGCTGGGTCTCTTCAAGTTTCCCGATGATGTTCAGGCCGCCAATCTCCAGTCGGCGCTGGGCGCGCTGAAGGAACTTGATGGCTTGCTCGCCGGCCGTACCTGGCTTGTCGGCGCAGGGCCAACGATCGCCGACATCGATATCTATGGCATCGTCAGCTATTCCGGCCAGGCGCAGATTGATCTTCAGCCCTTCGCAAACCTGCGCAAATGGATGGACCGGGTGGAAGCCCTGCCGGGCTTCAAAGGGCCGACAGAATGCCTGCCGCAGGCGAGTGTGAAAGCGCCGTGATTACTGGTCTCGACCATCTCGTCCTGATCTGTCCGGAGATTGTCTCCGGCACGGCGGTCTATGAGAAACTGCTCGGCCGGAAAGCCGATTGGCAGGCAGAGCTTGAAGGCGGGGCGGCTGCGTCGGTGTTCCGGCTGGGCAATACGTCTCTCGAATTGCTCGCGCCGGCGGGTGACGGGCCGCTGGGGCAACGTCTTGCCGAGATCATCGAGGCAGACGGCCCCGGCCTCACAACGCTGGCTTTCGCCAGCGACGCAATCGAGGACGACCATCAGACCTTCGCGCGGCGCGGCCTTTCGCCCAGCGAAATCGCCGGCGGCCATTCCGTGCACGCTGCGTCTGGCGCGCAGCGGAGCTGGCAGCGCTTTCGCGTCCCCGACGAGAAAGCCGGCGGCATCAAGACCTTCATCCTTCAGCAGGGGGAGGGCGCGCTCCAGCCTGTCGCAGTGGGCGCAGATGCCGTTCACGGGCTCGACCATGCGGTGGTCAACACCGCCGCGCCGGATCGCGCACTTGCCTTCTACGGCGCCAAGCTTGGCCTGCGCCTCGCGCTCGACCGGACAAATCCTGATTGGGGCGTCCGGCTGATTTTCTTCCGCACCGGTGGACTGACCATAGAGATTGCGCAGAAGCTGTCAGATCCCGAAGACGCGAGCCGCCCGGACAAGTTCTGGGGCCTCACCTGGGCGGTGAAGGATATTGAAGCGGCGCATCACCGTCTTGTGGCGAGCGGGTTTGAGGTTTCGGAGATCCGCAAGGGCCGCAAGCCCGGCAGCCGCGTTTTCACAATTCGCAACGGTACCATGAGCGTGCCGACCCTGTTCATTGCCCATGAGGGCGTTTAGAAGTCTCCGCCATGAAACCGTTTACCCGTCTCGATGGAACCGCCGCCCCGCTGATGGACAAGGGCAAGCCCATGTCCAATGTCGACACCGACATGATCATCCCCAAACAGTTCCTGAAGACGACGGAACGGACAGGGCTGGCCAAAGGCCTGTTCTATGAGCTGAAAACGCGGGCGGACGGCTCAGAAGACCCCAATTTCGTGCTCAATCAGCCGCAATACGCCAAGGCCAGCATCCTGATTGCGGGCGATAATTTCGGTTGCGGTTCCTCGCGCGAGCACGCGCCCTGGGCGCTGGCCGATCAGGGCATCACCTGCATCATCGCGCCATCCTTCGCCGACATCTTCCACAACAACTGCTATAAGAACGGCATCCTTCCGGTGCGCCTGCCGGTTGAGGTTTGCGAGAAGCTCGCCGCTGAAGCAGGCGGATCGAACCATGTTTTCTCGGTGGATCTGGAAGGCCAGACGGTGACAACACCGGCCGGCGAGGTCTTCAGCTTTGAGGTCGATCCTGGTCGCAAGTCGAATCTGATTGCGGGCCTGGACGAGATCGGCGCCTCGCTTACGGCGGCTGCGGAAATTGACCGTTTTGAAGACCAGCGCCGCATGGCCACGCCTTGGCTGGTACCGGTACACTAAATCCGAACGCTCTGCCCGTCATCGGAATGATTTATCGATATTCGAGTTGCAGGCTTAGGGTCTGAGTGTATTAGTATGGCCATCAACTAATGCGCGACTTGGAGATCTTTGATGGCGATCGGAATGAAACTTGGTGTTGTTGGTTTGCTCTCAGCTGGAGCACTTGTGGCATGCGCGAGCAACACGTCAGGTACAACGGCACTGAACGGCGCTGACAAGATCACTGCGTCCATGGAAGGACAGACCGCGCCGGATGGCAGCATCGTGAAATGCCGCTCCATGCAGGTCACAGGCAGCCGCTTTCCGGCAAAGGATTGCAAGTCTGAGTTGGCCTGGAAGGAGTTCGATCGACTGATGGCGGAGAACGCAAAGAATGAAACGGATAAGTTTCAGCGTCTGAATACCGGCTGTTCCACGACGGGTACCTGCTGAGCGCTTCCCTGAGGCGGGAAAGAGCAAAGGCTGTCATCGCATTGGCGCTGAAACTGTCTCTGGCGGGTCTTTCTTGAACCACAAATAGGGACTACAGGCGGAGCGTCGGGCGTTTGTCCCGGCGCTCCTTCAGCTATGTTTTGAGCAAATTCTATGAAACAGACACTCCTTCTTCTCCCTGGTGATGGCATCGGCCCCGAAGTCATCGCCGAGACGCGCCGGATTGCCCAGGCGCTTGTCCCGGATATTCACATTGAGGAAGGTCTGATCGGCGGCGCGAGCTTCGATGCCCACGGAACGCCCTTGACGGAGGAAACGCTGGAGCGCGCGCGCCATTCCCATGCCGTGCTCATGGGTGCTGTTGGTGGCCCGAAATGGAACTCGGCTGCTCGCGACAAGCGCCCGGAGGCTGGCCTCCTTGCGCTTCGCAAAGGCCTGGATGTTTTCGCAAACCTCCGCCCGGCTTTCTGCTTCCCGGCGCTGGTCGATGCGTCCAGCCTGAAGAAGGACAAGATTGAAGGTCTCGACCTGATGATTGTCCGGGAGCTGACGGGCGGGGTCTATTTCGGTCAGCCACGCGGCATTGACGAGCAGGGCGGCCTGCGTCGCGGCTATGACACGGCAATCTATACCCATCCGGAAGTTGAGCGCGTCGCGCGTGTTGCTTTCGATATTGCGCGCGGGCGTGATGGACGTGTCTGTTCGGTTGAGAAATCGAATGTGATGGAGTCGGGGCTTTTCTGGCGTCAGGAAGTTACCCTGGCTCATGCTGAACTTGGCGGCGGCGTGGAACTGACCCACATGTATGCCGACGCCTGCGCTATGGAACTCGTCCGTGCGCCCAAACAGTTCGACGTAATCCTCGCCGACAATCTGTTCGGTGACCTCCTTTCGGACGCGGCCGCGATGCTCACAGGTTCAATCGGCATGCTGCCGTCTGCCTCGCTCGGCGTGCCGGGCGTGCCGGGTCTGTATGAGCCGGTCCACGGCTCTGCGCCCGACATTGCCGGCAAAGGCATCGCCAATCCCTGCGCAGCGATTCTTTCTTTGGAAATGGCGCTGCGCTGGTCGCTGGGCAAAGAGAAAGCCGCAGATGCGCTGTTCGCCGCCGTCGGCAAGGCGCTCGATCGCGGTGCCCGCACGCGAGATCTCGGCGGCGAGCTGACCACACGCCAGATGGCCGATGCCGTGCTTGCTGCGCTGTAGCCGCCAAAGCCTCCATTTGGACAATTCTTCCGCCTTGTGACATCCTCCGCTCAAAAAGAAGAGCGGAGGAAACGAGGGATGTCTTATGCTGCCGGAAGGTTGATCCACGACGCCGATAGTCACCTGATGGAAATGACGGATTGTCTCGATCCGTATTTCGAGGCGCGCCTGCTAACGCGTTTTCATGATCTGCCGGCCTACAAGCGGAAACATTCCGACGCACATTGGATGAATGAGGAGCGCGCCCGGCATGAAGATGCAGCCTATCGGGCGGCGGCAGGCGAGGCGGTGCTCCTCAAGAAGAATTACGAAGCGCTCGGATCGTTTCGCGCGTCGGACCGTCCCGAAGTGATGAACCGGCTCGGCTTTGCGAGCCAACTTGTCTTCACCACATTCTGCCTCGGCAACTTCGGCCTCGACCAGTCTGATGACACGGAGCTCTGCTATGCGGCGGCCGATGCACACAACCGGCTGATGACCGATTTCTGCTCGGTCGACCGGCGCTTGCTGCCTGTGGCCTATGTCCCGCTGGAGCATTTTCAGAGGGCGGAAGAAACAGCGCGCCTTGCCATTCGCCTCGGCGCCAAGGCAATCATGGTTCCCTCGCTTTGCCCGCAAAAGCACTCGCCCAGCCATATCGGCCTTGATCCGGTCTGGCGCGCTGCGGAAGAGGCAGGGCTTCCGATCCTCTTTCATGTTGGCGGCGAAGAGAAGCTGAACGCGGCCTACAAGGAAAATGGCCTGCCGCCGGTTCCGGACTTCCACGGCGGAGACGACAATTTCACGTCGGTTTCCTACATGCCAATTCCGAACGCTGCGATGCAGACGATTGCGACGCTGATCTTCGATGGCGTATTCGACCGGTTTCCGAAACTGAAGTGGGGCGCGATCGAGCTTGGGGCGTCCTGGGTGCCGGGATGGATGCGGTCTATGGATTCGGCGGCTCATGCCTTCCGCCGCAATGAGGACCGGCTGCAGAAACTCTCGGATAAGCCCTCTGAAATCGTAAAGCGCAGTTTCCGGGCAGCGCCCTATCCGCATGAAGATGCCGGCTGGATCATCCGTAATGCGGGGGATGAGATCTGTCTCTTCTCGTCGGATTATCCGCATGTCGAAGGGGGCCGGAACCCGATCAAGCGGTTCGATGAAACGCTCGCGGGCTGTACCCCATCGCAGGTCTCCGGCTTCTATTCGGAGAACTTTATCGACCTGATGGGAGAGGGCCTGGCAGCTGATCTGCGCAGGCCGGTGCTGAAGGCGAGCGCCTAGCTGTAGTCCGCGATCCGGCAGAGCAGGGGGCCGCGGAACTCGAAGAAGCTTGCGCCGCGTACCTTGACCGACTGGCCGGCCTTCACGCCGGTCGGCAGATCGACCGCCGCGCGGCCTTCAAACTCGATCTCGGCGGCGGCCTTGCCTGCCCCGGAGATGAGATTGATCAAGCGTTGCCGGCGATACGAGAAGGCATTGCCGGACACTTCGGCCACCTGGCGCATCATGTCCTTGCCCTCAAGGCGCATGGATTGGCCAGTATTGGAGATGTTCTCGAACACCACGTCATCGGTCACATGGGCGAGCATGGCATCGATATCGCGCTCATTATAAGCGGCAATATATCTGCGGATGATCTCGTCGAGCATGGGAAGGCCCCCGCCTTGTTGTGTGCGTCGCGAGTCCTGCCCGACGCAGGGGAATTGCACAACCCGCTTTAAGTGAGCGGTCAGATGCGCCATATAGCCCCCGAACCTAACCAGAGGAGAGTATCATGGGCACACGCATCGCGGTTGTCGGCGCCACAGGTAATGTCGGGCGGGAACTCCTCAACATTCTGGACGAGCGCCTCTTCCCCGCCGACGAAGTGTTCGCCGTCGCCTCTCGCCGCTCCATCGGCAAGGAAGTCTCCTATGGGGACCGCACGCTGAAATGCCACGATCTCGAACAGTTCGACTTCAGCAAGGTCGATGTGGTGCTGATGTCGGCAGGCGGCTCTGTCTCCAAGGTCTGGTCACCGAAGATCGCCAAGGCCGGCGCCATCGTCATCGACAACTCTTCCCAGTGGCGGATGGACCCTGATGTGCCGCTCGTCGTTCCGGAAGTGAACGCTGACGCGGTGATGGACTACAAGAAGAAGGGCATCATCGCGAACCCGAACTGCTCGACGGCCCAGCTCGTCGTGGCGCTGAAGCCGATCCATGACGCGGTTGGCATCAAGCGCGTGGTTGTCTCGACCTATCAGTCGGTCTCCGGCAAGGGCAAGGACGCGATGGACGAGCTGTGGAACCAGACGCGCGGCGTGTTCGTGAATGACGAGCCGGCCCCGGAAGTCTTCCCGAAGGAAATCGCCTTCAACCTGATCCCGCAGATCGACGTGTTCATGGATGATGGCTTCACCAAGGAAGAGTGGAAGATGACGGTCGAGACGAAAAAGATCGTCGACCCGTCGATCGAGCTGGTGGCGACCTGTGTGCGCGTGCCGGTGTTCGTGGGCCACTCCGAAGCGGTGAATATCGAAACCAACGCTCCGATGAGCGCCGACGAATGCCGCGCCCTGTTGCGCGAAAGCCCCGGTCTGATGGTCGTCGATGACCCCAAGGAAGAGCTCTACATCACGCCGAAGGAATGCGTTGGCGAGTGGGCAACCTATATCAGCCGCATCCGCAAGGACCCGACCGTGGCCAACGGCCTCGCCTTCTGGTGCGTCTCCGACAATCTGCGCAAAGGCGCTGCGCTCAACGCGGTCCAGATTGCTGAGGAGCTGCTTAATCGCGGCGTTATCAAGCCGGAAACGGAAGCAGCGAAAGCCTGATCTTTCCAGGCAGCCAAAGTCTCGAAACCCCGGCCTTCGCGCCGGGGTTTTGCGTTTCAGAGCTCTGAAAAATCCACGATTTCAAACGTATGGCCGGTTGCTTCGACAAACTTCCGGAAATCGGCCTGGCTGATGGCGGTGGTGCCGGTGTTCGTCATCGGGTGAAAGTTCACAATGTCGGCAGCGGCCAGAACGCTGTCGACCAGGAAGCGGACGCGGGCAGGGTGGTCGTTCATCAGGGAGAAGGCCGTGACCGAGCCGGGCGTCACGCCTAGCACCTCTGTCATCAGCTCCGGCGTGCCGAAGGAGAGGCGGCGGGTGCCGATTCTCCGGTGAAGCTGGTTCAGTTTCAGTGAATTGTGCGCCTCGGCAGCGATCAGCACGAGCAGGCCATCGGCGTCCTTCAGGAACAGGTTCTTGGTGTGGGCGCCCGGCATATCAGCCTTCAGCGCGGAGGACTGTTCCACGGTGAACATCGCCTCATGCCAGGTGGTGGAATGGGCGATGTCGAGGCTGTCGAGATAGGCGAACAGGTCTTCAGGGCTTGCAGGCATGGCGCCCTTTGGGGCAGGACTTTGCCTTGCCGTCAAGCAGCCAGGAAGCGGAAACTCAGCCCATGCGCCTTGAATGTTATAAGATTTACGATGTCGCCCCTGAAATCGTGCCGGGCCGCTCAGACCGGGAATGGATGGATGCCTTCACCGATCGCCACCCCTATCGCTGCCTGCCGCTGACGATGGCGAACTCTACGGGCTGGGAAATCCTCTGCCCGATGGACATCAAGATAAAATGGAATGGCGGGCCGCGGAATGAAGACATTCAGCTTCTGACGACGGGCGATCCGAACGCCATTGCGAGCTTTGCCGATGCGCATTTCATGCGCGGCATCGTCACCTTCCATACCGGCCATCTGTTTCGCACGCCGCCGGGCTGGGGCGTGTGGGTGACCGGGCCGCCCAACTGGCCGAAAGACGGGATCGCGCCGCTGACGGGCCTGGTGGAGACCGACTGGCTGCCCTTTCCCTTCACCATGAACTGGCAGATGACCCGGCCGGGCGAAGTGGTCTTCCGAAAGGGGGAACCCTTTGCTTTCATTACACTTATGGAACATAAGCGGCTGGAAGAGATCACCCCCGAGCGCAAGCTGCTAAGGTCAAACCCCGAGCTGGTGAAGGAATATGAAGGCTGGCGCGAGAGCCGCGCGGACTTCAACACACGCCTCAAATCGGGCGAAGAAAACGCCATGAAGGCGCGCTGGCAGCGCCACTATATGCGGGGCGAGAAGCCCGATGGCGAGAAGGCCGACGCCCACCAGACCAAGCGCCGCCTGAAGCCCCCGAAGGACTTGTAAGGTGTTGGAGAGGCGCCCGCCTATCCCGTGGATAAGGGCGCCGAAAAACTCCAAAAAAGCTCTAAAAAAAACTCCAACCGCAGGGCCGAAAACTCCAACGCCGTTGGAGTTTTTCAGCTTCCGGACGGGCGCGCAGCCTTCTCCGCGATGCCGGAGGTGCCCTGGCGCTTTTCGAGGGCGGCGGCGACCGCGTCGAGCGCGACCCCGCGCGCGCGGAGCGCGACGAAGATGTGATAGAGCACATCGGCCGCTTCACTCGCCACCCGCTCATCACTCTCGGCGCGGACGGCCTGGGCGAGCTCTCCGCCTTCTTCGGCGACCTTGGCGGCGGCCGCGTCCGGGCCTTTGGCGAGCAGCTTGGCCGTCCAGCTGGAGGCAGCGTCGCCCTCAAGGGCGCGCGCGTCGATGGTTTCGGCAAGATGCGTCAGGGCAGCGGCAAGGCGCGCAGGCGAGGCGAGGGGGGCTTTGGCGGTCATGGCCTTGCTTTAACGCCATCGGGCCGACGCGAGAAGAGGCGGCGTTGCGGCCCCTCACCCCCAACCCCCTCTCCCCGCAAGCGGGGCGAGGGGGCTTTGACGCGGCGGGCACGCTTGACGTCCGCAGCGGAAGGGCGCCAGCTTGGCGGCAAAGTTCCGGAGGAAGCCAAGATGAAAGACCGCGTTTCGATTACCATGCTGGAAGACGGCGTTGCCGATGTGCGCCTGATCCGCACCGACAAGATGAACGCCCTCGACAGCGCGATGTTTGCCGGCATTGCCGAAGCGATCGACACGCTGAAGGCCACCAAGGGCCTGCGCGTTGTGGTGCTCTCTGGCGAGGGGCGCGCCTTCTGCGCCGGGCTCGACCTTTCAAACTTTGCCGCCAGCGAGGAGAAGAAGCCGGGGCAGGGGAGCGTGACTTCCAATCTGGGCGACCGCAGCCACGGCATTGCCAACCTGGCGCAATATGTGGCCTGGGGCTGGCGCGAGCTGCCGGTGCCGGTGATTGCGGCGGCGCATGGCGTGGCGTTTGGCGGCGGCTTCCAGATCCTTTCGGGCGCTGACATCCGCATCATCCATCCGGAAACGCGCTGCGCGGTGATGGAAATGAAATGGGGCCTGGTGCCGGATATGGCGGGTTTCCCGCTGTGGCGCGGAAATGTGCGCGATGATGTGCTCCGTGAGCTGACTTACACGAACCGCGAGTTCAAGGGGAAGGAAGCCCATGAGATGGGCTTTGCGACCAAGGTTTCCGATACGCCGCTGGAAGATGCGCTGTGGTTGGCCAAGCTGATGGCGAGCAAGCATCCTGCCGCGATGAAAGGCGCCAAGCGCCTGCTGAACGCCATGGCCGACAGCACGGACGCCGAGCTGCTGCAGATGGAAAGCGACGAGCAGGCCAAAGTGATCCGTACACCCAACCAGATGGAAGCGGTGATGGCGGAAATGCAGAAGCGCAAGCCGGTGTTTTCGGAGTAATTTCCCGCGCTTTACTGCACCAAAGTTTCGTCACGCTCGATGGCCGCCAGGCCATCTGAGCGCCCATCTCCTGACAGCGCCTCAACTTACGCTGGGTGAGTTCAGGAGATGGGCACTCAGATGCGCTTTCGCGCATCGAGTGTGACGAGAAACTGAAGGCTGAACTTGTTTCAGACCGTTCGCACCGGCGCGCCCGCTTCAGCAAGCGCCGCGCGGGCCTCTGCCAGCGTGGCTTCGCCGAAATGGAAGATCGAGGCGGCGAGCACGGCGCTTGCCCCGCCTTCGAGGACGGCGGGGGCAAAGTCCTTCACGCCGCCGGCGCCGCCGCTGGCGATGACGGGAATGGTGACGGCGGAGGAGACCGCTTTCAGGAGCGGAATGTCGTAGCCCGTTTTCGTTCCGTCCCGGTCCATCGAGGTGAGCAGGATTTCGCCGGCGCCGCGTTTTGCAGCCTCGCGGGCAAACTCTACGGCATTGATGCCGGTGGGCTTGCGCCCGCCATGGGTGAAGATTTCCCAGCTGTCGCCGGATTTGCGCGCATCGATGGCGACGACGACGCATTGGCGCCCGGCCTTGGCGGCGCAGGCGGAAATCAGCGCGGGGTCTGCCACGGCGGCGGAGTTGATCGCCACCTTGTCTGCGCCCGCTCTCAGAAGCGCGACCATATCGTCCACCGAGCGCACGCCCCCGCCCACGGTGAGCGGCATGAAGCAGGCCTCTGCCGTGCGGCTGACGGTGTCGAGCAGGGTGCCGCGGCCTTCATGGCTGGCGGTGATGTCGAGGAAGCAGAGCTCGTCGGCGCCCTGAGCGTCATAGGCGCGGGCAAGGGCCACGGGGTCGCCAGCGTCTTTCAGGTCCACGAAGTTGACGCCCTTCACGGTGCGTCCGTCTTTCACGTCGAGGCAGGGGATGATGCGCGTCTTCAGCATGGCCGCTCCTTTGCCGGGAAAGGCACGCGAATGCAAACTATCCGTAAGGTTGCCGAGGGTGGGAACAGGCGCCGGGATGGCTTATGTTGCCTTCAGGGAAGGCTGAACTCGCACGAGACGGGGCGCCGAAACAGGAGACGACCGATGGACATGAAACAAACCGAACGCCGCACATCCGCCCGCCTGCAGGCCGACGAAGCCGAACGCCTGGCGCAGCTCGCCGCAGGGCTGTCGAAGCTGGAAGCCGGGAAGGGCGCGCCGGCGGGCGAAGAAAGCGACATCGCCCACGCCCTGCGCACACGCCGCCGCCTGCGCCGCCCGCTGTCCAGCGCGCGCTGAGGCCTAGTCCATGAAGCTCGCCGCAACCAGGTAGACCGTGGCAAGACCTGCCCCGGTCACTGCGGCGGCGAGCCGGCCAGCCAGCCTTGCCTGATCCAGCTGACTTCGGCGCATATTGCTCAGCATCGTCTGATACACAGCGTCCTGCGCCAGTTTCTGCGCGGCCTGCTCGGACGGGGATTTCGATCTCTGCCGGGTCATGGCAGGGGCAATGCGAAATGCGTGCCACTTTGGGGGGAAAGGATAGTGTGAGGATGTTTGAGCGCGGAATGGTGGCGCTGGTGCGGGCTAGGGGCGGTTTGCTCCGGACCCGTAGGGTGGGTTAGGCGAAGCCGTAACCCACCGCTTTCGGGCCGCACCGTCTGATGGTGGGTTACGGCTTCGCCTAACCCACCCTACGAAGGGCTTGTTTAGGTATAGGCGGACCCTAGGATGAGGCGGCGGCTTCGACCGCCTCACGCGCCACAATGTCCCCATCGTAGAGCGCGCGGCCAAGGATGCTGCCCGCGATCGGCGCGCCGGAGGCCTTCAGGGCACGGATGTCGTCGACGCTTTTGACGCCGCCTGAGGCGATGACGGGGATGGAGACGGTGTTTGCCAGCTCTGCCGTGAACGGAACATTGACGCCGGTCTTCAGGCCGTCGCGGCCAATGTCGGTCGCCACGATGGCGGCGACGCCGCAGCCTTCGAAGGCCTTGGCAAGCTCGGTGGCGCGCATGTCGCTGGTTTCGGCCCAGCCTTCCACGGCAACCATGCCATCTTTCGCGTCGATGCCGACGACGATGCGGCCGGGCAAGGCGCGGGCGGCGTCTTTCACGAGCTGGGGATCGCGCAGGGCGATGGTGCCGAGGATGACGCGGGAGATGCCCGCTTCCAGCCAGGCGTCGATCTGCGCGCGGCTGCGGATACCGCCGCCGAGCTGGACCGGGGCGGGGGTGGATTTCAGGATGTTCTCGACGGCAGCCTTGTTCACCGGCTCGCCCGCAAAGGCGCCGTTGAGGTCAACCACGTGCAGGTGGCTAAAGCCCATCTCGTGGAAGGCGCGGGCCTGCGCGCCGGGATCGGTGTTGAACACGGTGGCCGCGTCCATCTCCCCGCGCAGCAGGCGCACGCAGGCGCCGTCTTTAAGGTCGATTGCGGGGTAGAGGGTGAAGGTCATGGGCGCCATTTCAGGAAGTTGGCGAGCAGGGTCAGGCCGAGGCGCTGGCTCTTTTCGGGGTGGAACTGGGTGCCGAAGATGTTGTCGCGGGCAAGGGCGGCGGCGATGGGGGCGCCATAGTCCGTCCAGGCGGAAACGCGGGCGTCTTCTTCCGGGCGGAAGGCGTAGGAATGGGTGAAATAGGCGTGGGGCGTGTCGCCAAGGCCCGCCAGAACGGGGTGGGGCGCCGGGATCATCAGCTCGTTCCAGCCAACATGGGGTACAGGCAGGCCGGGCGCAGCTTCCAGCTTCTCGACAATCCCGTGGACCCAGCCAAGGCCGGGGGTTTCCCCGTCCTCAAGGCCGGTATCGGCGAGCAGCTGCATGCCCACACAGATGCCGAGGAAGGGGCGTCCCTTGGCGAGGACGGCTTCTTCCAGCGCCTCGACCATGCCGGGGATGGCGCGCAGGGCGCCGGCGCAGTCGGCAAAATGGCCGACGCCGGGCAGGACGATGCGCTCTGCAGTCAAGATGTCTTCAGGCCGGGCGGTGACCCTCACCTTGCCCGGATCATCCGCAGCAGCGGCAAGCGCCCGCGCGCAGGAGTGCAGGTTGCCGGAGCCGTAATCGATGAGGGCGATGCGGGTCATGGCCGCGCTCTTAGCGGCGGGGAGGGAGGCTTACAAGCTGCCCTTGGTGCTGGCCGGCGCGCCGCCGAGACGCGGGTCGATGGCGATGGCCGTGCGCAGGGCGCGCGCGGTCGCCTTGAAGCAGCTTTCGGCGATGTGGTGGTTGTTCTCGCCATAGATGTTCTCGACATGCAGGCACATGCCGCCATTGCCGGCGAGGGCGTGGAAGAACTCCTTGAAGAGTTCGGTATCCATCTCGCCGATCTTGTCGCGGCGGAACTCCACCTTCCAGACGAGGTAGGGGCGTTTGCAGAGGTCGATGGAGGCGCGGGTCAGCGTCTCGTCCATCGGGATATAGGCATGGCCGAAGCGCGTGATGCCGGCAAAGTCGCCCAGCGCCCTGGCGATGGCCTGGCCAATGACGATGCCGGTGTCTTCGACCGAGTGGTGGAAGTCGATATGGGTGTCGCCCTTGCAGCGGACTTTCAGGTCGATCAGCGAGTGACGCGCCAGGCTGTCGAGCATGTGATCGAAAAAGCCGATCCCGGTCTCGATGTCGGCTTTGCCGGTGCCATCAAGGTTAACAGAAACCGAAATATCGGTTTCCTTTGTCTTACGGGCGACGTCTGCGGAGCGGTTCTGTGTCATGCGGGCCATATAAGCTGATGGAAGCGCAACAGCTAGCGTATCTGTGTTCACGGATTCCTAAACATATATCAGGCAGTTTCTGCGGGAATTGAGCAACTGGGATTCCTCGCGGGGACGATTTGAAGAAAATCTCTCTTCTCGGCCGGCTGATCAGCAGCCTATCGATCCCCGCCTTCGTTTCGCTGGTGGGGGCGTTTACCGCCCTGTTGCTGTTCGTCACGGTCATTTCGATCGAAATGGTGTTCCGTTTGGCCACAGGCGGGAACCCGTTCGAGTTTGTGCTGCCGGTCTACCTGCTGCTGCCGATCATCGGCGCGACGGTTCTGATCGCGTCGGGTGTCGGCTATATTCTCTCCCGGCCACTGCAGAAGGTGTTCGAGCGGTTTACCGAATACATGACCGTCTCGCGCGGCGAGGTCGATACCGATCTCTATTCGCTGCAATTCCCGGAACTGCGCCGCCTGCGCGTGGCCACGACCCGCACCGTGCGCAAGCTGCGCCGCGAGAACGAACACCTGCGCAAGATTGCCTATCGTGACAGCCGCACTGGCCTGCCCAATGCGGTGGCCGCCGAAAAGCGCATCGTCGATACGCTGCCCAATGCGAGCTTCGAGCGCCCGGCGGCTTTCATCCTGCTCGACATCGACCGCTTCGCGCACCTCGTTGAGCAGGTGGGGGCAGGGCATGGCGAGATGATGATCCACGCCGCCGCCCAGCGCATTTCCAAGGCGCTGGCCGATGTGCCCGATCCGTCCGCTTCGGCGCTGCGCGGGTCCATGCTGGCGGCGCTGACAGCAGACCAGTTCACGCTTTACATGCCCGACGCCGGCAGCCGCGAACATGTGATCGCGATTGCCCGCGCGATCCGCAACGCTTTCAATGAGCCTTTCACCATCTTCGGCCGCAGCGTGACGATCTCGCTGTCGGGCGGTATCGTGATGGCGCCGGAAGACGCCGATTCCCCGCAGAAGATGATGCAGAACGCAAAGCTGGCGCTGCGCCTCGTGCGGAACGAATCCCAGTCGGGCTTCCGCTTCTTCACCCCGCGCCTGACGCGCATCGTGCAGGGGCGTTACCGGTTTGAATCGGAGCTTCGCGACGCGGTGGAGAACCGCGAGTTCAAGGCCGTGTTCCAGCCGAAGATCGATTTTGCCACGGGCCGCATTGTCGGCGCCGAGGCGCTGGCGCGCTGGCGGCGCTCGAACGGCAAGCTGATCTCGCCAGCCGCTTTTATTCCGGTGGCGGAGGAAGCTGGCCTGATCGAAGAGATCGGCAAGCAGATCCTTGAGGCGGCTTGTGAAGCCGCGCGCACCTGGGAATTGGAAGGCCATGACGTGACCGTTGCGGTCAACGTGTCGCCCAGCCAGTTCCAACGCAACGATCTTACCGAAACCGTGATGGGCGCGCTCAAACGCTCCGGCCTGCATCCGCGCCGGCTGGAGCTGGAGATTACCGAGAGCATGGCCGTGTCCGATCCGGCGCGCGTGGCAGAGTTCATCTCGCCCCTGCGCGCGATGGGCACCAAGCTCGCCATCGACGATTTCGGCACCGGCCACTCGAACCTCGCCACGCTGACCCAGCTGCCGTTTGACGTGTTCAAGATCGACCGCCAGTTCGTCTCGGCGCTGGAGACAGACCGTCAGGCCCCGGCCATTGTCGAGATGATCCTGGCGATGGCCGAAACGCTCGGCCTGAAGACGGTTGCTGAAGGCGTGGAGACGACGAAGCAGGCAGACTTCCTGCGCCGCCGTGGCTGCACCATGGCACAAGGCTTCCTCTACAGCCCCGGCTTGCCCGATCAGGCATTCCTGGAATTGCTGCGGGCGTGGAAGCCGCTGGGCGCCAATGACGAAACCGGCAGCCCGGAAGCCTATCAGGCCCCGCGCCGGTAAGTGTTCACCACATTGCCTGCGAGCAGTGTCTCGCCGGTGCGCTGGTATCCGAGCTTTTCGGCAACCCGTTGCGAGCCGGAATTGTCAGGCTCGATAACGCAGCAACTGCTTCGGAATTCGCTCGCATCCAGCCAGGCGTGCATCGCGCGAACGGCTTCTGTTGCCAGGCCCTTGCCCCAGGACGCGGGTGTGAACGCCCAGCCGGCCTCCGGCCCGTGGATCAGCTCTTTGGGCAGGCCGCGCTCGAAATCGGCAAAGCCGGCTTCACCGAGATAGGCATCGGTCTGCTTGTCCGCGACGACCCAGTAGCCAAAGCCCTTCATCTCCCAGAGCCCAACGCCGCGCAGCAGCGCGAACCAGGCATCCTGACGGGACCGGGGTTTGCCGCCAATGAAACGGGTTACCGCTTCGCTGCCCCACATTGTGGCAGCGGCATCAATATCCCGCGGCTCTGCGCCGCGAAGGATCAGGCGGGCAGTTTCCAGGGTAGGGGCTTTCATGCGCCGGCTTTCATCTTTGCGAGCATTGCGCCCATGGCGGCATGGACCGTCTGGATGGCCTTCAGGGGGCGGACCATCACCTTGAAGTCGGTGATTTCACCGGCCGCATTCCATTCGATCATGTCGACCCCGTTGACGAGCACGCCGTCCATTACGGTTTCAAATTCCAGCACGGCGCGGGTTTCATTGTCGAACACGCGCACATAGCGGAAGCTGTCATTGCCGAGCGTTTCACCCGCCGCCAGCAGATAGGCCATGGTGATCGCCTTGCCCTCCTGGGGCGTGTGCACCACCGGGCTTTTGAACACGACATTCTCAGCCAGGATTTTCGAGAGGCCTTCGGCGGAGTGATCCTCAAGCATCCAGGCAAACCAGGCGTCGACATTAGCCGACCAGCCAGTGAGGGGAACGGTGTGCTGCGTTGTGGACATGGCTATTCTCCAACCACGGGTTCAGCGACGAGGAAATCCGTCGGCTGATCGAAACAATTGCCCTTCAGGGCGACAAAGCGGGCCGGGAAATCGGGCTCCACAAAGATCAGGTCCACGCGGCCCCAGGCATAGGTGGCGCCGCCATTTATCGGGTCTGCCATTGCGGACATGCAGGGGCCGTCTTCGCGTGCGTCCGGGTCCACCCAGTAGCCGCCGAAGAACACCCGGCCTTCGGTGACGCCGGCCATCTCCGGGAACACGCCCAGCAGGCGCTCGCCGCTTTCGCCGGGGAAGGAGAGGACGGCCTCGCCCGTGTCCAGATCCTGTTCGTAGACGACCTCGCCGACTGGCGTGGTCCACACTTCATCGGTGCCGGCGACACCTGACACAGACAAAAGCGCGATCGCAGACATGGCAACGGTACGGATCATGTGGAGTCTCCAGAAACAGTGCAGCCCCCAGCGAAGTGGCCGGAAGGAACGCTATGCGGGTCTATCCGGTTTGGCGAGGGTTTTCAGCGGCGTGAAAGGTCCGTCACGATCAGCGGGTCTGCCGTCGCCAGCTTTTCCGCAAGCGCGCCGAATGTCGTCTGATCGGCCAGAACGGCTTCGCATTCGGCGCGGGTAAGCCCCACCATCTGCAGGAACTGCACACTGCCATGAGGCGTGTCGATGGTGCCAAGTTCAGGGTCTTCGACAAATACGACACCGGTGATCTCGCTGGTGCTGTCGGGATTGGTTGGCTTGTCCAGTGGCCCGCCGGTGGAGGGAGAACCATGCCCCGGCTCAAACCAGCGCCCGCTTTCCTGGACATAGGCGAAGAGGTTCTGCATCACCACGATCGGCCATTGCGGCACGGCGTCCGGTGTCTCCGCGCTGCCCTTCAGGCGGAACGTCAACTCGAAACCGGCCCCGGAAAACTCTCCGCCCGCGGCGTCTTCATCATAGTGCAGGGTGGTGAAGCCATAGGTGACGTAGTGCAGGTGGCCGCCGGCCTGATAGACGCTGATCCCGTCTGGCCCGCGCCCGCCCAGCATGGGCGGGACAGATGGCGCAAAATGGCCGAGCGGATCGCCCGGCCCGTAAAGCTTTGCCATCGCTGCATCGATTGCGCGCCATCCCGGGGAGTCTTCGTCCGCGAAGGTGGCTTTGTAGGTCTCAGCGTCCATGCGGGCGCCCTCTCAGCTTGAATACGCGTCAGCCAGATCCGGGTCCTTCGAGGCGACGAGGTCTGCGAGATCGGAAATGACCTTGGCCTGTTTCCAGGTCGCGTCGTCCTGCATCTTGCCGTCGATCATGGCGACGCCGGAGCCATCGGGCATCGCGGCGAGGATCTTGCGGGCGAACTTCACCTCGTCCGGGTCCGGAGAGAAGACGCGCTTGGCAATGGCGATCTGGTTGGGGTGCAGGCTCCAGGTGCCCGCGCAGCCGAGCAGGAAGGCATTGCGGAACTGCTGCTCGCAGGCGTCGAGGTCGGCAATGTCGCCGAAGGGGCCGTAGAAGGCGTTGATGCCAGCCATGCGGCAGGCGTCGACCAGGCGGGCGATGGTGTAATGCCACGGGTCCTGCTGGGCGCTCATCCTGGCGCTGCCATCGGCTTTCGGGTCTTCGATCACGCGGTAGAAGGGGTGGCCGCCGCCGACGCGGGTGGTTTTCATCTTGCGGCTGGCGGCAAGGTCTGCCGGGCCAAGGCTGATGCCCTGCATGCGGGGGGAGGCGAGCGCGATCTCCTCGACGCGGGCAACGCCTTCGGCTGTTTCGAGGATGGCGTGGAAAAGGATGGGGCGGGTCAGGCCGGCTTTTGCTTCCAGCTGAGCGACATACTGGTCCGCGAAGTGAATGTCCCACGGGCCTTCGACCTTGGGCAGCATGATCACGTCCAGCTGGTGGCCGGCGTTGAGCACCAGCTGCGATACGTCCTCCTGGAACCAGGGGGAGTTGAGGCAGTTCACGCGACTCCAGAAGCCGGTGCCCTTGCCCTGCCAGTCATACATGTTGGCCATCTCGATGGCGCCAGCGCGGGCGGCGTCCTTCGCGTCGGCGGGGATCGCGTCTTCGAGGTTTGCCAGCATCACGTCCACACCCGGCGCCATTTCCGGCACCTTGGCGCGCACCTTCTCCAGATGCGGCGGCACGAAGTGGATCATCCGCTCCAGCTTCACCGGCAGCTCGCGATAGGGCTCGGGCGCGCCAATCGACAGCGGCTTGAAGAAATTGCGCGGCGTTTTCTGGCTCATGGGACCCTCTTGCGAATGTGTGGCCACTGGATAGGCGCGGGGGGTGCCTCCGTCAAACGGCAGAAATGCCGCCGGAACGAGTCGCCTTGCCCGTGCGTTGTCTCAGCACGTCACGATGAAAGGCTTTCCTCAATGTCGCTTCTGATGATCCTGCTCACCATCTTCCTCCCGCCGGTCGCGGTGCTCATCAAGGAAGGCCTTGGTCTGCAATTCCTGCTGAACGTCCTGCTGACGCTGATCGGCTGGCTGCCGGGTGTTATCCACGCCTTCTGGGTTAACACGCGCGGCTCGGCGCTGGCGTAAGCCTAGCGGCGCTTGAGCGACCCGGTCGCCATCGGGTGGGCCGTTTCGAGCAGCTCGGTCAGCTCGTCGGTCAGCACATGGGTGTAGATCTGTGTGGTGGCGATGTCGGCATGGCCGAGCAGCGTCTGCACCACGCGCAGGTCTGCTCCGCCTTGCAGAAGGTGCGTCGCGTAGGCGTGGCGCAGGGCGTGCGGGTAAACCCTGTCGGACCGGATACCGGCTGCAACGGAGAGTTCTTCCAGCATCTGGCCGAGGCGCCGGCGGGTAAGGTGGCCCTCTTTGCCGCGTGAGGGGAACACGAAGGGTTCGGCCTTGGCGCGCACCAGCGGATTGTCCGGCAGGCTCGCCTCGCGCACATCCAGCCATTCGGCGAGCGCCGTCAGTGCCGCCCGGCCCAGCGGGCAGAGGCGGTCCTTGCCGCCTTTACCGCGAATGATGATATCGGCGCTCATCCATTGGCCGGCCTTGCGGCGGGGCAGGTTGCCCACGCGCAGGGTGACGAGTTCAGAAGCACGCAGGCCGGCGCCATAAAGCAGCTCGACCAGACATTTGAGGCGTTTGTCCGTTTCGCAGGCGGCAATCAGCCGGGCAACTTCCTCGCGGGAGAGCACATCAGGCACTTCCCGTTCGGGCGAGGGGCCATCGAGGCGCGCTGTTGGATCGTCTTTCCGGTCGCCTTCCTGGAACAGGAATCGGAAGAATCGCCGCACGGCGGACAACTTGCGCGCCTGTGTCGAGGGCGCCATGCCGCGCGCGGCAAGATCGGACAGCCAGGCGGCCAGTTCACGCGAAGAAGCGCCCACCAGGCGGCCCCGGCAGAATTCCGAAGCATCCAGCAGGTCACGGCCATAGGCATCGAGCGTATTGGGGCTTGCGCCCCGCTCGGCCGACATCATTTCGAGAAAAGCGCCAATGCGCGAACGGTCATCCATCCGGCAGACGCTAGGAAAACGCGGTTAAGGTCGCGTTTCTGCTCTATCCGAGCGCGCCTTCCACCGGTATGCGGATTTCACCATCTGGCGGCGCGTCCTTGACGGCACGCTGGCCCAGCCACCACATGCCGCCTACAACGGCGACGGCGATGATGACGAAGAGGATCAGGTATTTGCGCATGGAACCGGCCCCGCAAAGGATTACTGGCAGGGCGAATCTGCCTGCCGATTGCGCCGTCTATGTGGCACCACTAGGACTTCTGCGCAACGCCGGGTAATACATTACACATGCCATCTGACGCCGACCCTTCGAGTACGCAGCCGCCCTTTGCCGGGCGCACGATTGCGCTTGTCGGGCTTATGGGCGCGGGAAAATCGACCGTCGGGCGGCGTCTGGCCGAAAAACTCGGCCGGGCCTTCTTTGACAGCGACCACGAAATCGAGAAGGCAGCCGGGCTCTCCATATCCGACATTTTCTCCCTGCACGGGGAAGCCGATTTCCGTCGCGGTGAAAAACAGGTCATCCGCCGCCTGCTGGAGTTGCAGCCGCATGTGCTGGCGACCGGGGGCGGGGCCTATCTCGACCCTGAAACCCGCGAAATGCTGCGGGAGAAGGCGATCACGGTCTGGCTGAACGCCGATCTTGAAACGCTCTGGCGCCGCGTTTCCAAACGCGACACCCGCCCGCTGTTGCAGCGGCCGGATGCGCGCGACCATCTCGCCCATCTTGTGATGGAGCGCGAGCCCTTCTATTCGCAGGCCGATCTGGTGGTCCATTCCAAGGATGGACCCCACACGCATACGGTCAATGCGATCCTGAAAGCCCTTCAGACCTGGACACCGAAATGACACCTTCTCCATCGCTGGAAACCGTTCGCGTCGATCTCGGCGCGCGCTCTTATGACATCCTGGTGGGTCATGGCGCGCTGGCCGAGTTGGGGCCTCGCCTCGCCGCGATGCTGAAACGACCGCGTGCGTTTGTCCTGACCGATGACACGGTACGCCGCCTTCACGCCGAAGCGCTGGAAGCCGTTGTTGCGCCCGCCGGGATCAAGCTCGATTGGTACAGCCTGCCACCGGGCGAGAAGACCAAATCCTTCTCCAATCTCGAAGGCGTGTTCGACTGGCTGCTGGCAGGCGGCGCGGATCGGGGCGACACGCTGATTGCGTTCGGCGGCGGCGTCATTGGCGATATGGCCGGCCTTGCTGCGGCGCTGATGAAGCGCGGCATGGGCTTTGTACAGGTGCCGACCACGCTGCTTGCGCAGGTCGATTCTTCCGTGGGCGGGAAAACCGCCGTCAACACGCCGCGCGGCAAGAACCTGATCGGCGCGTTCTATCAACCGCGCCTCGTGATCGCGGACACCGCAATTCTCGCCAGCCTGCCGGAGCGGGAGCTGAAAGCCGGCTATGCCGAGATCGTAAAATACGGCCTGATCAATGATGCGGCCTTTTTTGACTGGCTGGCCGTGAACGGATCGAAAGTGCTTGCGCTGGAGCCGGAAGCAGCCCGCTATGCCGTGGCGCGCTCCTGCGCGGCAAAGGCGGCGATTGTCGCTGAAGACGAAACGGAAATGGGTGTGCGCCAGCTGCTCAATCTCGGCCACACCTTTGGCCACGCCTTCGAAGCGGCGAATGAATACCGGGAAGACCTGCTGCACGGCGAAGCCGTTGCGCTCGGCATGGCGCTTGCCTTCCGCTATGGCGCAGCCAGCGGCATCACGCCGGCAGTTGAAGCGGCCCGTGTTACCGAAGTTCTTGGCGCTTCCGGCCTGCCAGTATCGCTGGATGGGTTCGATCCGCAGCGCTTTTCCGCCGTCCGCCTTGCCGCGCTGATGCAACAGGACAAAAAGGCCCGCGCAGGCCGCGTCCCGTTGATCCTCGCACGCGGCATCGGCGCCGCCTACGTCCATCCGGACGCGGATCTCAAATCGGTCGAGCAGTTTCTCGCCGGTGAACTTGCAGCAGCTGGTTGATAGGAACTGAGCCACACCCATGATCGTCGGATATGTCATCGCCATCCTCATCCTCCTGATGATGTCGGGGTTCTTCTCTGGGTCTGAAACTGCGCTGACGGCCGCCTCGCGCGCCCGCATGCATGCGCTGGAAAAGGACGGCGACAAGCGCGCCAAGACGGTGAACCGCCTCTTGGCGAACCGCGAGAATTTCATCGGCGCGATCCTGCTGGGCAACAACGTCGTCAACATCCTCGCCTCGGTCCTGGCGACGACGCTCTTCACCACGCTGTTCGGGCAGGGCGGTCTGGCGCTGGCGATGGCCACCGCCGTGATGACCATCCTTGTCCTGATCTTTTCAGAGGTGATGCCGAAAACCTATGCCATCACGCGTCCGGACGCTGTGGCGCTGGTCGTTTCCGGGCCGATCTCTCTGCTCGTTCGGGGCGCGGCCTGGATCGTCAAGCTGGTCCAGATCATCGTCAATGGCGTGCTGCGCCTCGTCGGCGCGGGCACGGCGGTAAACCCGCTTTCGGCAGAAGAGGAAATCCGCGGCGCGATCGATCTTCATGCCGCGGAAGGCGGTGTGGACAAGGACGATCACCTCCGTCTCGTCGGCGCGCTTGACCTCAAGGACCTCACTGTCGAAGACGTGATGATCCACCGCAAGAACATTTACATGCTCGACGCCGACCTTGAGCCGCGCCAGCTGATCATGAAGGCGCTGTCGAGCCCCAATACGCGCATCCCGCTCTATCGCGGCGAGAAGGAAGAGATCATCGGCATCCTGCATGCCAAGGACCTGCTGCGCGCGGCGATCCCGCTCGGCGGAGATCTCTCCGGGCTCGACCTTGACGCCATCCTGCGCAAGCCGTGGTTCGTTCCGGAAACGACGCCGGTTCAGGAACAGCTCAACCATTTCCTCTCGCGCGGCCAGCACTTCGCCCTCGTCATTGACGAATATGGCGAGCTTCAGGGTCTGATCACGCTGGAAGACATTCTTGAAGAGATCGTCGGCGCCATCCATGACGAACATGACGTACAGATTCAGGGTGTGCGTCCGCAGCCCGACGGCTCCGTCAATGTCGATGGCTGGGTGCCGATCCGCGATCTCAATCGCGCGACCGGCTGGGAACTGCCCGATGAGGAAGCCGTCACGGTTGCCGGCCTCGTCATCCATGAGGCCCAGACGATCCCGGAACCGGGGCAGAGCTTCGTCTTCCACGGCTACAAGTTCCGCGTGCTGCGCCGCCAGCGCAATCAGGTGACCGGGGTGAATGTGTCGAAGGCCGAGGCCGCTGCCGCCGTTGACTGAGTTCAGATAGGATCAGGCCTTGCCTGAAGTCGGCGCGCGTGCCTTGAGTGCAAGAGCGTGCAGGCCTGTGTCGAACTCTTTCTGAAGCACCATCATTACCGCGCGTTGAACCTGCACGCGCGAGAGACCCCCAAACGCCTCGGCGACAATCTCCACGGAATAATGGGTTTCCCCGCCCGGCGCGGCGCCTGCATGTCCTTCATGCTTGTGGCTGTCATCCACGACTGACAGCGAGTCGGGAACAAAAGCGGCCGTCAATGCGTCTTCAATGCGCGTTCTTCTGTCGTTTGGTTGTGGCATGTTTAACCGGCGCTCCCTATTATAAGGCCCCATGTCAGACGGCGACCCGTTCAGATACCGCGTGAAGTTCACCGACATAAGGGTGAAACCGCCTGCCGACGAGACTTCTCGTGCACGGGCGAAGAAAACGCGCGTGTGCGATGAGCCGGGTTGCGACCTGGAAGGCTCCCATCCTGCGCCACGTCCGGGCGGCAAGGGCCGGCACTGGTTCTGCGAGGCGCATGCCGCCGCCTACAATCGCAGCTTCAATTTCTTTGAAGGTATGACCGACGCCGAGGCTGCCGCCTTCCTGCGGGCCGAGCAGTATGGCCACAAGCGCACCTGGCGCATGGGCGGCGGCCCGATGGGCGGGCGCAAGTCTGCCGATCATATCGACCCGCGCCGCTGGGCAGGCCGGGGCTTCTTCGACATGGATGATACGCCTGCCGCCGAAGAGCGGATGCATTCCCATCGCTCCAGCCTCCAGATCCGCGCCCTCAAGGAGCTGGACCTGGAAGTCGATGCCAAGCCCGCCGAAATCCGCGCGCGCTATGCCGACTATGTTCGCCGTTTCCACCCGGATTCGAACAAGGGCGACCGCTCCAGCGAGCACAAGCTCGACCGCGTCCTGCGCGCCGGCAAGCTGCTAAAGGCCTCCGGCCTGATGAAGGGCTGAGGCACCCCAACCAGTCCGCTGAGTAATTTTCCAGTTCCGGAAGACGTCGCCATTGCTGGCGCCTGCCTCCGCACGCCATTTGCGTGCTGAATTGGCTCGCGCTGCCCGATGGATATCGAGTCTTCCACCTAAAAAAGAAACGTCCGTCCGGTTTATGGGTAGTCGAGGAACGCGCCTTTGCGCGCTGGGATTGTTGAGGATTGCCTGGGTCGCGCAGGACGCGAAACGCCGGAAGAATCGACGAATCCGCTAGATGCCCAACAAATACTTCAGAAGATACCGGACGACCGTTTTCTAAATGCTCAGAAAAATCATCCGTATAAATACCTACCGGCGTAAACCATTCGGAGACTCTTCCGAAAGCTACCAGCAATAAAGTAGCGCTATAGTAGAACTCTACAGAGCTGAAGTAATCAGCCGCCAACAATGGACAGGTGGAGTATGTTGAAGAAACTTTTGGCAGGGGCCGCATTGGTGATCTGTGGGCAGACGGCTCATGCCGCTACAGCGACAGGGACCTTGGATGTGCAGGCGACGGTGCTCAACACCTGCGTTGTGACAACATCGCCAGTGGTGTTTGCAAACGTCGGTCTTGATGCAGTTACCGCAAATGGCTCGGTTACGGTCAATTGCACCAATACGAGTGCATTCACCGTGGCGCTGGATGGCGGGGATGCAGGCGACATTGCCGCCCGGACGCTGACCCATGCCACCCTGCCGACGAGTTTCGAATACCAACTCTACACCGATGCTGGCTTCACGACGGTTTGGGGTGATGGGGTAACCGGTTCAGAGGCTAACGGGACAGGACCATCCCAGACGCTGACAGTCTACGGCCGGACGACAACCACACCCGATGCGGCCGGCGCCTATTCCGACGAGGTACAGGTGACGGTCACCTACTAAGGAGACCGACCATGAAACGCCTGACACTGCTCCTCCTGGGAGCAGCCTGGCAGGTTTTGCCTGCAAGTTCCCAGGGGCTCGCGATTGCTCCCATCATGATCGACGCCCCGGCCGGGGGCGGCGCAACCTCGCTCACTGTCAGCTCCGGTCTGGAGCATGATGTGACGGTTCAGGTGCGCGTCTTTGACTGGACCCAGAAGGGCGGCGAAGACCAGTTGTCTCCCGCCAGAGGCGTTCGTTTTGCGCCTGAAATCTTTGCGCTGTCCCCCGGTTCTTCCCAGGTCATCCGGATGTCCGTTCCCGATACAGACGGGCAGGGTGCCTGGCGCGTGATTGTTGACGAGCTTCCCAATCAGAAAGCCAGTGCGCCGGAAGGCGCCGCGCAATTGTCGATCCGCTTGCGCTATGTGCTCGCCATGTTCGCCGGAAAGCCTGGCGCGCCACAGGCAGTTCAGGCAAGCCTTGCCGGCGATGGCCTACGTCTGCACAATGAAAGCGCTGGCTGGCTGAAACTGCATAACCTGTCGCTTGAAACAGAGAGCGGGGACGCCGCGACGACCGGTCCCGGCATTGTCTATCTGCTGCCGGGAAGTCAGATCAGCATTCCTCCGCCGGAGGCTGCCGGTTTCAGCACGCTCAACTATTCGGTCGAAGGTCAGGCCTACGCCACGCGCCTCCGACAGGTGAGGTGAACGCGGCGCGTTCAGCCTGTCTTGCAGCGCCCGCACTGCTGCTAGGTGTTGCAATGGCTGCCGAGGCAGCGCCGGTTTCCGGCGCCGCGCCCGGCGAAGCCTTGCCCGATACCCTCAGTCTGCTTGTCGAAGCCAGAATCAACGGAAAGGCAATCGACGAACTGGTCAGTTTGCAGATTGAACCGGATGGCTGCGCACGCATTGAAACCCGCCCCCTCAGGATCGCAGGTCTCTATGGCGGCAGCGAAGGCGCGGCCTGCCTGCAATCTGTGGCGGGTATAGATTACACGCTCGACACGCAGTCGGCCCGGCTCGATATTTTCGCTGCGCAGGCGCCTGCGCCGCGCCGTGTGGTTTTTCTCAAACAGCAATACGCGCCGTCTCTTTCCGGCGTCATGGGCAGTTATGGCCTTTCGGCCCAGCGCGTCTATGATGGGGAAGAGGAGATTGTGAACGCTTTCGGCGATCTCTCGCTGACGGTACATACGCCTGCGGGCCGCCTCAGGAATGATATGATTGCCACCTATGGCGATGATGGCGGCCGGGCACGCCGCCTGATGACCGTCTATGAACATGATTTGCCAGATCGAATGACGCGCCTCAGTGTCGGGGATAGTTTTACCCGCGCGCCGCGCTGGGGCCGCATCGCCGCTTTCGCCGGCGTGCAGTATGGCACCGACTTCTCGATGGACCCGCAGGACAGCTGGCGTCCCTACCGGACATTCCAGGCGCTGCTGAAGGAACAGTCGGAAATCGATGTCCGGGTCAATGGCTCAGTCCGCCAGCGGACGAGTGTGAGCCCTGGCTATAGCGACTTTGAAGTCAGCCCAGAGGCTGGCCTCAATGAGGTTGAGATTGTCATTCGGGAAGCGAATGGACTCCGACGGATCGAGGATTTCAGTTTCTACACCTCTGCCGAAGCGCTGGGGAAGGGGGTGACGGACTATTCGGTCAGCGTTGGCGTCCCGCGCCAGTTTTCGGGAATTTCGTCCAGGTATGAGGACGATCTGATCGCCAGCGGCCTGGTTCGTCACGGCGTTTCCGATGCTGTTACCGCAGAAGCGTATACGGAAATCGGAGAAGCCGGACGCGTACTGGGCGCAGGAGGTCAGTATGCGGCAGGCGATCTTGGCGTTGTCAGCCTGTCGGCGGGTGTCAGTGACAGCCGGGATGGGCGGTCGGGCGCGATCCTCTCGGCGGGCATCGAGCGCAATACGCGGCGCAGCTCGCTGCAAGTGCAGGCCCGGTTTGCAGATTCCGGGTATTCGGACATCGTTTCGCGTTTTGGCGCGGAATTTCCCGACCGGTCCATCCGCGCCAGCACCGGCGTCTACACAAAGGCCGGAACTTTCCGCGCTTCCTATGTAGAAGAAGAAGACAAGGTGCTGGCCGACAGGCGCTTCCTGTCATTCGGCTGGGAAAAGCCGTTCCAGCGCGACAAGCTCTGGCTGAGCCTCAGCGCCTATCAGGATTTCGAACGGGAAGAGACTGGCATCGCGTTTGGCCTGCGTGTCAGTTTCGGACCTTACAGTGCGGGGGGAGGCTATCAGTCCGCCGGCGGGCGTGAGGCCTCCAGTGTGCAGCTCAGCCGCGCGCGCCTTCCGGGCGAAAGGATGCAGTGGGCAGTCCGCGCAGCCGATGGCGATGCCGGCGCCGTTTATCAGGGCGATCTTGCAGTCGATCTCGGCGAGGCGGATCTCGTCGTAAATGGCGGTGTTTATGGCCGGTCCAATCAGCTGATCGCCGGGGTTCGCGGGGGCTTTGCCGCCATGTCTGGCCGGGTCGCGCTGCAGCGCCAGACAACCGGCGCCGCGGCGATCGTCCGGATACCGGACCTGAAGGGCATGCCGATCTACAAGGATAACCGGATCATTGCTGTCACAGGGGAAGATGGCGTTGCGGTCATTCCCGAAGTGCGCCCGTATGAGGTCAACACGCTCAGCCTCCGGCCCGATGACGTGCCGCTCGATTTCGAGGTCGGGGATTTCAGCGCCCGCTTCGTTCCCAAGCGAGGCATTTCCGAAGTCAGCTTCGATGTGCGCCGCCAAAGCGCGCTCGCCTTCACCGTTTACCTTCCGGATGGGAGACCTCTGCCACAATCAGCGAAGGTGGAACTCGTACAGTCCGGACTGGTCTGCCCGGTCGGACTCGAAGGCCGGGTCTATTGCCCGGCGGCGGAAGATGGCGACCTGATCTCCGTCACCATTCCCGCCGGGCGCTTCGTTCAGCCGGTGAGGGATGTGCGTTTGCGCGGCGAAATGCGGCTTGGCGCCCCAAACGGGCTCAAAATGGCAGGGATTGACTGAATGATGCGCCTGATCGTCCTCGTTTTGACCCTGTTTGTGACTGTTTGTCCCGCTTTTGCCCAGACCTGTTCGGTCTCGTCCACGCCGCTGAGCTTCACGCCCTACCAGGCCTTCTCCGGCAACCCGTCGACCGCGAGTGCCACCGTCACGGTCAGCTGCACCGGCTTGCTCTTTGTGGGCGCGACTTATGATGTGCGGCTGGGGGGCGGGCAGGCCGCCAGCATTCCTGCCCGGAAGATGAAACAGGCAAGTAGCGGCAACCAGCTCGGTTATCAGGTTTACATTCAGTCGGGCCATGTCTGGGGGGACGGCGTACAAGGGTCGACCATCAATGACTTCTTCCTGCTCGGTCTGCTCACCCGGTCGCGCACCCATAACATCACGGCAACGGTGCCCGCTGGCCAGCAGGTAAACACCGGTGATTACAGCGACTCCGTGGTGATGACGATCGTCTGGTAGGCGGCGGTCCGGCCTGCCACGCAGCGAGCGTCATGGCCGCATGGACATCGTGCCCGCAAAGTGGTGAAAGGCGAAGGAATGAGCTGAATTGGGGCCGCTCGGCCCGCGCACAGGATGACGGATACTATGAGCAAAGGCTTGGTAACTCTGGTTGGTGGCTCCGGCTTCATCGGGCGCTATGCTGCGCGGGTGCTGGTCGAGCAGGGCTGGCGTGTCCGCGTCGCCTGCCGCAATGTTTCCACCGCGATTGACGCGCGCCTTGCCGGCCCTCCGGGCTGGGTGGACGTGGTTCAGGCCAATATCCGCAACCGCGATTCCCTCGTTCGCGCGCTCGATGGCGCCGATGCCGTGGTCAACCTGGTCGGCATTCTGTTTGAGCATGGTCGCCAGACCTTCGAAGGTGAGCACGCCGAAGGCGCTGCTCTCGTGGCGGAAGTGGCCAAGGAAAAAGGCATAACGCGCTTTGTCCAGATTTCGGCCATCGGCGCGGATGCAGGTTCGAAGTCACCCTACGCCCGCACAAAGGCTGCCGCTGAAGCCGCGGTGCGCGAAGCGATCCCGGAAGCGGTTATCCTGCGCCCATCCATTGTGTTCGGCCCGGAAGACCAGTTCTTCAACCGCTTTGCCAACCTTGCCCGTTTTGCGCCGTTCATGCCCGCGATCGGGGGCGGGAAAACCAAGTTCCAGCCGGTCTATGCCGGCGATGTAGCTGAAGCGATTGCTGCGGCGGTCGACCGGGAAGATGCCGCGGGCAAAACTTATGAGCTTGGCGGCCCGCGCACCTACAGCTTCAATGAGATCTATGATCTCGTCCTGAAGACGATTGATCGCAAGCGCTTCAAGATCCCTGTGCCCTTCTTTGTGATGCGCCCGATTGCGTATATCACCGGCGCTGTCTGGCGGTTCGTTCCGCCTTTCTCCTGGGCGTTTTTCGGCGATCCGCCGGTCACGGGCTCCCAGGTAGAGATGCTCACCGCAGACAATGTGGTGGCTGAAGGCGCGCTGACCATCAAGGATCTGGGCGTGCCGCAGCTGGAGTCTGCTGAGGCGATTGTGCCGGGCTAT
Source organism: Hyphomonas sediminis (assembly GCF_019679475.1). Lineage (NCBI taxonomy): Bacteria > Pseudomonadati > Pseudomonadota > Alphaproteobacteria > Hyphomonadales > Hyphomonadaceae > Hyphomonas > Hyphomonas sediminis. The sequence continues at coordinate 763,908 of NZ_JAIEZP010000001.1, forward strand.
CTGTGGCGGTTCCGGCCCTATGGCGAGTTCCACAAGGCCAGCGAAGCCTGACCGTCAGCCGCTCAGGTTTGCCGTTAGCGGGGATGTCGCGAGTAGCGCGATACCCAGCGCGAACCGGTAGAGAACAAAGGGCAGGAAACTCATGCGCCGGATGAGCGCCATGAGCAGCCCGATGGATGCATAACCTGATACAAAGGCCAATGCTGCGACCAGCAGGCCGTCGCTCAGCGTGGCTGATCCTGTCATGCCATCAGCCGTTGCCAGGCCCAGCAGGCCATAAAGGCTGACCGCGCCGAGGATGGGGGCGCCGATAAGCATCGAGAAGCGCGCCGCCTCTGTCCGCTCATAGCCGAGCGCGCGCGCTGCCGTCATCGTTATGCCGGACCGGCTGGTGCCGGGAATGATCACGGCCACCAGCTGGCTTGCGCCGATAAGGGCGGCGTCGCGGAGGGTCATGTCGCCTTCGCCGCGCGACTGGCCGCCGCGAACATCCGCCCACCAGAGCAGGGCGCCGAACAATATGGTTGTTGCCGCGACAGCATATACGCTGCGCATTGCGCTCCACAGCGTTTCCGGGGCCAGAAGCTGATAGAGGAACGCGCCGATCAGGGCGAAGGGTGTTGCCACCAGAATGCACAAGGCCAGGCGCCCGCCCTGAGACAGCGGCTGTTTGCGCACAGGAGCGCCGATCAGCTCGACGCTGCCACTAATCGCGAGGGCGACATCTTTCCGGAAGTAGAGCAGCATCGCCAGCAATGTTCCGGTGTTGGACGCTGCGTTCAGCAAAAGCTCGTCTTCGCCGATCAGGCCGACAAAATCTGATGCCAGCATGACGTGAGCGGAAGAAGATATGGGCAGCCACTCGGTGATGCCCTGGACGATAGCGATGAAGGCGAGCTGGAGAAGTGACATGCTAGCGGGAATAAGGCTGAACTGTTGATAATCTTCTACAAGCGTGCGGTTGCGGACGTTCGTCGAAATAAAATATCATATTGATACAAATAATCGGAAACCGCATAATGGTTGCAAGCCGTCGACTGAAATATTCTGACCTTAAGTATCATATTGATATCATTTTGTGATCTTGCCTATTGCGACTTGCGAAGCCGCGCTTATAGCAAGCGTTCCAGCAATTTTGGGGCAAGCCTATGGCCGAGCGTATGCTGCAGTTCACGAAAGTTTCCCGCGCAATGCCGCAGAAACGTAGCGCGAAAGACCGCGCCGCCGACTTCCGCGAGATTTACGGCGAATTTTCTGTTGAAGCGGCGACCGCGCAGGCGAGCCGCTGCTCCCAGTGTGGCGTGCCTTTCTGCCAGCAGGGCTGTCCGCTCTCAAACAACATTCCCGACTGGTTGCGCCTGGCTGCCGAAGGCCGCGTTGAAGAAGCCTGGCGGGTTTCTTCGGCGACCAACAACATGCCAGAGATCTGTGGCCGCATCTGCCCGCAGGACCGCCTGTGTGAGGGCATCTGCACAATCGAGCAATCGGGCCACGGCACCGTGACTATCGGCTCGATCGAGAAATACATCACCGATACGGCCTGGGCTGAAGGCTGGGTTCAGCCGATCAAGCCGCCGCGCGAGCGTTCGCAGTCGGCGGGCGTCATTGGCGCGGGCCCCGGCGGTCTTGCCGCAGCCGAGCAGCTTCGTCGCAAAGGCTATCAGGTTACCGTTTATGACGCCTATGATCGGGGCGGCGGACTCTTGATCTACGGAATTCCGGGCTTCAAGCTGGAGAAGGATGTTGTCGAGCGCCGCATCCAGCATCTGGAAGCCTCTGGCATCAAATTCAAATTCAACACCCGCATTGGCGTAGACATGCAGCTCTCGGATATTCGGGATGCGCACGATACGGTTCTCATCGCGACGGGCGTGTATGCAGCCAAGGACCTGAAGTGTCCGGGCAGCGGATCGGAGGGCGTCTTGGCCGCACTCGATTACCTCACGGCGTCCAATAGGGTGGATCTTGGTGACAAGGTAGCCGAGTACGAAGACGGCACCCTGAATGCTGGCGGCAAGCGCGTGGTGGTCGTGGGCGGTGGCGACACCGCAATGGACTGTGTACGCACGGCAATCCGCCAGGGTGCCAAGTCTGTAACCTGTCTTTATCGCCGAGACCGGGCCAACATGCCCGGATCGCAGCGCGAAGTTCAGAATGCGGAAGAAGAGGGGGTCGTTTTTGAATGGCTCGCCAATCCGGAAGCCATCATTGACACCAAGGGTGGCAAGGTGAAGGCCGTTCGTGCCAGCCGAATGAAGCTTGGCGAGTCTGATGCGTCTGGACGCCAGGCGCCAGTCAAGACTGGCGAAACCTTCGATGTGAAAGCCGATCTTGTCATCAAAGCGCTTGGTTTCGATCCTGAAGACCTGCCGGCGCTCTTCAATGAACCTGCCTTGACGGTCAATCGCTGGGGCGCGGTCCGTGTGGACTATTCCACGATGGAAACCAGTCTTCCGGGTGTCTATGCGGCTGGCGACATTGTTCGCGGCGCATCACTTGTCGTCTGGGCGATCAAGGATGGCCGCGACGCGGCCGAAGCAATGCACCAATCTATGAAAGCGGCCGAGCAGGCAGCGAAAGTGGCGGCGGAGTAAATCAGATGTCTGATTATGTGAAGAACTATGAAGAGAACCGCCAGCGTCTCATCGAGGCAGGCGCTTACAATCCCGAAGACGAACGCGACGCCTGCGGCGTTGGCCTCGTGGTTGCGCTGGACGGCAAGCCGCGCCGCGAAATCGTCGAGATGGGTATCCGCGCGCTGAAGAATGTCTGGCACCGCGGCGCCGTTGATGCCGATGGCAAGACGGGGGACGGCGCGGGAATACGCCTTGATGTACCGCAGGATTTTTTCCGCGAACATGTGAGCCGCACCGGCCATAACCCGACCGATGACCGTATCTGCGTTGGCCAGATCTTCATGCCGCGCACGGATTTCGGCGCGCAGGAAGCGGCCCGTACGCTTGTTGAGCGCGAAGTGCTGAACTTCGGCTTCTACATTTATGGCTGGCGCCAGCCGCCGGTCGATGTGTCCGTGATCGGACAGAAGGCGAAAGACACGCGCCCTGCCATTGAACAGATCATGTTCCGTGATGCGCGCGGCCGGTCGCCAGAAGAGCTGGAGCGGGCGCTTTACATTTGCCGCCGCCGGATCGAACGCCGGGCGCGCGAAGCAGCGATCCCGCATTTCTATGTCTGCTCGCTCAGCCACAAGTCGCTGATCTACAAAGGCATGTTCCTGGCGCAGGACATCGACAATTTCTATCTCGACCTCCGCGACGAGCGGTTCGTGTCGGCTTTTGCGATCTATCACCAGCGCTATTCGACGAACACGTTCCCGCAATGGGCGCTGGCCCAGCCCTTCCGCACGATTGCCCACAATGGGGAGATCAACACGTTGCGCGGCAACCGCAACTGGATGAAGAGCCATGAGATCCGCATGGTGTCGGAAGCATTTGGCGATCACACGCAGGACGTGAAGCCGGTTATTCCCGACAGCACATCTGACTCCGGCGCGCTGGACGCGGTTTGGGAGCTGCTTTGCAAATCGGGCCGTCCGGCGCCGATGGCCAAGGCAATGCTTATCCCGGAAGCTTGGTCGAAACGTGACTCGGTGATGCCGATGGCGCACCGCGCGCTCTATGATTACTGTAACTCCGTCATGGAGCCATGGGATGGCCCGGCAGCGATTGCCGCTTATGACGGCCGCTGGGCAGTGGCCGGACTTGACCGCAACGGTCTTCGCCCGCTTCGCTATTCTCTGACAACGGACGGTATATTGGCCGTCGGTTCAGAAACGGGCATGTGCCCGCTTGGCAATCATGAGGTTACCCGCCGCGGGTCTATCCCGGCGGGGGGCATGATCGCGGCGGATCTGGGCACGGGCAAGTTTTACGATCACCGCGAAATCGTGGACTTTCTTGCCGAGCAGGCGCCCTATGAAGAGTGGCTGCAGGCAGTCACCGAGCTTGAGCCGGAAATCGGCCCAGGCCCGGAGCCTGTTCTCTTTAACAAGGAAGAGCTGCTCCGTCGGCAGACAGCAGCAGGCTATACGCTTGAAACCCTAGAGTTGATCCTTGCGCCTATGGCCGAAAGCGCCAAAGAAGCGATTGGCTCTATGGGCGATGACACTGCTCCAGCGGTTCTGACCATGGCGTATCGCCCGATGAGCCACTTCTTCCGTCAGAACTTCAGTCAGGTGACCAACCCGCCGATCGACCCGCTGCGCGAAGGCCGTGTCATGAGCCTGCGAACGCGGTTCAAGAACCTCGGCAACGTGCTGGATACGGACAAATCGCAGCAGGAAGTGTTCGTGCTAGAGAGCCCGGTTCTCACGACCGGAATGTATGAACGCCTTCTGGAGCGGCTGGGTCTCGGCACCGAGACGATCGACTGTACTTTCGACGCAGCGGATGTGACCTCCGAAGGCGCGGCGCTTAAGGAGGCGCTGGAACGCATCCGCCGTGAGGCGGAAGAAGCTGTTCGTGCGGGTCGTGAGCATATCATCCTGACGGATGAGAACCAGTCGGCCAGCCGGATTGCGGTGCCTATGGTGCTGGCAACGGGCGCAGTGCATTCGCACCTTGTGGCGCAGGGGTTGCGGACGTTCTGCTCGATCACCGTACGTTCGGCTGAATGTCTCGACACGCATTACTTCGCGGTGCTCGTTGGCGTCGGCGCGACCTGTGTGAACGCTTATCTGGCGCAGGATGCCATTGCGGACCGGCATGCACGCGGCCTGCTGGGCGACATTTCGCTCGGAAAAGCCGTCCAGAACTTCAAGGAAGCCATCGAGGCGGGTCTTCTGAAGATCATCTCGAAGATGGGCATTTCGGTCATCTCTTCCTATCGCGGCGGATATAATTTCGAAGCGCTTGGCCTCTCCCGCGCGCTGGTCGCAGATTATTTCCCCGGCATGTCCAGCCGTATTTCCGGCCTTGGTCTTGCTGGCCTCGAAGAGAATGCGCTTGTCCGCCATCAGAAGGCTTTTGATGAGGACGTCATCTCTCTGCCGGTTGGTGGTTTCTATCGCCTGCGCGCCTCTGACGAGCCGCACGCGCTCGACGGCAACCTGATCCACACCCTGCAGGCGGCGTGTGATCGGGGCGACTACTCCATCTATCGCAAGTATGTCGACGCGGTTCACAACCGCGACCCGCTGCAACTGCGTGACCTGCTGGACTTCAAGCCTGCAGGCCCGGCGATCCCGCTGTCGCAGGTTCAGTCGATCAACGAGATTCGCAAGCGTTTCGTCACGCCAGGTATGTCGCTTGGCGCACTGTCGCCTGAAGCGCATGGCACGCTGAACGTTGCCATGAACCGCATTGGCGCCAAGTCGGTGTCGGGTGAGGGTGGGGAAGACCGCGCCCGTTATCGCCCGCTGCCGAATGGCGACAACATGAACTCGGCGGTGAAGCAGATTGCTTCCGGCCGGTTTGGTGTGACGGCGGAATACCTCAACGAGTGCCGCGAGATAGAAATCAAGGTGGCCCAAGGCGCAAAGCCTGGCGAAGGCGGACAGTTGCCGGGCTTCAAGGTGACCGAACTGATCGCCAAGCTGCGCCATGCGACGCCGGGCGTGATGCTGATCTCGCCGCCGCCTCATCATGACATCTACTCGATCGAAGACCTCGCGCAGCTGATCTACGACCTGAAGCAGATCAACCCGGAAGCCCGGGTTTGCGTGAAGCTCGTTGCCCAGTCGGGCGTCGGCACGGTGGCTGCCGGTGTTGCGAAAGCCAAAGCGGACATCATCCTGATTTCAGGCGGTGTCGGCGGCACGGGCGCAAGCCCGCAGACCTCGATCAAATATGCTGGCCTCCCCTGGGAGATTGGCCTGGCCGAAGCCCATCAGGTGCTCTCGCTCAACAACCTTCGTGAAAAGATCACCCTGCGGACGGATGGTGGTCTGCGTACCGGCCGCGACATCGTGATCGCAGCCATGCTGGGCGCTGAAGAGTATGGCGTCGGCACAGCGGCGCTTGTGGCGGTCGGCTGTATCATGGTCCGCCAGTGCCATTCGAACACCTGCCCAGTCGGCGTGTGTACCCAGGATGAAAAGCTGCGGGCGCACTTTACCGGCAATCCGGACAAGGTGGTGAATCTGATGAGCTTCATCGCCGAAGACGTGCGGGAAATCCTCGCGTCGCTGGGGCTCAAGTCTCTCGATGAAGCAATCGGACGCACGGACCTGCTCAAGCAGGTCAGCCGCGGGGCAACGCACCTCGACGATCTCGACCTCAACCCGCTTCTGGTTCAGGTCGATACCGACAGCCCGATTGTCTACAAGCCGACCTATCGTGAGCCGGTTCCGGATACGCTCGACGCACAGATCCTGCGGGATGCTGAACCCTTCTTTGAGCGTGGTGAGAAGATGCAGCTCGAATATGGCGTGCAGAACACGATGCGGGCGATTGGCGCGCGGGCAAGTTCGCGCATTACACGGAAGTTCGGTATGCATGCGCTCCCCGAAGGGCGGTTGCACATCCGTCTTGAGGGTTCTGCAGGCCAGTCGCTTGGGGCGTTCAGCGTGCAGGGCTTGCTTCTGGAAGTGCTTGGCGATGCCAACGACTATGTCGGCAAGGGCCTTTCTGGCGCGACCATCGTTGTGACGCCGCGTCCGCGTGATCGCCGTGCAGCCGTGGGAGACGCCATCATTGGCAACACCTGCCTTTATGGCGCGACCACGGGCAAGCTCTTTGCCGCGGGCACGGCAGGGGTTCGTTTTGCCGTCCGCAATTCGGGCTCGAAAGCGGTGGTCGAAGGCTGCGGTGCAAACGGCTGTGAATACATGACCGGTGGCCGGGCGATGATCCTTGGGCCGGTTGGCGACAATTTCGGCGCCGGCATGACCGGCGGCGCTGGTTATATCTGGGATCCGCAACAGCGGTTCGAGCGTGTCGCAAATCCGGATTCAATCGACTGGTATCCGCTGGCCGACATGCCGGAGGAACATATCGGCGAAGCCAAGGCGCTGCTGGAAGAGCATGTTCGCCGTACGGGCTCTGTGCGGGGAAGGGAACTACTCGACGCCTGGGACGCGACGCTCGGCCAGATGCTGATGATTGTGCCGAAAGAAGTCGCCAATCTGCTGCTTGCGCGGAAAGCCGATGGCTCCAAGCGCAAGCAGGCAGAGCGGGCCTGATCCGGGGAAGGATCAGGCGCCTGGCTTCTTTTTGCGGCGGATGCGCGGCCAGATGGCCCGCAGCCAGATCCAGAGCAGCACGCCGATGAGCAAGAGCCAGGGCAGGCCGATGGCAAAAGCCGTGACGACGGCCGCGACAGCGCTGGCAAGATTGTAGAAGAAGTTTCCGAAGGCTTCGCCGAGCGGCTGCAATGCGCCTTGCGACACGGGATTGGTTTTCGTGTCATAGCTGACCGCAAGCTGGCTCATGTCTACGCGCTGGCGCAGAGCGGCGAGCGTGGACTTCAGGGAGTCGATTTCGCCATTGACGCGGGCCAGTTCACGCTCGGTTTCGAGAATGTCACCAAGTTCGCCCGGGCGGTCCGCGAGCAGCTTTTCGAGACGCTTCTGCAGCGTTTCCTGAGCATTCAGGCGGGCGCCGGTGTCGATTATGGAAACCGTCAGATCTTCGGCGGTGGTCTGCCGGTTGGTGACCTCGCCCTTCGCCGCTTCAGCTTCGGCTTCCACGCCGGACAGGAACTTCTCGATCCAGTCAGGCGTCGCGCGCAAATTCAAAGTGGCTGAAACCTGGTCCTCAGAATAGGCGTTCATCCAGGAATTGGTGACGACGCAGACTGCTGGTCCTGCGGCTTTGCAGGCGGCGATATGGCCCTGCATTGTGGGTTCGATGGACTTCACAGGAAGCCGCATGCCGACGCTATGCGAGTAGGCAATATACTGCTGCACACTGGCTGAATCCGCTCCGCCTCCGGCGGACTCCTCCACCTCACTGTACATTGGCTCTGCGGATTTCATGGCCATTTCCATGGCCGGGGGCGCCGGAGCGTAGCTGCGTTCCGCGCTGCAGGCTGCGGCCAGCAGAAGCGGCAGGGTCAAAAGGGCTAATTTCCTGAGCATGATGCGTGTCCTCCCCAACATCGGGCGTGAGCAGGCATCATCTCCCGGAAAATGGCAATACCGTGCCGGAAGCTGGTCCGAAGCAGGATAGATTGCAGAATGGGGCTTAGGGGCGGAAGCCGATCCGTCTCTCTTCAGCCTTCAGAACGCGCTGAGCGTGCGACACGAAGTCTACCAGTAAGGGTCGGGTATCACGGGGGTCTATGATTTCCTCCGCAAGGAAACTTTCCGCGGTGCGGAAGGGAGACCTGATTGCTTCGAACTTCCTGTAGAGCTGCGCTTTCAGGGCGTCGGGATCTTCTGCTTCCGAAAGCTCTTTGCGGAACGCCGCCTCGATGCCGCCGGCCATCGGCAGGGAGCCCCAGTCTCCGCTTGGCCAGCAATACCGCCACTTCGTCTTCGACTGGTTCATCATGGCCGAGCCCGCCAGACCATAGGCTTTGCGAATGACCACCGAGCATACCGGAACATCAGCCTGGTAGACGGCTGTCATGGCCCGTACACCGGCGCGGGTGACGCCTGCAGTTTCCGCTTTAACGCCAACGGCAAAGCCGGGGCAGTCGACGAAGTGAATGACGGGCAGGTGGAATGTGGAGCAGAGGTCCATATGCCGGGTGACCTTGTCGCAAACGTCGGCCGTCCACGCGCCATCCAGGAAGAAGGGGTCGCCGGCAAGAATGCCAACCGGATATCCGTCAATCCGGGCGAGGCCTGCGACGATGCCGCGGCCCCAATATGCGCCGATCTCGAAAAAGCTGCCTTTGTCGACTGCCGCGTCGATGATCTTGCGGGGTTTGTAAGGCGTGCGCCCGTCCTGCGGCACGATGGACAGCAGGCTCTCTTCCTTGCGCTTCGGGTCATCCGTCGGCTGAACGCGTTCAGGCAGATGATGTACGGAAGGGGGAAGGTAGGAGAGGAATTTGCGCGCAGCGATAAAGGCATCGGCTTCGGTGTCGACGACGTTATCTACAGTTCCGTTCTGGGCTTGAATTTTCCAGCCGCCGAGCTCTTCCTTTGTGACGTCCTCTCCCAGAGCGATGGCAACTGGCGGGCCGGCCACGAAGACCTGGCTCAGTTCTTTCACCATGATGCTGAAATGGCTGGCTGCGACCCGGCCAGCGCCCATGCCAGCGCAGGGCCCGAGTGCCAGTGACACGAATGGCACCTGCGTGAGGCCGTGAACAATTTCGTTCCAGCCGGGCGTTTCTGGAATGTAGGTGCGCGGATCTTTCTCCAACATCTTGACTGAGCCGCCACCGCCAGTTCCGTCGATCATCTGAACAAGGGGCATCCGGTATTCGGCGGCCATCTTGATGGCTTGAACCATCTTCTGCCAGATCGAGGCGTCGGCCGCGCCGCCGCGCACAGTGAAGTCGTCTGCGAGGACAACGGTGGGACGCCCGTCAAGGCGGGCGCGGCCCATCACGGAGTTTGAGGGCATGAAGGTGGCAAGCTCTTCATCAGGGCCGTAAGCAGCCTTACCCGCAATCTTTCCAATTTCGTGGAAGCTTCCTGGGTCGGCCAGGAAGGCGACCCTTTCCCTTACGGTAAGTTTGCCGCGTCCGCGCTGGCGCGAAACCGGCTCCTCTCCTCCCATCTCCTCGGCCAGCCGTTCCCGGCGTCGGAGTTCCTCGATCGCTTTTTGCCAACTCATGGAATTCAACTGATCGATGTATCGCAAGGTGCGTCAAGGGATTCTTCTTGCCGGGTCCCTTCCGGTTTGCTTTATCCGGGGCAGGTCTCAATCCAAGGAGGAAGCCTGATGGATCTCGCCCAACTCACCCAGCGCGCTGCAGAAGCGATGGCTGGCGGCAGTGATTTCAAGAAAAAAGTGAAGTTTGATTTCGGTAGCGTCGGCAAACTGTTCATCGATGGCGCCGCAGGCGTTGCTGACAATTCCGACGGCGCGGCTGATGCCACCATCTCGATCAACTGGGATGACTTCACGAAGCTCGCTGCTGGCGCGCTCGACCCGACGATGGCCTTCATGCAAGGCAAACTCAAAGTTGCGGGTGACATGTCGGTCGCGATGCAGCTCCAGTCGCTGATGAAGAAGCTGGCTGGCTGATCTGCCTGAAACAGATCGCTTGACGCATTGAGCCGCCCCGGGGAGACCTGCGGGCGGCTCTATCATTTGAACCAGGAGACTCTTGCATGACACAGGCAGGCGCCAGACAGGACCGGTTTGTGGAAGTGTCAGGAAATCCCGCGCCCCAGGGCGCTGAAATTGTCTGGTTCGACGGTCTTGAAGGGCGCCGGCTCAGAGCGTGTGTCGCGCCCGCGCTTTCGGCAGCAAAGCCGCGCGGGACCGTGATTGTGTGTCCGGGCCGCACGGAGTTTATAGAGAAGTATTTCGAGGTAGGCCGCGAGCTCCAGCAAATGGGCTTTGCTATCGTGATCCTCGACTGGCCGGGGCAGGGCCTTTCCGACCGCTTGCTGCCCGACAGCAAGAAGGGGCACATAGACCGCTTCGAGACTTTCATGAACGCGCTTGCCAAGGGACTTGGTGCGCTCGAGACGCGTTTGCCGCGCCCCTATGTGTCGCTGGCTCATTCGATGGGGGGCGCCATCGCTCTGGCGGCAATTACTCAGGAGCTTGTGAAGGTGGAGGCTGCGGCCTTCTGCGCGCCGATGTGGGGGATCAAGTCACCTGTACTCGGGATGCGCTATCTCGTCTGGGCAATGAGGGCCACTGGACGGTCCGGCGATTATGCGATGCAGCCAGGGCCGCCGGAAACATTCGAAAATAATATCGTGACCCACGACAAACGGCGTTGGGAGCTGCAACGTGCGCTGATTGATGCGCAGCCTGATCTTGAGCTTGGCCCCGTTACCTGGGGCTGGCTGGGCGCGTCGCTGGACATCTTCTCGACCTTCTCGAAAGCCAAGCTTCTCGCCAAGGTCTCCGTGCCGGTATTTGTTGCTTCGGCCGGAGAAGAAAAGCTGGTGGATAACGCATCGCATAGCCGGATCGCGTCGCGGCTTCGCGATTGCGAACACATCACCGTGGAAGGCGCGATGCACGAGATCCTTATGGAGACAGGCGACAAGCGTGCTGAATTCTGGGACGGCTTCCAGCGCCTTCTGAAGCGTGCCGGGATCTGAAACTAATCACAAGCGGGCGACTGCGGATCGGGAGGAATTTCTATGGCCATCATTTCACTGTCTCGTATTCTGGCTCATTGGGCGGATGAACAACCTGACCGGATCGTACTTTCGCACGAGGGCACCGAGATCAGCTGGGCGACATTTGATGCCCGCACCAACCGGCTTGCCCGCGCATATCAGGCGCTTGGCGTAAAGCAGGATGACTTTGTCACGATTTCCCTGCCGAATGGGATAGAGTTTTTTGAGGCTTGTTTTGCGACCTGGAAGGCAGGCGCTACGCCGCAGCCGGTGTCCGCACGTCTCCCCAAGCTGGAACGCGACCAGATCGTTGAAGTCGGCGCGCCGGCGTTGGTCGTTGGTGTTCCGGCGGGGGAATATCCGCAGACGGCATGTATTCCTCTTGGCTACAGTCCCGACCCGTCGCTGCCGGATACTCAATTGCCTGAAGCGATTGCGACCAGCTTCAAAGCCATGACGTCGGGAGGTTCGACAGGGCGGCCAAAGCTGATTGTCTCGAAGCAGCCGGCGGCTACGGACCCGGATATCCCGCTTCTCGAGATACCGCAGAAGGGATGCATGCTTATCCCGGGTCCACTCTATCACAATGGCCCTTTCCTCTGGGCAATGCAGGCCTTGTTCAAAGGGTGTACGGTCGTTGTTACCACCCGGTTTGATCCCGAAGAAACGCTTCGGCTGATCGAGAAGTACAGCGTCGATGTGGTTTACACGGTCCCCACCATGATGCGGCGCATCTGGGCGTTGCCGGAGGAAACCCGGACGAAATACAACCTCTCCAGTTTGAAGGCGCTCTGGCACCTGGCAGCGCCCTGTCCGGCGTGGCTCAAGGAGTGCTTCATTGAGTGGTTGGGCCCAGAAGTTATCTGGGAGCTGTACGGCGGTACCGAAGGGCAGGGCTCGACGACTATTCAGGGCACAGAGTGGCTGAAGCATAAGGGATCGGTTGGGAGGCCTGTTGAGGCCTGCGAAATGAAAATCGTGGGCGAACAGGGTGAAACCCTTCCGCCACGCGAAGTCGGGGAAGTGTTTATCCGGCCGCTTTCGGGCGCAGGGACGACCTATCGCTATATTGGTGCTGAAGCCAAGGCGATTGAAGGCGGTTGGGAAAGCCTCGGCGACATGGGCTGGATGGATGAAGACGGGTATCTTTACCTGTCTGATCGTTTGTCCGACATGGTGATTGTCGGAGGCGCCAATGTCTATCCGGCTGAAGTCGAGGCGGCGATCGAGGCTTATCCAGGTGTCCGGTCATCTGCTGTGATCGGCCTTCCCGATGATGACATGGGCGCGCGCCTGCACGCCGTTATCGATCGCCCGGACGGCGCGGTTGATGAGGCCTCCATGCTCGCTCATCTTTCGGAGCGTCTTGTGCGGTACAAGATCCCGAAGACCTTCGAATACACGGCGGAAGCTGTTCGGGATGATGCCGGCAAGGTTCGGCGCAAGGCCCTAAGGGAAGCTCGAATCCAGGCCTCTTGACTTCCCCAAGGGCGCAATAGCTCCCGTCCTTCCACATTGGGAGGAAAACGCCATGAAAGTAGCAGCCGTCAAAAAGCCAGGTGGGCTGGAAAAGCTCGTCATTGAAACGCGGGAAGATCCGAAACCGAAAGCGGGCGAAGTGCTCGTCCGTGTTCGGGCCAGCTCGCTCAACTACCATGATTTCGTTGTCGTGCTGGGCGGAATTCCAACGCCTGACGGCCGCATTCCGATGTCGGATGGCGCAGGGGAGGTTGTGGCGGTCGGTGAAGGCGTCACGAAGTGGAAAGTCGGCGACAGGGTCATTTCACTTTTCTTTCCGGGTTGGCAGTCGGGGCAGATTGAAGCAGCTGGTTTCCAGAGTGTTCCTGGCGACGGCGCTGATGGGTTCGGAGCCGAGCTGGTTGCGGCGCCGGAAACCGCCTTCACGCGGATGCCCGCTGGTTGGACCTTCGAAGAAGCCGCAACACTGCCGTGTGCAGCCTTGACCGCGTGGCGCGGAATGTTTGTTGAAACAAAAACCAAGCCTGGCGATTGGGTGCTGGTTCAGGGAACGGGCGGCGTGTCGATCTTTGCCCTGCAGTTTGCGAAGATGGCCGGAGCGCGCGTCATCGCAACCTCTTCCTCAGAGGAGAAGATGCAAAAGCTCAAGAGCCTCGGCGCTGACCATGTGATCAATTACAAGGAAACGCCGGACTGGGGCCGCAAGGCTTTTGAGCTGACGGGTGGCCGAGGAGTCGATGAGGTGGTCGAGATTGGCGGGCCTGGTACGATGGCGCAGTCAATCAATGCCTGCCGTCCGGGTGGACACATTTCGCTGATCGGCGTCCTGACGGGTGTCTCAGGTGAAGTCCCGACAGCAGCGCTCTTTTCAAGGAACGTAACCGTGTCGGGGATCACCGTGGGGTCTCGCCGTCACCAGGAGGACATGATCGACGCCATTGAAGCCTCGACCATGCGCCCTGTCATCGACAGCAAGTTCCCGCTGGATCAGATCGCCGCTGCCTTTGCCCACCAGGCGAGCCAGAAGCATTTCGGCAAGATAGTCCTGACGATCTGATCCTATCGCAAGAAGAATGATTAGGGCGTGCCCGTCTTATTCGACGGGCACGTTCTCACGCAGATCCTCGATCTCACTGTTTCCGTCAGCCGTATCCGGGTCGCCGTTGGCTTTGTGGATCCGGTAGACGACGCCGGACAGGAGGGCGATGGCGAGCAGGTTTGGCAGCGCCATCGATGCATTTGCGATATCGCCGAAGCGCCAGACAAAATGCACCTGCGCCACAGCGCCCACGAAAATCACCACAACCCAGATGTAGCGGAACGGCTTGGTCGCCCATTCGCCGATGAGGAAGGTGACCGCCTGCTCGGCATAGTAGGACCAGCCGATAATGGTCGTGAAGGCGAACAGCGTCAGGCAAAGTGTGACGATCCAGCCACCGACTGGGCCGGGAACGGCGTCAGTGAAGGCCTGATTGGTCAAGGTTGCCGGGCTGTGGCCTTCGGCCATCCAGATATGGCTGGTGGTTTCGCCGGCCCATTCCTTAAATTGGCCAGCCGTTGCCCAGCTGCCCTCGGCGGTGAGGATCACGAGCGCCGTCATGGTGCACAAGACCATCGTGTCGATGAATACGCCGATCATGGCGATCTCGCCCTGGGTTGCGGGGTTTTTCATCTGAGATGCGGCGTGCGCGATGGGCGCAGACCCTTGACCCGCTTCGTTCGAGAAAAGGCCGCGTGCCACGCCTTCGCGGACTGCAAAGAGAACAGCATAACCCGCCAGGCCGCCGAGCGCTTGATTGAGGCCGAATGCGGAAGCGAAGATCATTCCGAATGCGGCAGGAATGAACTGAATGTTGAGGGCGAGAATGACAACACAGGCGGCGATGTAGAGTGCCGCCATTGCCGGAACGAGATTACCTGCAACCCGTCCGATGGACTTGATACCGCCAATAATGACCGCAAAAACGAATGCGCAGAGTACGGCGCCGATCAGAGCCTTCATCGGGTCGACATCGATACCGAATACGGAAACCGAGTTCGCCATGCCGATCCCGAAGTCGGTGCGGAAAACATCTGTCAGGTTGGCGGTAATGCCGTTGGCTTGAATCATGCCGCCGGTTGCGGTTGCAGAGAACATGGTTCCAAGGCAGAAAATCGCGGCTAGCCAGGTCCATTTTTTCCCGAGACCTTTGCGGATGTAGTACATCGGGCCGCCATTGATCCGGCCATTTTCGTCTATCTCGCGGAATTTGATGGCAAGGGAGCTTTCGGCGAAGGCGAGCGCCATGCCGAGGATCGCCGTCACCCACATCCAGAATACTGCGCCGGGGCCGCCGATGGTGATAGCCGTTGCCACACCGACAATGTTTCCGGTGCCAACCTGACCAGAAAGAGCCGTTGCCAGGGCTTGGAAAGGGGTGATCGCGTTCGGCTCACCGTTGCCTTTGCGTCCCCGCCAGACTTCAGAAACTGCCGGAACAAAGCGTCGGAGCGGACGGGCGCCGAGGCGCAGCATGAAAAACACCCCCACACCGAGAAGAATGAGGGCCATAGGACCAAAGGGCAGAACGCGCGTGTCGCCCCATGTTCCGCCCCAAATAAAATCGCTGAAGGTCAGGACGCCCATTTCAATCGTCCCGAAAAGTTCGGCTAGCATGTGTGAGGGCCTCCCCGGCGCCAAAAGTGTCAATTTGGGGGCACACTAGCCCGCTTCGACGGGCTGTGAAGTCTTAGACTGCTATGGGGCGGGTCAGATTGCGGAAGGTTCTTCCAGCTTGCCCGCTTTTGAGGCATAAGCCGCCGAATGACCGGCACCCCCGACCAGAAGCCTCTGAAGGGCCTGTTTATCAGGACCTATGGCTGCCAAATGAATGTCTATGACTCCGAGCGCATCCGCGATGTGCTGCGCCCGCTTGGCTATGCGCCGGTGGATGCCCCTGACGCGGCAGACCTTGTGGTCGTGAACACCTGCCATATCCGAGAAAAGGCGACCGAAAAGGTCTATTCCGAGCTTGGCCAGCTGAAGCGCATGAAAGAAGCCTCGGGCGGCCGCATGACCATCGCTGTCGCTGGGTGCGTGGCGCAAGCTGAGGGTCAGGAGCTTATCCGCCGCCAGCCAGCTGTGGACCTGGTTCTAGGTCCGCAAGCCTATCACAAGCTTCCTGAAATGATCGCCCGCGCCAGCCGAGCAATCGGCGACCGTCTGGAGACCGAGTTCGATACGGTCGAAAAGTTTGACGCTCTTCCCAAGACGCGCGAAGCCGATGGCCCGACGGCCTTCGTCTCGGTTCAGGAAGGCTGTGACAAGTTCTGCACCTTCTGCGTGGTGCCCTACACTCGCGGCGCCGAGATTTCGCGCCGGGTGGATGATATTGTGGTCGAGACGCGCAGCCTTGCCGCTCAGGGCGTGCGTGAAATTACTCTGCTCGGTCAGAACGTGAATGCGTTCCATGGGCCTGCGCCTGCTGTTGAGGGCGGTGAAGACTGGACTCTCGGCCAGCTCTGCCGCCATCTGGCGCGGATCGGTGGAATCGAGCGTATTCGCTATACCACCAGCCACCCGCGCGACATGGATGACGATCTCATCGCAGCCCATGGCGATACGCCGGCCCTGATGCCGTTCCTGCATCTGCCGGTTCAGTCGGGTTCTGATCGTATCCTCAAGGCGATGAACCGTGGCCACACCGCTGATCACTACCGCGATATCATCGCGCGCGTCCGCAAGGCGCGTCCGGATATTGCTATTGCGTCGGACTTTATTGTCGGCTTCCCTGGTGAAACGGACGCCGACTTCGAAGCGACGATGCAGCTCGTTCGCGATGTCGGCTATGCGATTGCCTATTCTTTCAAATACTCCTCGCGTCCCGGCACGCCAGCAGCTGAAATGCACGGTCACCTGCCCGAAGCGGTGAAAGATGAGCGGCTTCAGGCGCTTCAGGCTCTGCTGCGGGAACAGCAGATGGCGTTCAACGCCTCGCAGGTCGGCGAGTCGCTGCCAGTTCTTGTCACTGGCAGGGGACGCAATGAAGGCCAGATGCATGGCCGTTCGCCCTATCTGCAGGCCGTCCATTTCGAGGGCCCGGAAAGCCTCAATGGGCAGATTGTTGATGTGAAGATTGTCGGGTCGAGCCTCAACTCCCTGACGGGTGAACTCGTGCGTGTGAGCGAGGCAGCCCTGTGACTGGCAAACGCCGCACGTCATCAGACCCTGATCCGAAGATGGTGAGCCGCCTTTATGAGGTGCGCGAGTCCGAGCGCCTGCGTGATCTCTGCGGTCCCCATCATCGCCACCTGACGCTCCTGGAAACGCGCCTGAAGCCTTTCAGCGTGAGTGCCGAGAGCCAGGGCGGCGGGATTATGCTTGCGGGCAGCCAGGAAGGCGTTTCCATCGCAGAGGCTGCACTCGCGGAGTTCGAGCGCAGGCTGCGTGGCGGCGCTGAGCCCAGCGAGATGGAACTCGATGGCGCCTTGCAGGCCGCGCAGGCGCCTTCTCAGACATTCACCGGCCTTCGCGGTCTGAAGAAGTCCGTCACCGCGATGACGCGCGGGCAGGCGAAGTATCTGGAAATCCTGTCCAATCCGGACAATGCGCTTGTGTTCGGTGTCGGCCCGGCCGGTACGGGTAAGACGTATCTGGCTGTGGCGACGGGTGTCGCGGAACTCAATGCCGGTATCCGCCAAAGGCTGATCGTGACCCGCCCGGCGGTCGAGGCCGGCGAAAAGCTCGGCTTCCTGCCGGGTACGCTTGAAGAGAAAGTCGATCCCTACATGCTGCCCATTTGGGACAGCTTGCGCGAGCTGATGGGGCAGGAGCAGATGGAGCGGCGCATGGCGCGCGGCGAGATCGAGGTTGCGCCGATTGCTTTCATGCGGGGGCGCACCCTGAAGAATGCGTTTGTTATCGTCGATGAGGCGCAGAATACGACAGCGGCGCAGATGAAGATGGTGCTAACGCGTCTTGGCCGGGACAGCCGAATGGTCGTGACCGGTGATCCGGACCAGGTTGACCTGCCGGGCAGCCAGGAATCCGGCCTCAAACAGGCGCTGCGTATCCTGAAGGACGTTGAGGGGATATCCGTTCAACGCCTGACGGCGGCCGATGTCGTCCGCCATGGCCTCGTCAGCCGGATTATTGATGCCTACGCTGCGTCAGGGGAGAGCTGAGGCCCCGCCATGATTAGTTTCGACCTTCTCGTCGAGGATGACAGTTGGGCGGCGCTCGGTAGTCTCGAGGCTCTCTGCAAAAAGGCTTTCGATGCGGCGTCAGCTATTGCGCCGGCAGGTGAGGGCACCATTGCGCTGCTGCTTGCCGACGATAGCGCATTGCATCAGCTGAATCTCGATTTTCGCGGCAAGGACAAGCCCACAGACGTGCTGTCTTTCCCTTCACTGCCGATGGACCGTCCGTTCCTGGGAGACATTGCCGTAGCTTGGGGTGTGTCCGCCGCAGACGCTGCAGAGCAGGGCAAGGCGCCCGCCGACCATCTCTTGCACCTGCTGATCCATGGCTACCTTCACCTGCTCGGATTCGATCACGAGACGGATGAAGAGGCGGCAGAAATGGAAGCACTGGAAATAAAGGCGCTTGCCTCCCTTGGCATTGCTAATCCATACCGGAATGACTGATTGGAAATGAGTGATTCAGACCCCTCCGACGCGGCTCCGGCCGGCCGATTGCGAAGCTTCTTCGGATTCCGCAAAAAGGCAGCTGAGCCTGTAGCGCCTGCGGGCAAGGACGCCGAACCGGCGGCTGCGCCCCAGGTCATGCGCCTTCGCCTTGCCGAGTTCGAAGAGCTTCGTGTTGATGATGTGATGATCCCGCGCGCGGACATCAAAGCTGTCGAGGCCGGTATCAGTCTCCAGGAACTTCTGGAAACCTTTGCTGAGGTGACCCACTCGCGTTTGCCGGTTTTCCGGGAAACGCTTGATGACCCCATTGGCTTTGTTCACATCAAGGATCTTGTGACGGAACTTGCCAAAGGTGGAACTTTGCCCCGGCGCCCGCTCGAGCGTCTGCACCGGGAAGTCCTGTATGTCCCACCATCGATGAAGCTCACCGATCTGCTCGTGAAGATGCAGGCGACCCGCATTCATCTGGCGTTGGTCGTGGACGAGTATGGCGGCACCGACGGCCTGCTCACGCTGGAAGATCTTGTGGAAGTCATCGTGGGCGACATTGAAGACGAACACGATGATGAGGAAGCTATGTTCGTGCGGCGCAGCCCCCGTGTTTGGGAAGCTGATGCGCGTACGGAAATAGAGGATTTCCAGGAGGAAACCGGCGTTGATCTCAGCCTCGATGAACTGGATGCAGACATCGATACGCTTGGCGGCGTTGCCTTTGCGCTGGCGGGGAAAGTTCCTGTCCGCGGAGAAGTGCTGCGCCATCCGGGCGGCGCCGAGATTGAAATCATGGATGCGGATGCCCGGCGGGTTCGCCGGCTGCGTCTGCGTTTGCCAGAGCCCCCGCCGCAGCCCGCTGCCGAGGAGTAGAGTTTCGACATGAGCAAAGCTGTGCGCAGTCATGGATTTACTGCGCTGGGGCCTCTGCATGAGGCCTTTGCGCGTCTGTCTGGCCTTTCGGCGCTCGCGGCAGCCTTTGCGCTGGGCGCGCTATCGGCTGTCGCGTTTGCGCCTTTCCATTTCAGCGCTGTGCTGGCGATTTCTTTCACCGGTCTTGTCTGGATGATCGATGGCGCCAGGGCGCAGGCGCGCTGGGGCCGGGCGGTATTTCTGCGTGGTTGGGCCTTCGGGACGGGCTTTTTCCTTGTCAGCCTTCACTGGACGGCGATGCCGTTCCTGGTCGATCCGGCGCGCACCATCTGGTTTATCTGGATGCCGCTGGTTCTGCTGCCGGCGGGCATGGCGATTATCTGGGGTGTGTTTACGCTCATGGCGGGTGCCTTTTGGTCGGCGTCGCCATCGCGCGTTTTCATCTTTTCACTGTTCTTTGCCCTAGCCGAGTTCACACGTGGTCACCTGTTTGGTGGTTTTCCGTGGAATCTTCCGGGCACCACCTGGATTCCGGGTGGGGCGTTGTCTCAGGCGGCCTCGCTCGGCGGGGTTTATTGGCTGACGCTGCTCACCGTTTTCATCATGGCGTCTCCGGCTGCGCTGGTCGATACGCGCGAAGCGCGGGGCATTCCGCTGCGTGTCGCGCCCGCGCTTGTGTCTGTGGTAGCGCTAGCGCTCGGTTGGGCTTGGGGCGCCAATCGTACTGAAGAGCCTTCGCCGCTCACTGATCAGGCCGTCGTGGTTATGGATGCCGGCGTTCCGCAAGACCAATGGGACACGCTTGGGCCCGACCCTGTGCTCTATGAATACCTGCGCATGCTGACCTATCCTGACAGTCGGCCTGGCGATGTTGTCGTCTGGCCGGAAGCTGCTGTGCCGGCGTACCTGCTGCAGGACGCAAATGCGTTGGACGCGATCGCAGCCTATATTGGGCAGCGCAGGCTTATTGCAGGTACGACCCGCTATGAGCTGACAACCACGGATTCCCGCACCTATTACAACAGTCTCGCCGTGATGGACGAGACCGTGAACCAGACCGGCCCGCTTGCGCTCTATGACAAGCACCGCCTTGTGCCTTTTGGCGAACTCGCTGCCGTCAACTTCATTCCGCTTGGCGAGCGGCTCAGTGCCTATCTTCCGCCTGCTGTACAGCGTCTGGCGGCGGACGGGTTCCGCCCCGGCGCGGGTGCTACAGCGATCGATACCGGCGGACTTCCGCCATTTGTGGCACTCATCTGTTATGAAGGACTGTTCCCGGAGATTTCGCGAAGCGTGAACCTGACTGACCGGGCAAAGTGGATGGTTCTGATTTCCAACGATGCCTGGTTTGGCCGCGGGATGGGTCCCGCCCAACACTATGCGCAAAACCGGTATCGTGCGATCGAGACCGGCTTGCCACTGGTGCGCGCTGCCAATCGTGGAACCTCAGGCATTGTTGACGGTTACGGCCGCGAAGTGATGCGCACCATTCCAGCAGAGACGGCACCTCAGGGCTGGTCTACCTCTTATGGTCGGGCGCGGCTGCCGGTCGCCGCTGAGGTGACCCTGTTCCAAAGTCGGGTTGGCGCCTCGCTTTTCTGGGCAAGCCTCTGCCTGTTCGCGCTACTGGCCTTCGCAAGCTGGAGGCGTTAAGCCCTTATCTCCACGGAAAATGGCGGCGCCACCTGAATGAGTATGTCTGAAAGCAAATTGCCGAGCGGGATCGACCGCGTCGTCGGCAAGAAAATCCGTCTTCGCCGGCGGGAGCTGAAGCTGACTCAGGAAAAGCTTGGCGAATTGCTCGATTTGACGTTTCAGCAGGTGCAGAAATACGAAAAGGGCGTGAACCGGGTATCGGCGGGCCGCCTCTTCGAGATAGCCGGCGTGTTGGAAGTTCCGGTCGGTTACTTTTTTGAGGGGGCCGAGGAGCTCGCTGGTCTCGAAGCCCCGGAACTCGCTGAAGAGCCGGATGACGGCGGCCTGCAAGTGCTGTCGGACGAAGTTCTGGAGCTGATCTCGGCATTTCAGAAGATTGAGGATGCCTCTTTGCGTGGATCCCTGCTTGCGACGGTCCGCGCGGCGGCTTCTGCGTTTGAAAGTCGGCTCGCCGATCAGGATAGGGCCAGTCAGGGGCCGCCGCGCGCATGACAGATCCGACCGAAGCAGAGTTTCGGGATCGCCCGTTGCGCAGCTTTGGGCGCACTGGCGGACGGCCGCTGTCGCCTCGTCAGAAGGCGCTTATGGCCGAGAAGCTGCATGCCTATCGCATTCCGGCGGGCGATGCTCCGCTGAACCTTGAGGCGTTGATTCCTGGGAAACGCGCTTATTGGCTGGAGATCGGCTTTGGCGGCGCGGAGCATATGGTGGAGCAAGCGCGCCGGAATCCGGATGTGGGCATCTTCGGCTGCGAACCCTTTCTGGAGGGGGTCGCCAAGGCGCTTGGCGGAATTGAAGATACTGGCGCTGACAATATCCGGCTCTGGCCAGATGACGCCCGGCCACTGATCGAACGCCTGCCTGATGCAAGTCTGGAGCGGGTCTTCATCCTTTTTCCGGACCCATGGCCGAAGCGCCGGCAACATAAGCGCCGCCTCATTCAGCCAGCTTTTCTGAAAATGCTGCATCCGAAAATAAAACCTGGCGGTCGACTTCGCTTCGCGACGGATGTGATCAGCTATGCCGATGAGGCGTTGCACACACTTACGGCTGCAGATGGTTTTGAATGGTTGGCCAGCTCGGCAGACGACTGGCGCAAGCCGCCACAGGACCACATCACCACCCGCTATGAATCCAAGCAGCTGGGTGACTGCAAACCAGTCTGGTTCGACTTCCAGATTGCCTAATCTGCCGGTTTTTCTTGACGGAAACGCGGCCTCATGCGCTAATTAGGTTTATCGAAACCGGCCGGTCTGAATATCAAGACCCCGTCAGACCGACGGCAATGACTTTCCCTCCTCCGTTTTCGACAGGCACCGTATGGCACAATCCCGTGCTGGCGCGGCCGAAGGAACGTCAAAGGAAAGCCAAGCATGGCAACCGGCAAAGTTAAATGGTTCAACGATCAGAAGGGCTACGGCTTCATCAAGCCGGATGATGGCGGCGCGGACATCTTCGTCCACATTTCCGCTGTCGAGCGCTCGGGTCTCAAAACCCTCGCCGAAAACCAGGCGATTTCTTACGAGCTCTACAAAGACGAGCGCCGCGGCAAGACCTCGGCAGTGGACCTGAAAGTCCTCTAATCGTCTCTGTCCTCAGACAGATAGCGGCGGCGGCTCCTGAGGGGGCCGCCGTTTGTGTTTTTGCCCCTCTCGACATCCGGCGAGTTTGGGATTATCTAGCGCGCAAGTCGAAATATATCGGCGGCGGGTCCGGAAACGGGTCCGCCGCTTTTCTTTAGCGCGGAATGCCACTTTTACATGATTGCCCTGACCGAACAGGAACGCCGCATCCTTGCCCTTGTCCAACCCGTTGCGGAGGGCATTGGCATGGAAATCGTGCGCCTGCGTATCCAGGGCGGCCGCCGGCCTCATTTGCAGATCATGGCTGAGCGGGCAGGGGGGGCGCCTACCGATGTGGAAGATTGTGCCCGCCTTTCGCGCGCGCTGTCTCCGACCCTCGATACGGCAGATCCCATTCCCGAGGCTTACACGCTGGAAGTCTCCACGCCTGGTATTGACCGTCCGCTGACCCGGCCGGGCGACTTTGCGCGCTGGATTGGTCACGCCGCCAAGGTTGAGCTGGCGCGTCCGGTTGATGGCCGCCGCCGGTTTACGGGCATCATCACGGGCGAGGACGAGAACGGCGCGCATATCGAGCTTGATGACGAGACCGAACTCGTCGCCGCCGTCCACGAGATGAGCCGGGCAAGCCTTGTGCTGACAGACGAATTGATCGAAGCCGCGCGGGCAGCCGGCAACCTGCCGCCCCAGCCGGAAGACGATGAAGAATCCCTCGCCGATTTTGAAATCGACGAGTCCGAAGACGAAGATGAAGAGACAGGAGATGTCCAATGAGCGCCATCGGCGTTTCAGCCAACCGGCTTGAAATCCTGCAGATCGCCAAAGCGGTTGCCGAGGAGAAGTCGATCGACCAACGCATCGTGATCGAAGCGATGCAGGAAGCGATCGAGAAGGCCGCCAAGGCCAAGTACGGCCAGGAACACGACATCCGTGCCAAGATCGACGCTGTGACCGGCGAGCAGACGCTGTGGCGTGTGCAGACGGTCGTTGCCGATGAGGACTTCGAAGACGAAGCCAAGCAACTGCGCCTCGCCGAAGCCAAGAAGATCGACGCCTCGCTTGAGATCGGCAGCGAACTCAAGGAAGAGCTGCCACCGTTCGATTTCGGCCGTGTGGCTGCCCAGACTGCAAAGCAGGTCATCACGCAGAAAGTGCGCGATGCCGAGCGCGAGCGTCAGTATAATGAATACAAGGACCGCGTCGGCGAAATCGTTTCCGGCATCGTCAAGCGTGTCGAGTATGGCCATGTGATTGTGGACCTTGGCCGCGCCGAAGGCATCATCCGACGCAATGACGGTATCCCGCGCGAGAACTTCCAGCCCAACGACCGCGTGCGCGCTTACCTTTATAAAGTGAGCCGCGAAGTGAAGGGCCCGCAGATCTTCCTGTCGCGCGCTGCGCCCGATTTCATGCGCAAGCTGTTCGCCCAGGAAGTTCCGGAAGTCTACGAAGGCGTTATTCAGATCAAGGCCTGTGCCCGCGATCCGGGTTCTCGTGCGAAGATCGGCGTGATCTCCAACGACAGCTCGATCGATCCGGTCGGCGCCTGTGTGGGTATGCGCGGCGCGCGCGTCCAGGCAGTTGTCGGCGAGCTTTCCGGCGAGAAGATCGACATCATTCCGTGGAGCTTCGACGCTGCGACGTTTATCGTGAACGCGCTTCAGCCGGCCGAAGTTTCCAAGGTGGTGCTGGATGAAGATGAGCGCCGGGTCGAGGTTGTCGTGGCCGACGATCAGTTCCCGCTGGCCATTGGCCGCCGCGGACAAAACGTGCGCCTCGCATCCCAGCTCACCGGTTGGCAAATCGACCTCATCACCGAGTCGGCAGACTCCGAGCGCTTCCAGAAGGAATTCCAGGAGCGTACCGAGCTGTTTATGAAGGCTCTGGATGCGGACGAGACGTTGGCCCAGCTGCTCGCTTCGGAAGGCTTCGAGTCGGTTGAGGAAATCGCCTATGTGGCGCCTGACGACTTCATCACGATCGAAGGCTTTGACACCGATGTGGCTGAAGAGCTGCAGGAGCGTGCGCGCGAGTATCTCGAGCGTGTGGCCACCGAGAACGATGCGAAGCGCCGTGAACTCGGTGTTGAAGACGAAGTCATGGAACTTGAAAGCATGACCCCGTCCTTCGCTGTGAAGCTTGGTGAGCAGGGCGTGAAGACGGTTGAGGATGTCGCCGGTCTCGTGCCGGACGACATCACCGGCTATCGCGAGCCCGGCCCTGACGGCAAGCCGGTCTGGGTTGAGGGCATCCTGAAGAAGGGTGAGATGCGCAAGGACGACGCGCAGCTGTTCATCATGAAGGCGCGCGTTGTGGCTGGCTGGATTGAGCCGGGCGCGATCGACGAGATGCTGGCACAACAACGCGCAAGCCAAACGGCGCCGGAGCTGACCGAGGAGGAGCGTGCGCTCCTGGCCCTGGGTGAGCTTGGCAATTCGGGCGGCGATGAGGGAGACGAAGAGGCCCTTGCCGAGGAACTCGGCATCGATCTCTCCGAACTTGAAGTGGAGGGCGGCGATGACGAGGCCGCATCCCGAGAGTGATCCGCGCCTGATCGCAGACAATTTGGAAGATGGGCAGGGCGAGGAAGATACTTCCTCGCCTGAGCGCCTATGCGCGGTGACACGCGAGCGGTTGCCGAAGGCGGCAATGCTCCGGTTTGTGTTGTCTCCGGACGGTATCGTGACGCCGGACATCGCTGAACGCTTGCCGGGCAGGGGCGTCTGGGTGAAGGCGGAAAGGGGCGTTGTTGAAACAGCGGCTCGCAAGGGCGCCTTTGCGCGGGGTTTCAAGTCCCAAGTGACGGTTCCGGACGATCTTGCCGGATTTGTTGAGCGGTTGCTGCTGAAGCGGACCGTTGAGCTTCTGGGCCTTGCCCGAAAAGCGGGCCAGGCGATCTGTGGCTTTGATCAAGTGCGCGACGCGCTGAAGGAAGGGGCGCCCGCCTTCCTGCTGGAAGCGTCGGACGGTGCGGAAGATGGCCGTTCGAAGGTGTATTTTCTCGCAAAAGCCCTATATAGCGGCGTGAAAGTTGCCGGTGCGCTTAGCGCGCCGGAATTGGGCATGGCATTTGGACGCGACCGTGTGATACACGGGCTCGTCCGCAGGGGGGCCATCGCGGAGAACTGGGAGTTGGCCTATAGGCGCCTCACCGGCTTTCGCGAGGCTCCAGAGTTGACCTGGTTCAAGGATACGGACCGGTAGCGGAAACTGCCGGAACGCTGAGGCGTTCCGGCGCAACGTGTGATATGTAGGACGAATGAGCGATAACAACGATCAAGGCAATTCCGGCGGGCGCAAGCCGCTTACCGTGGTTCGGAAAACTTCCGGCACGGTGAAGCAGAGCTTCAGCCATGGGCGCTCCAAACAAGTGGTCGTGGAGACCAAGAAGCGCCGTCCGGTTTCCGCAGGGGGCGGGCAGGGTGAAGGTGGCGCAGGTGCTGCGCCGGCCGCGCCTTCTGCTGCAGAGGCAATGGAAGCCAAGTTCGTGGCGTTGGCCGCGAAGCTCGGCATCACCGTTGCGGAGCTGAAAGCCCGGCAGAAAGTGCTCGATCAGCGCAAGGCTGAGGAAGCCGCTCGCGCGAAGGAACTTGAACGCGAGAAAGCCGCTCAGGACCGCCTGCGCTCCGAACAGGAACGTAAGATCCAGGAGACGCGTGAACGCGAGGAAGCTGAAGCCCGCCGCAAGGCCGAGGAAGAAGCCGCCAAGGTTGCCGAGGCTGCCGCCCGTGAACGGGCAGAGCGCCAGGCAAAAGCGCCGCGCGCTGCTCCGGCGACTCCGGCACCGGCCGCTGCTGCCGGCGCCAGCGAAGAGGATGACAGCGGCCGCAACAAGCGTGGCAGCAAGCCTGTCCGCGATGATCGCGGCGACCGCGCCCGCGAAGCTGCCAACAAGGCCTCCTCTCGCGACACCGGTGAACGCCGCCGCGGCAAGCTGACAATTGCGTCTGCGCTCGGCGATGACGAAGCGCGTCAGCGGTCGCTTTCTTCTGTCCGCCGTGCCCGTGAACGGGAACGTGAGCGGCGGATGGGCGGGGCAGGCGATCGTGAAAAGGTCTCGATCGAAGTTACACTGCCTGAGACGATTACGCTTCAGGATCTGGCCGGCCGGATGAACGAGCGCGTCGCAGACGTTGTGAAGTTCATGATCCGTCAGGGCGAAATGCTGCGAGGCAACGATATCATCGATGCCGACACGGCCGAGCTGATCGCGGCCGAATTCGGCCACTCGGTTAAGCGTGTTGCTGAATCGGACGTCGAAATCGGCCTTGAAGGGGAAGCGGACCGCGCCGAGGATCTGAAGCCGCGCGCCCCGATCGTGACGATCATGGGTCACGTCGATCACGGCAAGACTTCTCTGCTCGATGCTCTGCGTAAGACGGACGTTGCCGCCGGCGAAGCGGGTGGCATCACCCAGCATATCGGCGCCTATCAGGTGCAGCTCAAATCGGGTGAGCGGATCACGTTTCTCGACACGCCGGGCCACGCGGCCTTCACGGCGATGCGGGCGCGCGGTGCGAACGCAACCGACATTGCGATCCTCGTTGTGGCGGCCGATGACTCGATCATGCCGCAGACGATCGAATCCATCAATCACGCCAAAGCGGCCGGAGTTCCGATCGTCGTCGCAGTGACCAAATGCGACGTGTACGAAGCCAATCCGGAAAAGGTGCTGACAGACCTTCTGCAACACGACATCCAGGTTGAGGCCATGGGCGGCGCAACCCAGGCCGTCAAGGTTTCGTCCAAGACCGGAATGGGCCTTGATGAGCTGACTGATGCGATCTCGCTGCAGGCTGAACTGCTTGAGCTGAAAGCAAACCCCGATCGCGACGCCGACGGCGTGGTGATCGAGTCGAAGCTCGACAAAGGCCGTGGACCCGTTGCGACCGTGCTGGTGAAACGCGGCACGCTGAAGCGTGGCGATATTGTCGTGGCTGGCGGCCAGTGGGGCAAGGTACGCGCACTTGTTGACGAGCGTGGCCAGCAGCTTCCCGATGCGGGCCCGTCGCTTCCGGTCGAAGTTCTCGGTCTTGATGGCGCGCCCGATCCGGGCGAGGCCTTTGTGGTTGTCGACAGCGAATCCCGCGCTCGCGAGATTACGGAATACCGTGTCCGGACGAAACGCCAGATTGCCGGGAATGCAGGTGCAGCAGCGCGTGCGTCTCTCGACCAGCTGATGAACCGCCTCAAAGACGGCGCCATCGAGACGAGCGAGCTCCCGGTCGTCCTCAAGGGGGACGTGCAGGGCTCGGTCGAGGCGATCACCATGTCGCTCGACAAACTGTCGACCGAAGAAGTCCGCGCACGTGTCATCCACGGCGCTGTGGGCGGTATTTCGGAATCCGATGTGCTCCTGGCACGTTCTTCCAACGCACCGATCTTCGCGTTCAACGTTCGTGCCAACAAGCAGGCGCGTGACCTGGCGGAGCGTGAAGGCGTCGAGATCCGGTACTACTCGATCATCTACGACCTGATCGATGACGTGAAAGCGACACTGTCGGGTATGCTTGCGCCGGAGAAGCGCGAGACCTTCCTTGGCTATGCCGACATTCTGGAAGTCTTCAACATCACCAAGGTTGGCAAGGTTGCCGGCTGCCGGATTTCCGAAGGCAAGGTCATGCGTGGCTGCGGCGTACGCCTGCTGCGCGACAACGTCGTTATCCACGAAGGCAAGCTCAAGACGCTCAAGCGCTTCAAGGATGAGGTGGGCGAGGTCAATGCCGGTATGGAATGCGGTATGGCATTCGAGCGGTATGAAGACATCCGCGTTGGCGACAAGATCGAGTGCTTCCAGGTCGAGGAAATCGCAAGGACGCTTGCGTAACCGAAACAGATGGCACGCCGTCCCACTCCTCCAGGACTTCCTTCCCAGCGCCAGTTGCGCGCTGGGGAGATTATCCGTCATGCGCTTGCCGAGATCATCTCGCGCGAGGACTTCCGCGATCCGGACCTCGCCAATGTGATCGTCACGGTAGGCGAGGTGCGCTGCTCGCCCGATCTCAAGCATGCCAACATCTTCGTCACACCGCTGGGTGATGAATCCGCGGACGGCCGCGCCCGGCTCGCGGAAGCGCTGACACGGGCGAGGGGCTTCCTGCGCGCCCGTCTGGGCCGAGAGATCGACATGAAGTTTACGCCCGAACTGCACTTCATCGCCGATGCGTCCTATGACGAAGCGACGGCCATTGACCGGCTGCTGGCTGACCCGCGTGTGCGGCGGGATGTTGAAAGCGGCGATTGAGGGCAGCGCTTCGCCGTCTTTCTGCCTTTTTGCTTTGTCATTTGACAGGATGGGGTGGTCCTGCCAGCCCTTTCTATCAGGGTAACGGGGCTCAGAATGGACCGTCAGACACTCGACATGGAAGGCGCCCGCCAGGGCGAAGTATCGGCGGCATCGCTGCAATTGGCTGACGACACGATCGCCATCCGCAGAATTGCTACCATGTCGATCGAGCGGCATGAGTTTGCCCCTTGGGACACTCCGCGCAATCGCAAGACACAAGGCGTGTATGCCACGCTGTGTGTGTCGCTTCTCTTCATTGGCCTGCTGGCACTGGGTTGGTGGGCGCTTCGGCCCGGCCAGGAGGATGCCGTCTTCGGCCTGTTTCCCGGCATCGGAATGCTGCTGATCGGTGTACTCTTGGGGGTGCGGGCGGCCATGATCGCCGTCATGCTGAAGCGCCGCGAGCCGTATTTTCGGCTTCTGATCGGCACGTCGGACGGTCGGCAAATCCCGCTGGTGGACAACAACCGCGATGTGCTGGTGCAAATTCGCGATGTGGTCCGTCATAAGCTCGACACGGGCGACACGGCAGTGACGGGCGACTTTGATCTCAATCTGGACCGCGTGAATTTGCGGTTGCCGAAGGATGTGACCCTCGGCGCAGCGGTTGTTGCCGCCGATCCGCCGACAGCGCCCGCGCGCGCACGCGACGTGGATGACGACGTGTTTGATGGCCCCAGCCTCAAATTCTGACGGCACCTATCGCCGCAGGCTGCAGCAACGGTGATTGACGAGGGCCGGTGCTTGGCCCTATGCGGCGCGATCAGATAACAGATCATACTCCCCGGGCGTTCGAACCGCCGGGTTGGCATTTGCTGGAGATTACTTTGTCCCGCCAGAGAAAGCGTAAAGGCGAGCCCATCACGGGCTGGATCAACCTGTTCAAGCCCGTGGACATGACCTCCACCCAGGCTGTGGCGATCATCAAGCGGCTCTACAATGCCGACAAGGCGGGCCATGGCGGCACGCTCGATCCGCTGGCGGATGGTATCCTGCCGATCGCGCTTGGCCAGGCGACCAAGACCGTCCAGTGGGCCATGGACTCCCACAAAGAATATATTTTCACTATCCGCTGGGGTATTTCGACCGCCAGCCAGGACGCAGAAGGCGAAGTGACAGCCACTTCCGATGTGCGCCCGGACCGGGCTGCCGTCGAGGCGGCGCTGAAGAATTATATCGGTACGATCCGACAGGTGCCGCCGAAGTTTTCCGCCATCAAGGTCGCCGGTGAACGTGCCTATGACCTGGCGCGGGAAGGAGAAGCCTTCGAGCTGGAAGCCCGCGAGGTGGACGTGCACGCAGCCAGCGTGATTGGCATGCCTGACGCCGACCATACGGTGATCCACGTCGTTTCCGGCAAGGGCTTCTATGTCCGCGCGATGGCACGCGACCTTGCTCACGATCTTGGCGCGGAGGGCTATATCAGCCAGTTGCGCCGCAACCGCGTTGGCGCGTTTGGCGCGCAGGCGGCAGTCTCGATCGAGGACCTTGAGGCCCTGAAAGAAGACAAGCCCGGTCTGATGGCAAAGCTCCAGCCGCTGCACGCAGTGCTCTCAGGCATGCCGCAGGTGCAGGTTTCGGCACATGACGCGGCCAATATCCGTCAGGGCCGGTCGGTCATTCTGCTGCCGCATGTGGTGGAGCAATGGCGCGAAGGCCGCAAAGACGAGGACGACCGGGTGGCCCTTGCGCTGGCCGGAGACGACGCTGTGGCGCTTGGCGAAGTACGCGCTGGGCAGTTTGAGCCCGTTCGCGTTTTCGCCGGTTAATCAAACATCAGACGGCCCTGCCGCCCCGGCCAGCGCGCCGGGTGAAGCAGCGCATTCCAGTGTTTCCGTGTCGTTGCCTGCGCAAGGCGTTCTCTTCGGGTAAGAGACTTTCCGGAAAATAGAAGCGGCGCTGGCGGCGGCGGTGGCTCATGAGAAGCTCCATACATCAGTCTCCGGACTGGCTGTGCCATCCGGGTTTGGGGCAGTTCAGGTGGCTTAGCCAGCAGTCTTTCAGACAGCTGGCCTTCTCGGGGAAATCGCAGTGCGATTTCTGATCTCTCGAAGGGAGCCTTGCGCGGCGGGCGCCGCGGCGCCCGGGAAAGAAATTTTGTGTGGGGTGTGGGCGCTACGCCCGCCGCGCATCTGCCAACCGGAGTTTCGGGCAGTTCTTCGGGATGACTTCGGCGCTGCCAGGTCTTGCCCGTCCCTCGGGCAATCGCAGTGCGATTGCTGATCCTCGGAACTCCTCAACTCTCGTGGCCTTGGCGGATAAACACCAAGGCGGGCCAGTCGGGTTTCTCTACCGGCTTTTTAGTCCGGCTCACCTGGATCAGCGTCCCTAGAGAGATTGCGGGCCGTTACGTCCGCCGCCTCCCATCCTCCGGGGCGCCCTCCCACAAACCGAACGGTACCGGCCCGGCTCCTTGTGAGAGGATGCGGGCATTGTGATCGCGTGGGGGAGCCTGCCGGATAGGTCTGGCCAGCCCGCTCTATGGTTCGACTTCGCTCACCATGAGCTTCGGGAGGGTGAGGCTTTGAACTTCGAGGGATTCTGGGTCCCGGATAATCGCTTCCGCGATTTCCGGGATGACACGGGGAGGGGGCGTGGCGGTGTTGGATAGGGTGGGGCTTGTCCGCCGGTGGAGTGCGCCGATCAGGCTTTCTTGGGTTTGCCGGCTTCCAGCACTGCGCGGGTGACGCGGAGGGTGCGGCTGGCGATGCGGACTTCCATGAGGAAGGAGACAAGCGCGACCGAGAGGAAGAGCATCGAGGCGACAAAGAGGACCGAGACGGCCTGGGCGACCGGGATGGGCACAAGCTGGCCGGTGAACAGAAGGATGATGACAACGCAGATCAGCAGGGCAGCAAGCGTCGACAGGGAGATGGCCCGGTGGATCCGTTCCATCCGCTTGTCGAGCACGGCAAGCTCGGCATGGAACAGCAGGCGGGTATCAAGATCGGCTTCCGACAGGCCGCCTTCCAGCGCCCGCCAGCGATCCACCACCCGCGCCAGACGGTTTGCTATCACGTTCAGCAGGGCGCCGATGCCGGCCAGCGTGAAGACAGGCGCAATGGCGAGCTGGATGATATGGGCGACTTCTTCAGGAAGCTGGGTAGGGTCCATTCCGGGCGGGTCCGTTGGTGAACTCCCGGATGATTCCGGGGCCGGGAAAACCTAAACGAAGACAATGATGTTGTCGCCGGCCGATGCGCCGGGGCAGAAGCTTGCCGGATCTGGCAGCGGGAGGGGCAAAACTCATCACGCCGCCCCCTTTCATTTCCCCCTCAAATAGGTCATAAGCCGCGCTTTGGGGCGGAGGCCTGCCTGCTGACCCTGCTGGACGACATCCCGGCCGTGGCCAACAAGAAAGAGCCGCTCCCAAAAAATCACGCCAATTCAGGCGCTTATTGAAACCGGCGCTCTCCGGAGCGCGCCAGAAAAAGAAGGTATGCCGATGTCGATTACTGCAGAACGTAAGCAGGAACTCATCAAGAAGTTCGCCACCAAAGAGGGTGACACGGGTTCTCCGGAAGTCCAAGTTGCGATCCTCACCGAGCGGATCAACAACCTGACCGACCACTTCAAGACCAACAAAAAAGACAACCACTCCCGCCGCGGCCTCCTGACCATGGTCGCCACGCGCCGGAAGCTGCTCGACTATGTGAAGGGCAAAAGTGAGGATCGTTACACGAAACTCATCACAGAGCTCGGCATCCGCCGCTAGGCTCTGACAAAACAGCCCGCCGGGCATTGGGGCCACGGCGGGCTTTTCGTATGTGAAAGAAAGACAAGACGAATGTTCAACAAACAATCTGTGTCGCTGGAATGGGCCGGCCGCACGCTGACAATCGAGACGGGCCAAGTGGCACGTCAGGCCGACGGCGCCGTTATGGTGCAGTATGGCGACACAATCGTTCTGGCGACCGCCGTGTTCGCCAAGGAACCGAAACCGGGCCAGGACTTCTTCCCCCTGACCGTGAACTATCAGGAAAAATACTTCGCCTCCGGCCGGATCCCCGGCGGATATTTCAAGCGCGAAGGCCGCCCGACTGAGAAAGAGACGCTGACCTCGCGCCTCATCGACCGTCCGATCCGTCCGCTGTTCGTTGACGGCTTCAAGAACGAAGTCCAGGTCGTCGTCACGACGCTCTCCTACGACCTCGAAAACGATCCCGATGTGGTTGGCATGATCGGCGCCTCGGCTGCGCTCGTGCTCTCCGGCGCGCCCTTCATGGGCCCGATCGGCGCAGCGCGCGTCGGCTACAAGGACGGCGCCTACATCATCAACCCGACGGTTGCTGAAGTTGAAGAATCCGAACTCGACCTCGTCCTGGCCGGCACCGCCGACGCCGTGATGATGGTGGAATCGGAAGCCTATGAACTTTCCGAGGAAGTGATGCTCGGCGCCGTTGTCGCCGGTCACGAAGCCATGCAGCCGGTGATTGATGCGATCATCGCCCTGGCAGAAAAAGCCGCCAAAGAGCCCTTCGCCTACGAGCCGCCGGATCATTCGGCTGCCCTGAAAGCCGTGCTCGACACCGTCGGCGCTGACCTCTCGAAAGCCTACAAGATCACCGCCAAGGGCGAGCGTTATGCTGCCATCGGCGCCGCCAAGGACAAGGCGAAAGCCGCCCTCGTCGGCACCGAAGAAGCCCCCGGCGCGCTGACCGCTGAAATCTTCAAGACCGTGTTCAAGGAAGCCGAAGCTTCCGTGGTTCGCGGCGACATCCTGAAGACCGGCGAGCGCATCGACGGCCGTAAGCTCGACCAGATCCGTCCGATCATCGCAGAAGCAGGCTTCCTGCCACGTACGCACGGTTCCTCGCTCTTCACGCGCGGCGAAACGCAGGCGATCTGCGTTGCCACGCTCGGAACGTCCGATGACGAACAGTACATCGACGGCCTGGACGGCACGAAGAAAGAGAAATTCCTCCTGCACTACAACTTCCCGCCCTATTCGGTCGGTGAAACGGGCCGTATGGGCGGCGCTGGCCGCCGCGAAATCGGCCACGGCAAGCTCGCCTGGCGCGCGCTGCAGGCTGTCCTGCCCAAGCATGAAGAGTTTCCGTACACGATCCGGCTCGTCTCCGAGATCACCGAGTCCAACGGCTCGTCCTCGATGGCAACGGTTTGCGGCTGCTCGCTCGCAATGATGGACGCCGGCGTGCCGGTGACCCGTCCGGTTTCGGGCATCGCGATGGGCCTCATCCTTGAAGGCACCGACTTTGCTGTTCTCTCCGACATCCTCGGCGACGAAGACCATCTCGGCGACATGGACTTCAAAGTGGCCGGTACGGAGAAGGGCATCACCTCGCTCCAGATGGACATCAAGGTGGCCGGTATCACCAAGGACATCATGGGCAAAGCCCTTGAGCAGGCCAAAGGTGGCCGGATGCACATCCTCGGCGAAATGGGCAAGGCACTGACCGCTTCGCGGGGCGAGCTGTCCGAGAACGCACCGCAGATGGAAATCATGAAGGTTCCGACCGACAAGATCCGTGATGTGATCGGTTCGGGCGGCAAGGTGATCCGCGGCATCGTCGACGAGACGGGCGCCAAGGTGAACATTGACGACGACGGCACCGTTCAGATCTCCGCGCTCGACCGCAAGTCGATCGAAGCGGCGATCAAGATGATCAAGGGCATCGTGGCTGAGCCGGAAGTCGGCGAAATCTACGAAGGCAAGGTCGTCTCGATGAAAGACTTCGGCGTCTTCGTGAACTTCTTCGGTCCCAAGGACGGCCTCGTCCACGTGTCGCAGATGGCCAACAAACGCATTGGCCATCCAAAAGACATGGTCAAGGAAGGCGACAAGGTCTGGGTCAAGCTGATGGGCTTCGATGACCGCGGCAAGGTTCGCCTCTCCATGAAGGTCGTGGACCAGGAAACCGGCAAGGAACTCGCTGAAGAAGCGGGCGCCGAGGGCGACGAAGAGTAATCTTCCGGCCAATTGCCGCAGAATTGAGGGCCGCTCCTTGATGGGCGGCCCTTTTTTATGGAAACACCGGTCATAGAAGAGGGCGCGCTGTCATGACCAAGAAGAAGAACTTCCTGATTGCCATGTCGGGCGGCTCGGGCTCGGGCAAGTCAACGCTTGCGGTGGCGCTGCTGGAGCGGCTGGGGCCAGGCAAGGCGGTGATGTTCGGGGAGGACGCCTATTACCATCCGATGAGCCATTACGGGGAGCCAAGTTCGGAGGCCGAGCGCGAGACGCTGGTGGCCGGCATCAACTATGACGACCCCAAGTCCAAGGAAGTCGACCATCTTGTGTCCGACCTCAGGGCCCTGAAGGCAGGGGAGGGCGTTGATCAGCCGATCTATGATTATGACCGGCATGATCGCTCGAAAAAGACCCGGCGGATCGAGCCGGCGCCGGTACTGATCCTTGAGGGCATTCACGCCCTGTCGATGCCGAAGATCCGCAATCTCATCGACCTGTCTGTTTATGTGGACACACCTGACGACCTGCGCCTGGCGCGCCGCATTCGCCGGGATGTGATCGAGCGGGGCCGGACGGTGGATTCGGTGTTGCAGCAATACATGTCGACCGTGCGGGCGGCTCATTACCGCTTCACTTATCCGGCGATGTTCGAGGCGGACCTCGTGATTGCGGATGAGGGCGTGCCGGCATACGGTCATGTGAAGCCCTCGGCTGAAGCCATCGAGCGGATGCTTGCACCGGTACTCTCGCGGCTGCAATCTGCGGGCGTGATCTGAGCGGTCTTCCGTGCTAGGAAGGTGGCCATGCGCATCATGGCTGCCTGTCTTGCCTGGTTGAGTTTTCTGACGCTGCCGGCGTTCGCCTGCGACCTGCGGATTCAGGGGCGCCCCTTAAGCGTGGCGGGATATGTCGAGATGGCAGAGCCTTGCCTGGCGCGGCCGCCGGCGGGCTTTCAGTTCGATGCGGCGCTGGAGGCTGAGTTCCTGGCGCTGGTGAACAAGGAGCGCGCCGCAGAAGGGCTTGCCCTCGTAAAGCTGCGCCCGGAGTTAAGGGCGGCGGCGCGGTTCCATAGCCTTGACATGGCCGTGAACGGATTTTTCGGGCATTCCGGCCCGGATGGGCGACACCCGGATGAACGGATGGCTGCGCTCGACCGGACGGCGCTGGCGGATTTCTCTGCCGAGAATGTCGCCACGATTTCAAAGACCGGCGGGCGGATGGGGCCGGGCTTTGCGGTCAAACGGCTGCACCGCAACCTGATGGAGAGCCCAGGCCACCGCGCGAACATCCTGCATCCCA
The DNA here is from genome assembly GCF_019679475.1 of Hyphomonas sediminis. Classification (NCBI taxonomy): domain Bacteria; kingdom Pseudomonadati; phylum Pseudomonadota; class Alphaproteobacteria; order Hyphomonadales; family Hyphomonadaceae; genus Hyphomonas; species Hyphomonas sediminis. The sequence goes on from NZ_JAIEZP010000001.1 coordinate 799,799, forward strand.
AGGCGACGCATGTGGCATTTGGTGTGGTGCGCACGGAAAGCGGCGTGTGGGTAACGCAATTGTTCATGCGGGTTTCCGGGACGCTGCCGGAAGCCGCGCCGCTTCGCATTGCCTCGGCGGACCTGCTGCGCGGCAAGCCGGCGGGGCTCAGCGGCTGGCGTTTCGTGCGCTATGACATGGTATCCGCTACAGGCGAGCCATCGCCGATCAGCGGCGCGCGGCCCGGCGGGAATGCGCGGCTGGCCGCCTATGCGACCCAGCCGGGCGATGATCCGCTCTCCTATTACTGGATGCGGTTTCCAGGGCCTGCGGTAACGATTACGCCTTAGCGAGCCGCCCCGCGGCAGACGCGCCGCGTGCCTCGGCCTGTTTCAGCCAGTGCTGGATTTTCTCCGGTTTTGCAGATTTGACCGTGCCGACCTGCAAGGTGCGGATGGGCTTGACCCCTGCAAATTTCATCACGAGATTTTCGACCTGCAGCTTGGCCGGGCGGCCATAGGCAAGTTGGTCGAACCAGGCGGGGCCGTCGGCGGTCATCAGGATGTCGCCCGAGCGGCCCGTGAGTAGTTTATCCCACCACGGATCATTATCGTGATAGCGCATGGCAAAGCCGGGCAGGTAGGCCCGGTCGATGACGCCTTTCATCATGGCGGGCATGCCGCCCCACCATTGGGGATAGGCCCAGCAAAGATGGTTCGCCCAGAGAATGTTTTCCCGCCATTCCTCCAGGCACGGCTCCAGCGTCTTGCGGGCGTGGTAGCCTTCGTGAAGGTCGGGATCGAACTTCATGTCGGAGAGATGCATGCGGCGGATTTCAGCGCCATGGGCCTGCGCGCCGCGCGCATAAGCGTCTGCCATGCCGTGGCTGAGCGAGGTTTCGCGCGGGTGGCCGACCCAGAGGAAGATGCGGGCAGTCATTTCGTCTCCGGATTTGCTGAAGGGTTCATATAGGCTGCGACCGTCAGGAGTTTTGAGACCGCGAAGTCCATGTAGCAGGAGTGAGAAATGTAGCGCGGGGAAAGGCCCGCCTGTTTCACCTCGGCCATGTAGTAGGCCGAATCCATTGGGCAGAGCCATTCCTTGCGGCCGTATTCGTCGAGGCCGTTCGTGGGGACCGAATAGGGCAGGCTGTCGGGCCCGTTGAGGAAGCAGGGATCGGTGAGGATCGTCTCAAGGGCTGCCGCTTTGCCCGCGTCCAGCGCGGAGGTGATATAGGGCGGCCGGGGCGGCGGCGGTGGTTCTGGGGGCCAGTCCTCAAAGCCGGGCAGCAAGTTGCCCTCCGCATCTACCGGGGGAGGCGGGGGAGGAGGCGGCGGCGCGCGGTAATCGATATTGTTGGTGGCAACCTGCCAGACGCCATCGGTGGATTTCCAGAGGGTGACGCGTGTATCGAGCGCCCACATGCCGGTTGGCGGCACGCGCACGCGAATGCGCGTTTCCGCTTCCTCCGCGCCCGGCGGAAGCGGCGTCAGGAGTGTCTGTTCAAGAATCCAGGTTTCCCGCTGGGCGGCGTCTGCTGCGTTCTTCTCTTTTATCTTTGCGACATCAAACTTTTCCGCGCCGGGGCAGAGCTGCCCATTGGCGTCTACCAGCCGGGGCGACGATGCGGCGCCGGGCGCCGTAGCGCAGCCCGGAAGCAGCAGGGCCGCCGAGAGCGTGAGCTGCGCCAGAAGGCGGACAGGTTTGGTGATCATATGGTGTGTCCACGCAGTTCGATGCCTGCGAGAATGACTGCGCCGGCGAGGATGGCAAGAGGGGACGAGGGCGGGATTGCCCTCGCCCCCTTCTTGCGGGGCCGTCTCGCTCAGCAATTGTCCAGCTGGGAGCGGACGAGTTGCAGGCCACGCCGCGTGATGCGGTATGGGCCGCCACCGCTGGACGCGATGGTGCCGCGCCGTTTCAGCTTGCGGAACAGCTCAAGGTCGAGGCCGGCAAAGCGCCAGCCATCGCGCGTGTAGCAATGGGCTTCTTCGGGTTTGCGGCTTTCATTGCGAATAAGGTCGATCCGCCCGCCTTGGGCGAGCAGGTGGAGGATGCGCTGTTCAGCGCGTGAAATATCCATTTCGTCAGGTCTCTGGTCCCGCGCTCCTTATGGAAAGGGGCGCATGAAAACGTCTCCGGCGCGGCTTCCGGGCGGAAGGGCGCCGGGCTCTACGCTTTCGCCGGCCTGCCTTGCACTGATGTCAGTGCGGGAACGGCAGGCCCTTCAGCGGGACTCAGACAGAGTACGGAACATAAAAAACCTCAAAGGGCGAGGCACCCATTTTGGAATGCCTCGCCCTGAAGTCAAGAATGGAAGGGAAGAAGCTTATTCTTCCTCGCCCGCATCCGGCACGCCGACGGCGTGGAAGCCGGCATCGACGTGGATCACTTCGCCGGCAATCGAGCGGCCGAGCGGGGAGAGCAGGTAAAGCGCGCAGCCCGCGACGCCTTCCATGCTGGTGTCTTCTTTCAGGAGAGACCAGTTGCGGCCTGTGCCCATCAGGCTCTTGCCGCCGCGGATGCCTGCCAGCGACAGCGTGCGCATTGCGCCAGCCGAGATCGCGTTGACGCGGATGCCCTGCGGGCCAAGATCGCGCGCGGCGTAGCGGGTGGAGGCTTCCAGCGCCGCCTTGGCAACGCCCATGACATTGTAGGAAGGCACGGTGCGCTCAGCGCCGAGATAGGTCATGCAGATGATCGAGCCGCCATCCGGCATGATTTCCGAGGCGCGGCGGGCGCTGTCGATAAAGCTGTATACGGAGATATCCATCGCGCGGCGGAAGCCTTCACGCGAGGTGTTGGCGACCATCGAGCCCATCAGCTCGTCCTTGCCGGCAAAGGCGATGGAGTGGACGAGGAAGTCGATCTTGCCCCATTTTTCCTTGATGGCGGCGAAGGCTGCATCCATCGAGGCGTCGTCGGTCACATCGGCCGGGATCATCGTGTCCATGCCGATGGATTCGACGAGCGGGCGCACGCGGCGCTCCAGGCTTTCGCCCTGATAGGTGAAGGCGATTTCAGCGCCCTGGGCGGCCAGCTGAGTGGAGATGCCCCAGGCAATGGAGTTCTGGTTGGCAACGCCCATCACGACGCCGCGCTTGCCCTTCATCAGGTCGCCTTTCGGCATGTTCCAGTCATCGGCCATCAGGGGCTCCCTTGTATTCGGTTTTGCTTGGGGATTGGGCTAGGCGGGGTGGTGTTTGCCGTCAAGACGGGAAAGGCCCGGACGCTGTAGGGCGTCCGGGCCTTTCAATTGGGGCTTCCTGCTGGAATTGGCCGAAGGCGACCGGACCAGGGCCGTCTCAGTCGAGGTCCGAGGGGTTCATCAGGCCGACTTTCATGTCTTCGGCGGTGTAGACCAGCTTGCCATCGGTGATGACGCGGCCATTGGCGATGCCAAGGACCAGCTTGCCGCGCTTGACGCGCTTGATGTCGATTTCGTACCGAACCAGCTTGCGTTTGGGCGTGATCTGGCCGGTGAATTTCACCTCGCCAACGCCGAGCGCGCGGCCCTTGCCGGGCGATCCGGACCAACCGAGCCAGTAGCCGACAGCCTGCCACATGGCGTCAAGGCCAAGGCAGCCGGGCATGACGGGGTCGCCGGGGAAGTGGCACTGGAAGAACCAGAGGTCGGGCGTGATGTCGAGTTCGCCGACAACATGGCCCTTGCCGAAAGCGCCGCCATCCAGGCTGATTTCCGGAATCCGGTCCATCATCAGCATCGGCGGGGCGGGCAGCTGCGCATTGCCAGGCCCGAAGTAGCCGCCGAGACCGGATTGGATCAGGTCTTCCTTGGTGTAGGAAGATTTCGGCGTGTGGAAGTCGTGCGGACCCTGCATGTGGGTGCCCTCATTCTGCTATGGATCACGCCTTCCAGCCGAGCGACCCGGCCTTGTCAACCGTTTGTGGCGATCTGGACGGTCTCTGGCGGCAGCGCTCCCCACAGGCTGGAGCGGGCTATCCAGCCGCGATAACCGGCGGCTTCGACCTCGCAGAGGTCGCCGTCGCAGCGCGTGACCAGTACCTGGACGCCCTTGCCAAGCTCGGCAATGCCGGGGGCGCTCTTGGTGGAGTCGCTGGTCATGACGGCCGTGCGGGTGACGATGGCGGTGTTGCCGTCTTCCAGCATCCGCTTGTGGACCCAGACTTCATCGCCGGAGGGGTCGCGCACCCGGTACCATTCACCGCTTTCCTTGAGCACCTGAACAGGCAGGCCCTTACGGTTGTATTTCCAGGCAATGGGGTAATCGAGGCTGGGACCGGTGCGGCCGTTGACTTCGGCCCAGCGCAGCGTTTCGAAGCGGGGTACGGGCTTGCCAGAAAACCGGCTGATGCGGGCGTCTGCGCCAGGGTCGGCAAACGCTGCGCCAGCAAGGGCAAGCAGGGTGGCCAGAACGAGGGGTGCCCGTTTCATGTGCAAAGCTTCCATCAGGAGGGGAAGCGCTATTCTGGCAGCATAGCATGAATCGCCCGTAAAGCGGTGGGAGATTGGCGTGGCGGGCTGGCTCTGCTAAGTCCCCCGAAACAATAAGAAGCACCGATGGGAGTCCCATGCCGGCCAGCAAGCTGAAAGTCGTCGTCACCCGCAAACTCCCGGCCTCGGTGGAGCTCCGGATGAAGGAGTTGTTTGACGCCCGGCTGAACGAAAGTGATCGCCCTTTCTCTGCCGACGAACTGGCGGACGCGATGCAGACGGCCGATGTGCTTGTCCCTACGGTAACTGACCGGATTGACGGGCGCCTGCTGGCACGGGCCGGTGAAAAGCTCCGTCTGATTGCCCAGTTCGGGGCAGGGGTGGACAATATCGATGTGGCGAGCGCTGTTCAGCGCGGCATCACGGTGACCAATACGCCGGGCGTGCTGACCGATGATACTGCTGACGTGGCCATGGCGCTGATCCTGGCGGTTCCGCGCCGTCTGCATGAAGGCGTGCAGATCATGGAAGCGGGCAAGTTCGATGGCTGGACGCCGACCTGGATGATGGGCCGCCGCCTGTCGGGCAAGCGCCTCGGCATCATCGGCATGGGCCGCATTGGCCAGGCGGTTGCCCGCCGTGCGCGCGCGTTTGGCATGCAGATCCATTATCACAACCGCAAACCGGTGAGCCAGCGCATCGAAGAGAGCCTTGAGGCGACCTATTGGGATTCGCTCGACCAGATGCTGGCGCGGATGGACATCGTTTCGATCAACTGCCCGCACACGCCGGCAACCTTCCATCTGATCAATTCCCGGCGCCTGAACCTGATGAAACCGGAAGCCTACATCATCAACACCGCGCGCGGTGAGGTGATCGACGAGGCAGCGCTGGCGCGGGCCATTCGCGGCGGTAAGATCGCGGGCGCCGGCCTCGATGTGTTCGAGCGCGAACCGGCGGTGAATCCGGAACTGATGGGCCTGCCCAACGTGCTGCTGTTGCCGCATATGGGCTCTGCCACCATCGAGGGGCGCACCGAGATGGGTGAGAAGGTGATCATCAATATCAAGACCTTCGCTGACGGGCACCGCCCGCCGGACCGCGTGATCCCGGCGATCCTCTAAGCATCGCAATTTACCTGAACAGGACGTCGCCGGTCAGTTGGTCGGCGTCGTTTCAGACGTGACGGATGGATAGACACGCGTGGCGAGGAAGCTGCGCAGGTCGGCAACCGACTCGGCGGCGATCTCTTCCTGCGGCAGGTGGCCGACATCCGGATAGAGCTTCAGCTCTGCGCCCGGAATGGCCGCGGCGAAATTTTCGCCATGGGATGCCGGGATGAGATTGTCCTTCTCGCCATGCATGACCAGAGTTGGCGTGGAAATCGCGGCGAGCCCTTGGGCGGTTGCCTCGGTGCCCTCGCCGGCGGAGAGGGCGAGCAGCGCATCGCGGTGGCACGGCGCGCGCGCGAGCGAGGCGTAGCGGTCGACCATTTCATCGGTCACAAAAGCGGGGTTTGCGAAGCTGTCTTCCAGGCCCGACCGGATCAGCGACGACATGTCGAGGTCCTTGATCAGCTTGCGGGCGAAGCCAATCTCCAACAGGCGAAAGATGACGGGGCGATCCTTGCTTTCTGCTTCGCTGCGGGGCCAGCCAGCGGCGTCGACCAGCACCAGGCCGTCGAGACGCTCTGGGTGCGCCAGGGCATAACTCCAGGCCGCGCCGCCGCCCATCGAATTGCCCGCAAGCGTGAACCGCTCGACCTTCAGCGCGTCTACTACGCGGTCGATGATGTCGACGAACTGTTCTGTTCCGATCGCGCCATTGTCGACGCAGCGGGAGAGTCCGTGGCCGGGAAGATCGAGGCTGATGATGCGATAGTCACGTTTCAGGTCAGCGACCCACGGCTCCCATGTGTGCAGCGAGGCGGAGAAGCCATGAACCAGAACAAGCGTTGGCGCGTCACGTGGGCCGACATCACGGAAATGAATCCGCTTTTCATCGTCAAGCGCAAGGAAGCGACTGTCGGAACTGGCATAGATGGTTTCGAGCTGTTCGTAGGGAATGTCGTCGCGCTTGAGGGCCATCCATCCGGCAAACAGGATGGCGCCAAGGGTGATCACCACAGCGAGAAATCTGGAAAGCATCTGTTTTGAAGTATCCGGTCTGCAAATCAGGACTGCGAATAACGCGCGCGGGGCCGCGCATGTCAAACCTTCTGTTCAGCCAGAACAGACAGGACACTGAGAATCGCGCCGCAGGCGCACTGTGCGCATCTCCGCGTTGAGGCCGTCCATCAGCAAAAGGCGGCCGATCAAAGGTTTACCTGCGCCCGTGATCAGCTTCACCGTTTCGAGCGCCATGGCAGAGCCCGTCATGCCGGTGATGGCGCCGACAACGCCAACTTCATCGCAGGCCTGCGCAGCCGGTGGCATCTCGGCGATCCAGCAGCGATAGCACGGCGCTTCTGCGTCAACGCCGGACGCAAACACGCTGACCTGACCGGTCCAGCCGCTGGCGGCACCGGAAACGAGATAGCGCTTTTCCGCATGTGCGAAGGCGTTCAGCGCAAAGCGCGTTTCGAAATTATCGGTCGCGTCGATGAGGATCGTGCCACTCGGCGCGCCGCCTTCACCAAAACGCGCAGTAACCACCTTCACGCGGATCGAAGGGTCGATGGCATTGATGCGGGCGGCGAGTGAGGCGGCTTTCTCGGCGCCGATCTGTCTTTCCGTAAACTGTATCTGCCGCTGCAGGTTCGACCGTTCGATGCGGTCATCGTCCCAAAGTTCGATTGAGCCGACGCCAGCCGCAGCGAGGTACAGCGCAGCAGGGCCGCCAAGGGCGCCGGCGCCGATGATCGAGACGTCTGCCGTGCGTAGCTTGGCAACGCCCGGCCCGCCGATTTCCTTCAGCAGTATGTGCCGACGGTGACGGTCTAGCTCTTCGGGGGTGAGGCTCATGCCTTTGCCCTCAGCGCGGTTGAGGAAACAGGATTTTCCCGTACACGGATGTAGGTCCAGGCGGGCGCGATCATGCGGGAAAGATCACGGGCGCGGGCCTCGGGAATGCGCGCGGCAGCGAACTTGCGAGAGAAGGGTGTTGCCTTGGAAATGCGCGCGCCGGGACGGGCGATGACCGCAATGGGAAGCATGCCGGCAATCTTTTCCCAATCCTTCCAGCGGTGGAAGCTTGACAGATTGTCGGCCCCCATCAGCCAGACGAAGCGGGTTTGCGGGGCTGCTTTCTTGAGGGCCGATATAGTGTCTACAGAATAAGTTAGGCTGAGCTGTGCTTCTATATCTGTCGCGCGCAAGTGGCGCCGGCCAGCAAGTTTCTGTGCCGATGCAAAGCGGGCGGAATAATCTCCGTGATCGGATTTAATGGGATTGCCGCGTGCAACAATCCACCAGACGGCATCAAGATCGAGGCGGACTAACGCAGTTTCGGCAACCAGAAGATGGCCTGCATGGGCAGGATTGAAGCTGCCTCCGAAAAGCCCGATGGCAAGGCCCCGGCCCGAACCAGGCAGGCGCGCGCGCGTCAAGGGCGGACCTGTCCTGTTCCGCGCACGGCGTATTTGTAGGTTGTCAGCTGTTCTGCGCCGACCGGGCCGCGCGCATGAATGCGCCCGGTGGCGATGCCGATTTCCGCGCCAAAGCCAAACTCGCCACCATCGGCAAATTGCGTTGATGCATTGTGCAGCACGATGGCTGAATCGACCTGTGCGATGAACGTATCAGCGGCTGTCTGATCCTCGGTGATGATCGCGTCCGTGTGGCCGGACGACCAACGCGCCAGATGGGCGAGCGCGTCATCCAGGTCGTCCACCACGGCGATGGCGAGGATAGCGTCGAGATATTCAGTGGCCCAGTCTTCTTCCGTCGCCGGTTTAATGTCGGCAAGGATTTCTCGCGCGCGCGTGTCCCCGCGCAGTTCGCAACCCGCTGCCGTGAGCGCCGCCGCAATTTGCGGCAGGAGGGAAGGGGCGACAGACGCGTCTATCAGCAGTGTTTCGGTTGACCCGCAAACGCCGGTCCGGCGCATCTTGGCGTTGAGGGTGATCTCGACGGCTTTCACGGGGTCTGCCGCGCTGTGCACATAGGTGTGGCAGAGGCCTTCAAGGTGGCCGATCACGGGCACGCGGGCTTCAGCCTGCACACGCTCGACGAGGCTGCGGCCGCCACGCGGGACGATCACGTCCAGCGTGCCATCGAGACCGGCAAGCATGTGGCCGACGGCTTCGCGGTCTGTTGTGGCGACCAGCTGGATGGCGTCGACGGGCATCTCTTCGTTTTTCAGCGCGCCGCGCATGGCGTCCGCCAGCGCATGAGAAGTGCGTGCGCTTTCAGAGCCGCCGCGCAGGATGGCGGCGTTGCCGGAACGCAGGCAGAGCACGCCGGCATCGACCGTCACATTCGGGCGGCTTTCATAGATGATGCCGATGACGCCGAGCGGCACAGCAATGCGCGCAATGTCGAGCCCGTTGGGGCGAGTCCAGCGGGCCAGCTCCCGGCCAATCGGATCAGGCAGGGCGGCAACGGTTTCGACGCCCGCTGCGATGCCCTCAAGGCGTTTCTCATCGAGCGCGAGGCGGTCCAGCATGGCGCCCGAAAGCCCTTTGGCGCGGGCATTGGCCATATCCTCGGCGTTGGCTGCGAGGATTTCCGGCGCGGCTGCGCGGATGGCTGCTGCGATGGCGACCAGTGCGCGGGTGCGGTCTGGTGCCGTGAGCAGGCCCATTGCTTTGGAGGCGGCGCGGGCGCGATGGCCCATGCCGATCATGATATCTGCAAGCTCAGGGCTGGGAGGGGGCGTATGTACGGTCATGGCGCATCCAAGTGCCGCAAACGGGCGTCCCCTGCAAGGTTTGGCTCAGGGAAGGGAATTCAAGAGGGCAAAGGAAGATCGTGCCAGCGGTTCATAGGTTTCCTCGTTCGAAGCGATGGCGCTGACATAAACTGCTTCTGAGAAGGCGCGCAGATTGTGCAGCTTTCGCAGCGCCGCTTCCGAGCCATAAACATTTTGGCGGAGCGGATCGTCCGCCGGCCAGAGGCTGGCGAACCAGGCGTCCCATTCGTCTGGGGCGAAGTTTTGCCGCTGCGCGAGATACAGCACGGGCGCGGCCAGCCGCTCGCTTTCCCCGAAAATGTAGGCGTGCTCGTGGGGGGCCACCTTTGCCGCGATCGCAGCAAGGATTGCTTCGGCTTGCGACCGGGTGAGCGCATGATTGAGGGAGAGCTGCATCAACAGGTCGCCCGTGTGGGCGACGCCGTGGCGCCAGCCTTCCTTATCGCTGAAGCCGCGATAATCGGTGAGGCCTGCCAGATAGGTATGCGCCGCGGCGATCAGGGCGTCGCGCTCTTCGGGCGCCATCCAGGGGTCGATCCGGTCCGTGCGGGCGACTTCCGCCAGTGCGAGCGCGGCGAAGGGGCGGGCGAAGCCGTCCTCATCCTCCGGTCCGGCAAGAACGGCCAGCAGGTCGTCCTTGATGGCTGCGACGGTTTCCGGGCCGATCAGCTTGCTGCGCATCATCTGCGAGAGGGTGGTGTAGGTAACGCCGTCGCGCAGGATGGGGGCGGGATCGGCAAGGCAGGGGAGCAGAGAGAGGGCAAGCTCCTCCCGGCTCGTCTGGGTCATGTCGAGGACGACTTCGCTGCGGGCGCGTTCATCCCCCAGAGCGGCGAGACCGGCAGCAGGGGCGCAGGGTGAACGGTTGGCGGTTGCTTCCGGCGCTGCCGTGGTGGGCGAAACCGGGGCGGGGGCGGTTGTACAGGCGGTCAGCAGCAGGGGGAGGATCAGGTGGCGCAGCATGGTCAAAACTCTCCTGTTGGCCGGCTTCCGCAAGGGTTGCGCTTCCCAAACCGGGCTGACAAGCGGCCGGAAGGCATTAATGTTCTTCCCAAGAAATGATGCCCGCCGGAGGAAACCCATGATCGACATCGATGCGATGCCCTACATTGCGGATATTCCGCCCGTTCAGGCAAGGTTGCGCCCGGATGAGACCGTGCTGTGGTTTGAAGGCCGCGCGACGAGCTTTGCGCAGCTTGAAGCGCGGTCCAGCCAGATTGCCAATGGCCTGATCAATCTTGGCCTCCAGCCTGGAGACCGGGTGGGTTATCTCGCCAAGAATACCGACCAGTATTACGAGCTCCTCTTCGGCTGCGCCAAATCGCGGACAGTGATGACCGGCGTGAACACGCGCCTGGCCGCGCCGGAAGTGAAGTTCATCCTGTCGGATTCCAAGACGCGGGTGCTGTTCGTCGGCAAGGAATTCTACGCCATGATCGACGAGATCAAGGCCGAGCTGCCAGACCTTGCGCGGGTCATCACGCTGGATGGCGACCGGGAAGACTGGGATTATTTCCCCTCCTGGCGCGATTCCAAGAAGATCGACCCGCCGGGGCTCGCCGTTCAGGGCGATGACGATGTCATCCAGCTTTATACCTCAGGCACGACGGGTCTGCCCAAAGGCGTTCAGCTGACGAACGACAATTACCGGGCCTTCTTCAAACAGGCCGGCCTGCTGGAATGGTCGAGCTATGATGCGGGAGAGGCCGTGATGAACGCCATGCCGCAATTCCATGTGGCGGGCGTGAATGTCGGCGTGCTGGCAAGCCTTCAGGGCGCCAAGACGGTGGTGCTGCGCGAGATTGATCCGCAGGCGATCCTTGGGCTGATCCCGGAGCACAAGATTGCCCATGCCTTCTGGGTGCCCGCGGTGATCCTCATGCTGACACAGCAGCCAAACATCCGCGAGGTGGATTTCTCCAGCCTGCGACAGGTATTCTACGGCGCCTCCCCAATTTCTGAAGCCCTGCTGCGCACGGCGGTCGAGATTATGGGCGCCCGCTTCACCCAGCTATACGGCCTCACCGAAACCGTCGGTGCCGGGACATTCCTGCCGCCCGAAGCGCATGATCCTTCCTGGGGCAAGCTGCGCTCCTGCGGCGTGCCGTGGCCCGGCGCTGTGGTGCGCGTTGTCGACGGCGAGGGGAATGCGCTTCCCGTGGGCGAGGTCGGCGAGATCGTCATCAAGTCCGGCTTCGTGATGAAGGGCTACTGGAACCGCCCCGACGCGACGGCAGACGCAGTGCGCGACGGCTTCTTCCATACGGGCGACGCGGGCTATTTCGACGAGGATGGCTTCCTCTACATCCACGACCGCGTGAAGGACATGATCGTGTCGGGCGGGGAGAACGTGTATCCGGCAGAGGTCGAGAATGCGATCTTCGGTGCGCCCGGCGTTGCGGATGTCGCCGTCATCGGTGTGCCGGATGAAAAATGGGGTGAGGCCGTCAAGGCGATCGTCGTCAAGAAGCCCGGAGAGGATCCGTCTACGGAAAGCATCATCGCCTGGGCAAAGGAACGTATTGCAAGTTACAAGGCGCCGAAATCTGTCGACTTCATCGATGCCCTGCCGCGCAATCCTTCCGGCAAGATCCTGCGTAAAGACCTGCGCGAACCCTACTGGAAGGGTATGACGCGGCGGGTGGGATAAGTCTGGTGATCTGGCATTCACCGTTGGCTTCCTGGTCTTCCTGCTTACATTCCGTCCAAAGACGGAAAAATCCTGACGGTCAGTCACTGCCGCCAAAGACGTAGCGCGGGCCTGAGCCGGACTTGCCCGCAATATCTCCCGGATTGTACAGGGCGCAGCGTTTCAGAGACAGGCAGCCGCACCCGATGCAGCCATCAAGCGTATCACGCATGTGCTCCAGCGCTGCGATCTTGCGGTCCAGCACGCGGCGAACTGTATTGCTGATCTGACGCCAGTCTGCCGCAGTCGGTGTGCGCCCCTCGGGGAGGGACGCAAAGGCGTGGACGATGTCTTCAATCGACAGGCCCAGGGATTGCGCGATGCGGATAAAGGAAACGCGGCGCACGTCCGACCGGAGGAAGCGCCGGTGACGGCCCGCTGACCGGATAGACCGGACAAGGCCGCGTTCCTCATAATAGCGCAGCGCAGACACAGCGACGCCCGTGCGGGCGGCGAGTTCGCCGATCGTCAGGACATCGGAATGTTTCAGGGACATGCAATTTTCTGCTTGATCTAAAGTTAGCTTGAGATTGTAGCAGAAGGGTCAGGCAACAACTACCCCGGAAAGGGACCAGCCATGACCCCGTCAGTTCTTCGCCCCGCGCGTATTGAACATGTCAACATAACTGTACCGGATTCGGAGCATGCCGCGGGTGTCTTCGAACAGATTTTCGGTTGGCATGTGCGGTGGCGCGGCGAGGCGATGAGCGGCGGTCACACTGTGCATGTTGGATCCGGCGATCACTATCTGGCGCTCTATTCTCCGCCTGCAGGGAAAGAATGCCCCAGTCGGTTTGACAAGGGTGTTCCGCTCAATCACATCGGGATCGAGGTTGACGACATTGTCGCCATTGAAACACTGGTGCGCCAGGCGGGCTATCAGCCCTTCGGCCACGACGATTATGAGCCAGGTCGCCGGTTCTATTTCTTCGACGAGAGCAATATCGAGTTCGAGGTGGTCTCTTACGCGCCGGTACTCGAGTATTCCGGCTGAGCGGGGCTGCTCTCTCCCGCGACACCCGGCGCAGCGGGAAGTGCATTCACGTGCCTTCCCGTTGCTTGCGCCCGAAGCGTTTACCTCTGGCGGTGTCTTAGTGGGCGAGGCGCATCCAGTCGCGGGCCGCCTGAAGGGCGATCTTGACCTCGGCAGAGGTCAGCATGTCGGCCATTTCCTGACGCTGCATCTTGGCGTCCTCATGCCCGCGCACCGCGGCCAGGTTGAACCATTTGTGCGCCTCAACGAGGTCGATCTCGGTGCCGGTGCCGGTCGCGTAGGCAAGGCCTGCGCGGTAGAGGTCGTCGGGAAGCGAATGCGCGCCGAGCAGGCTCGCGGGCTCCACGGGAATATCTGAGTAAGCCATCTTCTTGTCCTTCACTCCTTCCAGCCTGCCGGGTTTTCCCGTGCGCGGTCTGGCTACCATCACGTGCCGAATATTCCGGCGACGGACAAAGGTTGCCCTGAGAGCGTTGGAACATGGTTAATTTTGCATTGGTCGTGACACGGCTTCGTAAACGTCGTGGGCTCTCTTGTTAGCAAACGGACGGAATCGGCAGCTTTTGGAGTGGATGGGTCTCCACTAGGGCGCGTATCATTCGGTGCCCGGATGGCGCTTGAAGGCCGGAATCTCGCTCAAATGTACTACCCACGGTGCCTGTTCGACTGTCTGCACCTGGGCGCCAGGTTCGAACTTCTCAGGTGTGTCCAGCGTCATCAGCTGAACATCCACAATTCCAGGCAGGTAGGTTTCATTGATGTAGTAGAGGCCCGTACCGCACTGGCTGCAGAAATATCGGAAGCTGTCGCCGGAAGAGTTGAAGGCCTGCGCCTTGCCCTTGGTCACCGTGAAGTCAGGCGTCGGCACCATCGCCCAGGCGACCAGCGGCGCGCCAGCGCTCTTCTGGCAATCCCGGCAATGACACACGGAGATGCGTTCCGGCGCGTTGGCGAGGGTGTAGCGCACGGCGCCACACTGGCAGCCACCCTGGATTTGTCCTGTCTCCGACATCGCACGCCTCGTCAGATTGTTCTTGGTTTGTTTTTTTGCATTCGAGGCGCTGCAAGTCAAATGAGGGCAGCCTGGAAAATCGCGGGGCAGGGCGCAAAGAAAAAGCCCCGCAGTCGCCTGCGAGGCTTTTTTATCTTGGCTCAGCCTGAAATCAGGCGGCCACTTTTTTCTTTGCCAGGGACTTGGCGAGTTTTTCCATCGCCTTGCCCTTGTCGATATTCTCGACAGCGGCGAGTTCGCGGGCCATCCGGTCCAGCGCGCTCTCATAGAGTTGGCGCTCGGAGTAGGACTGCTCGGGCTGGTCATCGCCACGGTGAAGGTCGCGAACGACTTCCGCGATCGAGATCAGGTCGCCGGAGTTGATCTTGGCTTCGTATTCCTGGGCGCGGCGCGACCACATGGTGCGCTTGATACGGGCTTTGCCGCCAAGCGTCTTGAGGGCGTCGTCAACCAGTTTGGAGCCAGCAAGGGCGCGCATGCCCGAAACCTCGGCGCGGTTCGTCGGCACACGCAGGATCATCTTGTCCTGATCAAATGCAACGACATAGACTTCCAGCTGCATACCCGCGACTGTCTGACTTTCGATACCGGTGATTTTGCCCACGCCGTGCGCCGGGTAGACAACACTCTGACCGACCTCGAACGCATGAGTCCGAGCTTCTGCCTTCTTCGCCATGTTCGGTAAGACCCTTTTCTACACACACATTAAGAGAGTCGAGTTCCTCCGGCCCCAGTTCCGTTTAAGGTTCTGAGTTAGGAATTCCCGCTCTTCTTGATTGTTGTTCAGGCCCTCTGTGTAGCACATTCTTGCAGGAAATACAACAGCGTGGCGCAGAGGTTACCAGGGCGTAAAAGAAACAGAATCAAGGAATTCGTTAACGCACCCTGATCCTTGCTCCTGCCTGCAGGCACTGCAGAACATGGCCCCTAGGGGAATCAAATTCCCGCAAAGGCAGACAATATCAATCACCAGTGCCCGGATTGGGGCTGAAGTATTTTTCCAGCTTGCCAGTCACGCTTGCCCATTCGTCCCGGTCGGCAGGCGGTTCTTTCATCCGGGTGATGTTTGGCCAGACCTTGGCGTAGTCGGAATTGAGCTTCAGCCATTTGCCGTCGGGATCATCTTCCGTGTCTGGCTTGATGGCTTCGGCGGGGCATTCTGGTTCGCACACACCGCAATCGATGCACTCATCCGGGTGGATGACGAGCATGTTCTCGCCTTCATAGAAGCAATCGACGGGGCAAACCTCGACGCAGTCCATGTATTTGCAGCGGATACAGGCGTCGACGACGATATAGGTCATGGGAAACTTGGGTCCTGGGCGGGATATATCAGGCCCGCCAATTGGCGAGCCAAGCCGCGCATGTCAATGAGGCGAACTACACTGGGGCCGGAGATTGTCTCAAGCCGCGCCGTTTGCGTGCTCTCTCGCCCGTTGGCGGGCGCCGGCGCGTTGCACATCATCGACATAGAGAAGGCCCGCCACATGGCGCACATAGGCCTCCTCCACATCGTCATGCTCGCCATCGGCAAAGATCACGCGGTACATCGCTTCGACGATCTTCACCCGCTCATCCATCGGCAGCTTTTTCGCGTGCCGCGTGAACTGATGACTGCCGACAGCCTCTTCGGCGAGTGTTTCGGCTTCAGATAGCAACGCGTCGGCCTTGTCGGCATCGAACTCGAACGCTTCGACAAGAATTTCGGCGATCATGTCGCTTTCGATGTTCACATAGACCCCGTCCACCAGCGCGGCTTCAACGAGAAGGGCGGTGACAGCCACATAGGGTGGCATTGATTGTTCTGCAGGGGTCTTCGGTGTGAAGAGGCGCTTGATGCGGTCCATCATGGATCGGTCTCCAGCGGGCGATAGAGCGCCCTTGCTTCCTCTGCCGGGCCGCGGCGGTCGCCGAGATCCAGCACTTGAACGGAGTAGATACGCCCAGCTTTGCCGAATGTCACCACATCGCCAATGTTCACGCTGGTGCCGGGTTTATCCGTCTTTCGGGTCTGGCCCATATGCGAGAGGCGAACGCCGTGCCCCTTGACGTGAGCGGTGGACAACGCGCGCGTCTTGAAGAAGCGCGCCCGCCACAGCCAGACATCAAGGCGAAGCGTCCCCTCTTCGCTCATCGCGCCTCACTCACTGGAAGGGCTTGTACACGAAAGCGCCGTCAGTTGCCGGGGCGGCTTCCGATTTGGGTTCGCGCGGCTGCTTCGGCTTGTTCGGGCGCGGAGGCTTCGGCGGCTTGGGCGGGGGCAGCAGGGAGGCCAGCGCGGCAAACGGGCTGTTGGGATCGATCGCCTTGCGCGGGGGAGGGCCGGAATGCTGGCCGGGGCGTCCGCCACCGCGTTGTGGGCCGCGATCGCCGCGACCTTCCGGCCGGCGACCATCTCCGCGCGGACCTTTGCCCTGCGGTCGATCTGGAGACTGACGGTTCGGGCGGTTCCCTTGTGGGCGCTCCCCGCGCGGCGGCCGGGCGGATTGTTGCCCCTCTTCAGGGCGCGATCGCGCGCCGTAGCGCCACAGCGTTACGGCGCCGGTATCCTTGTCCTTTTCGGCAGGCGCCAGGCCAAAGCCCTTGAGCACGCCGGGCCAGTCATCGGCAGGGCAGGAGACCATCGAGGCAAGGTCAATCGCAATGGCAAAGGCATTCTTGCCGGCATCCTTGCGGCGCTTGGCAATTTCCCAGCCGAGGCGTTCGGCCAGATCGGCCCGCACGGCGCGGCGGCCAAAGCGCAGATAACCATTGGCGGCAAGCGCTTCTTCCGGCCATGTGCCGTCCAGTGCGAAGGAGCCTGCGCCTTCCGGCGCCAGCGGATAGTCCTGCCCCGAAGCAGCCGCTTTCAGGATGGCGATCACGCGCTGGGCGGCCGGCTTCTGCGCGTCGGGCACATGCACGGCCACGCGGCCTGCGCGAATACCGGCAGCCTTGAGCGCTTCACGCTGCTCGGCGGTAACACGCAGCGGCGGATCATCCGTGCGCAGATCGACAGCCGCGCCACTCTCCAGGATGCGGAATGCCAGGCCCCGCGCCATTCCTTCCAGCTTTTCGCTGGCGTCGCCGCTGGCGAGTTTCGCATGCACGGGCAGCACGCGGGCAATCTCGCCCTTCAGCCATTCTTCCATCCGGGTCAGGGCCGGGGCACGCTCGCCCGCATCCATCTCCAGCGCGCCGACCAGTTCGAGACGCGGCGCAATCCAGCTCGCGCCCTTGAGGAGGCGGGCGACGGGCGCGTCCTTGAACTCGATTTCGGCTGCTTCGGTCAGCTTGAATGCGTCTGAGGCAGCTCCGGAAATTTCCGTCAGACGCTGGCTCAGCAGCGGGCGGATGGCGGCCATCGCGGCGCCGCGTACGGCCTTGCCTTCAAGGGTGCGGTTGTCCAGCACGGGCTCGAATGTCAGCCCCTTCAGGCGGCCGACTAGATGGCCTTCAACGGTAACGTCGCCTTCCGGCGTCAGTTCAGTCACGAGGGCGTCTTCCTTTTTGAGGCTTGCGAGCAACGCGGTCGTGCGCCGGTCGACAAAGCGGGCTGTCAGCGCTTCGTGTAGCGCGTCGGAGAGGGAGTCTTCAATCTCCCGTGTTTTCTGTTGCCAATAGCCGGGATTTTCCAGCCAGTCGGGCCGGTGGGCGGCATAAGTCCAGGTGCGGATCGCGGCAAGGCGCTGCTGCAGCTTGGCAATGTCGCCCTGGGTGGAGGCAAGATCGTCCATCCGGCGCTCCAGCCCGGCGTCAGAGAGGCGCGCATCCGGGTCGGCCAGCGTATCGGCGAGGCCCAGCACCAGCCGGCCATGTCCTTCGGGGCCGAGCTTGCGGAAATCCGGCAGCCGGGCAAGATCCCACAGGCGGCGCACCTTGCGCTCCCCGCTCACATTCGGGCCTATTCCGCCATCCTCGCTCATCCGCCGCAGGATCCATTCGTCCAGCGCGTGCGGGTTGTGGATCAGCACCGGATTGCCTGAGGGCTTTTCGAGGCTGCGGATCAGCGTCCTGAGGCTGGTAAAGTCGAGATCGGAAGAGCGCCACTGGAGCGCATCGACTGAATCGAACCGGTGCTGCTCAATGGCTTTCCACTCTTCTTCCTGAAAGGGTGGGCAATTGCCGGTCTCGCCAAATTCGCCATCGGTGCGGAAACGCCCGGCGCGTCCGGCGATCTGGCCGCATTCAGCCAGTGTCAGCGGCCTGTGCCGGCGCCCGTCGAATTTCGAGCGGGAGGCAAACACAACCCGCTCCACATCGAGGTTCAGCCCCATGCCGATGGCGTCGGTGGCAACGATGTAATCGACCTCGCCGGACTGGTACATCGCCACCTGCGCGTTGCGCGTGCGGGGGCTCAGCGCGCCCATGACCACCGCTGCGCCGCCCTTCTTGCGGCGCAGAAGTTCGGCAATCGCGTAAACTTCCTCGGCCGAAAACCCGACCACGGCTGTCCGCTTGGGCAGCTTCGTGATCTTGGTGTGGCCTGAATAACGAAGCTCGGAAAAGCGTTCGCGCGGCTGGGTTTCGGCGCCAAGTTTCAGCGATTTCAGGATATCCCGCATCGTGTCGGCGCCGAGCAGGAGCGTTTCGTGATTGCCGCGCATGTTGAGGATGCGGTCGGTGAAGATGTGGCCCCGGTCTTCGTCCTCGGCCAGCTGGATCTCGTCGATCGCCAGGAAATCCGGGCGCAGGTCCGCCGGCATCGATTCCACGGTGCAGATGAAATAGCGCGCCGTCGGCGGAACGATCCGCTCCTCGCCGGTAATGAGGGCTGCGTGGGGATATCCCCTTGCGGCCACCACACGGTCATACACTTCGCGCGCCAGCAGGCGCAGCGGCAGGCCGATCATGCCCGTGCCGTGCCCGAGCATCCGCTCGATGGCATAGTGTGTCTTGCCGGTATTGGTGGGGCCGAGAATGGCCTTGAGGTTCGTCATGTGCGGGGAAGGGATGGGGGCGCGGCGGCGTCAGGTCAAGGCGCCTTCGCTTGCGTTTTATTCCTGCGTTTCAGGCCCGCCCGGTATCAAAGCGCACCATGCCTTCAGCTTCCGGGCGGAAACCGGGGGGGAGAAGGGTTGCCTCGTCATAGAGCGCGCCGGTGAAGCGTGCCTTGGTGATGTCGCCCCACAGGCAGTGCGCGCCGCACAGGTTGGCGCCGGTAAGGTCAGCCTGCAGCAGGTTTGCCCCGGTCATGTTGCTGCCCATCAGATTGGCAAAAGCCAGCCGCGCATTGCGAAGGTTTGCGCCTTTGAACGAGGCGCCGCGCGCATGGGCATGAGTGAGTGAGGCCGACAGGAGCCGGGCATGGTTCAGGCTCGCCCCGGCAAGGTTTGCCCAGTCCAACCGCGCGCCCCTCAACTCGCAATTGTGAAACCGCGTGTTCGAGAAGTCCTTGCCCCGAAGGTCTGCGCCCAGGAAATCTATGGATTCCAGATGGTTGGGTGTCAGGGCTGGCGGCCCCGTCCAGACAAGATTTCCCGATTCCATTCCAAACCCCGAAAGCCCGAGCTCAATTCCTTCAGCCAGTTCCTTCTGCGCTGCTTTGCGCGGCGCGCCAAGGGCGCTGTGGTTGACAGGGCGCGGGCTCTGCCTGTTCGTTTTCTCAGGCAAGGGAGGGCGCCATGATAACACTCAAACCAGTTGGCTGGGTCAGGGGCGGGCGGAGAGATGCCGTCGATGATCATTGGGGCGGGGAGCGTTCGGTGATCGAATTGGCAGCGGAATTGCCCGAATCTGCGCTTTTCGGGCTCGACACGTTCAGCCATGCAGAGATCATTTTCTTTTTCGACAAGGTACCTGAAGCCGAGATCGAGACCGGCGCGCGCCATCCGCGCGGCAATCCGGACTGGCCGCTGACAGGGATTTTTGCCCAGCGCGGCAAGAACCGGCCAAACCGGCTTGGCCTTTGTACCTGCAGCATTCTTGGCGTTTCCCGGCGGCAGATCGAGGTGGGTGGGCTGGACGCAATCGATGGCACGCCGGTGCTCGATATTAAGCCGGTGATGCGTGAATTTCTGCCGAGAGGGGCCGTGCGCCAGCCCGGCTGGGCCAGCGAGCTGATGAAGGACTACTGGTAAACGCGCCGCGCATTGACGATTGCGCAGCAGGCACGGCCCGTCATAATCTCTCCACAGCGTTAACCTAATGAGGCTGGGGCGTTCATTGGAAATCGCATGGGGATATCCGGCATGTTGAAACGATACACCGCTAGAACAGCGCGAACGGCAATCGCCCTGGCGCTTGGCAGTGCGGCCTTCCTGGTTGCCTGCGACCAGATTGATACCCGGCTCGAAAGGGCCCGCGAGATTGCCGACGCTGCTGTCGAACAGATCAATGGCGAAACCGTCATCGACTCCGGCCAGCGCAATCTGGAGCGGGCACCGCTGCTCGACCGGGCCCTGGCTGGCACAGTGATGGCAGAATTTGCCGTCGATGAGGAAGAACGTCCGATGTTCGCAATCGGCTCGATCATCGCCAAGCCGCTCGATATTCCGCCCGCCGAAACTGTCGAACTCGCCGACGATGCCGCGCTGATCGAGGAAGAACTCGATTATTTCGACTCCCCGGAAGGCGAAGCTGCGCTGGCTGAGGAAGCGGCGGCTGTCGGCGCCGCGCCAGCGCCCGCCCCTGCGCCGGGCGCAACGATCGTCGATGTGCCCGTCGGAGAGGATATCGTTGCCCAGCCTGCCCAGGTCATGCCGAAAATCAAGCTCGACCCTACCGCCACCCAGCAAACCCAGCAGGAAATTGCCAGGGCCAGCGAAAAGCTCGAACGGGTTGTCACGCAGGATGATTCCCAGCGGCTCAAAGTCCGCAGCCTGTCCCGGCAGGATCTGGAAGCCATGGCACCGGAAGACCGGGTAGAGGTGCGCAAGCTTGCCCGTCGCGCGCCGGTTGCCCGCGAAGTGGTCCGCAAACAGATCGACGCAAACAGCGTCATGCTCGACACGATGACCAAGTATGGCGTTGGCGGCGAAGTGGCGCTGTCGCGTCAGGGGCAGATGATTATTCAGATCGGTCCGGATGGCGCCAACCCCACCCAGTTCACGGGCGGCAGCAAGCCATCTGATTTCCTGGCGCGTGCCGAAGCGGCCGCTTGCCCCGAAAATCCGGATCCTGAATTGATCCGCAGCGATCTGGCGATGGCGACAGCGTGCGTTGTGAAAGACCTGCGCGCTTCCGGCCAGTTCGAATATGTCGAACCGGACTTCATCTTCCAGAACCAGTTTGCCCGGAAGCCCAAGGACATGCCGGTGGGAACGCCGGGAGAGACCAAGACGGGTACGACAGGGTCCACCGGAGCGCAGGCGACTTCCAAAGAGCCGGATGACCCGCTCTGGGCCCTGCAATGGCATTTCCGCGACAGGGGCACCACCGATGGCCGCACGGCTGGTGGCGCAGGCTTTGAGTCCTTCTGGGGCCGCCAGGGGATTACCGGCTCGGACGGCATCGTGGTCGCGGTTGTCGATACCGGCCTGCAGATGAGCCATCCTGATATTGCCGGATCGCCTAACATCATGCCGGGATATGACATGGTCTCAGACCCGCGGATGGGAAATGACGGCGATGGACGCGATACCGACCCCAACGATCCCGGCGACATGTGTGATCCCACCAAACCCAACGCGGCAGACAGCTTCCACGGCACGCACGTAGCCGGAACCATCGGCGCAGCGGCGACCAATAATGGCGCAGGCGTGGCCGGCGGCGCATGGGATGTCCGGATCGTGCCGGTGCGCGCGCTTGGCAAATGCGGTGGCCGCCTGTCCGACATTAACGACGCGATCAGATGGGCTGCGGGTCTCGTCCCAGCGGAAGTCTCCGACGAAAACAATGTCTGGACCGAAGTTTGGAACGAAAACCCCGCCGACATCATCAACCTGTCCATCGGCCTGCTCGGCAGCTGCCCGGCATCGCTCCAGGATGCGATCGACTCGGTCACCGCTGAAGGCGTCATCGTCGTTTCTGCCGCCGGCAATGCGCGCATGTCCACCAGCTTCTATTCGCCTGCGGGTTGCCGGAATGTCGTGACCGTGGCTGCCAGCGATGCGCGTGGCCAGATTGCGCCCTATTCGAACTTTGGCCCCGAAGTCATGGTGCTCGCCCCCGGCGGTGACCTGACGCGCGATGACAATGGCGACGGCAAGCCCGACGGCGTGCTCTCCACCAAGGCCGCCACCAATTGCTACGACCCGGTCACCGGCGACGCTGTTGCAAATTGCTACTACGCCTACGAGCAGGGCACCAGCATGGCCGCGCCGCATGTCTCGGCCGCGCTCGCGCTCCTGAAGGCACGTGAGCCTTCAGCAAGCCGGGAGACGCTCATCAGCACGCTGAGGGCTG
The DNA here is from genome assembly GCF_019679475.1 of Hyphomonas sediminis. Taxonomy (NCBI): domain Bacteria; kingdom Pseudomonadati; phylum Pseudomonadota; class Alphaproteobacteria; order Hyphomonadales; family Hyphomonadaceae; genus Hyphomonas; species Hyphomonas sediminis. The sequence continues at coordinate 822,066 of NZ_JAIEZP010000001.1, forward strand.
CGCTCGATCCGCGCGAGAACCTTCAGTGTGCCGGTCTCTGCAGTCAGTATCCCGGCGCCACGCCCATTCCGGGCAGTGCCGATATGTGCGCTCGGCCCTGCGGGGAGGGGTTGCTCGATCTTGCCAAGGTGCCCGTCAAGGCGACCGCCGGAGGTAGTCGGTAAGATGAGTCGCAGCCGCATTCCCATGGATGTCCGTGGCCCTTTGGGTCTGCTTGGCATTGGCCTCCTTGCGGGCGCGGCGGGGCTTGCCGTGGTCGGAAGCCGGGGCGGGGAAGAGCCGGGCGGCGAAACCGAAGTTCAGGAAATCGCCTCAAATGGCGGGGCGCCTTCAGGGCAGGGAAGTCCGGCAACGGACATGACCTTCGATCCGCCGCCCGGGCGCCCGGCCATCATCATCGATCCTGAACCCGCGCCCCTGCCACCGGAAGAGCCTGAGGAGGCGCCCACCGCGTCGCCCATCCCTCAGGTCACCATCCAGCAGGAAGGCAGCACGGGCGTACTGCCCGCCCGCGCAGGCACAGCAGAAGTCGTCTTCATCGTCCGCCTCAAGGGCGCGCCCGAGGTCGACACCATCACCCGCAATTTCAAGCGCGATCCGGCTGCCGCCCAGGCGGCCTGGGTGGAGCTTACCCAGCGTATTCCCGCGCTCGCGGAGTTCGAGCTTTCCGGCGCCAGCTATTCTGGCGAAATGCGTCTCTCGCGTCGCCTGGCAGATGCTTCTCCTGAGTCGATCAAGGAGGTTCAGGCGAGCCTCCTGGCCATCGACGGCGTCGCTTATGCCGATCCTGACTATGTTGCCCATCCTGGACAGAAGGACACCAAATGAGTCTGCCTCGCTTTGCTCTCGCCCCGCTCATGCTGGCCGCTGGCCTATCGCTTGCTGCTTGCGACCAGGTCCGCCTGCCCGGTGCGTCGGGGCCTGACTATGCAGAGCCGAAGGCAGCCGAAGAAACACCTCAGCCATCGGAAGAGGGCACTGAGACAGCAGAGGTTGAGCTGCCGGTGCGCCCGGAGTCAGTTTCCGCTGACGCCGCTATCGATTGGGAGGCCGCCCGCCGTGATCTCGCCTCCCGCCCGCTGGAGGAACGTGAAGGTGCTTTCCAGGTCGCCTCCGGCGAAGCGGCTCCGCCGGTCCCGGTATTTCTGCCCTCGATGCCGGTCGGCGCGCAGAGCGGGGAATCTTCCGTGCGGTTCCAGCCGATGAGCGATGGGTACTACGCCTTCATTCCCGGGGATAAATACGACACCGTCGTCAACGGCACCAACAAGGTAATGGGCGCCCCCGGCGAAGCAAAAGCCGAGCGCGGCGACGCCTTCAATTTCCAGCCCACGACGACGGGCGCGCAAGTTTCCTTCTCCCGTTATGGGGCCGACTATCTGGTCGAATACGAATGCAAGGAACTGACGAATGGCCTGCCCACCTGCATCACGCAGGATGAGGCGGTCGCCTTTGCTGAGGAACTGGTGATTTCGGGGACGCGCTGATGCTGAAGACACGTTTGGCCGCAATCGGGCTGTCGGCTGCCCTGCTCATGCTGGGGGGGTGCGATTTCATTCGCTATCCGGGCGATGGTGGTCCGCCGCCGGAGACGCCGGACGTTGGCCCGGCCATTCCGCCCGGCGCGCCCGGCCCGCCGCCGCCTGAGCCGGGGGAGGACCCCTGGGAAATTCCGCCGATGGAAGACGGCACGCCGGACGCAGACCCTGTAGACGGCGCGCCGCCTGAAACGGAAACGCCGGGAACGGAAGTTCCCGTCGATGGCGGTACGGGCGAAGAAACGCTTCCCGGCGAAACGCCGGCGCAAGAGCCTGAGGATCAAGGCCCCGGCGCTTCCGAGCCGCCGGAAACAGAAACTCCGGTCACCGATCCGGAGCCTGAGCCCGAGCCGGAAACTGTTGTTGAGCCGGTGTTCAGCTACTACGCGCCGGGCGCTCTGCTGTCCGGTTCTGGCGCCGGCTTCTCAGAGCAGATCGTCCACGTGCCGGGCATGGTCTTCCCGATCAAATCGGCGCCGGCCTATCTGCAATCGCAGGTCTTCATGTTCGGCGGCGGTGTTGCCGGTGGCGACCAGTGCGACGCGCGCAACTATGCCTATCCGTGGCGGGACAATTTCTGCGAAAGCCGCTCGGCCAATCGCAGCTCGCCTTTCTGCCCCGTCGCAAAGATCCACCAGGGTCAGGACATCCGGGTCGGCTCGGCGGCAGACTGCAACACCCTGCGCCGCCAAAGCGCAGCCGAGCGCGGCATCCATGAAGTGATCGCGGTCGAGGATGGCGTTATCTCGTCCATCGGTACGTATACGGTCAAATTGCGCAGCGAGGGCAGCATCTACAATTACATGCACCTCAACATGAACCGTCTGGCCGTCACGGCTGGCCAGTTCGTCAAGGCGGGGGATCTGATCGGCTATGTCTCGAATGATTTTGGCGGCACGCCGACGACCATCCACCTGCATTTCGAGATCACCCAGAACACCGCCGGCAGCGGCTGGGTCCATGTCCCGCCTTACCTGTCTCTGGTGGAAGCTTATGAGCGTCGCCAGAATGGCCCCGGCGAGGAGCTGGAGCCGGAAATCGGCATTGCCTCTGCGCCGGACTGGATCATCCCCGAAGGCTACGAGATCATAGAGTGAAACAAGAAGGGCGGCTCTTGGGCCGCCCTTTTTCAGTTCGTGTTATGCCGCGCGGCCTCAGCCCGAAATTGCCTGCTCGTCGCGTTCGCCGGTGCGGATGCGCATGATGCCTTCCAGGTCATGCACGAAGATCTTGCCGTCGCCGATCGTGCCTGTGTTGGCTGCCTGGGTGATCGCTTCGATGAAGCGCTCCACATCGGCGTCAGCGCAGGCTAGCTCCACCTTCACCTTCGGCAGGAGGCGCACTTCGTATTCCGCGCCGCGATAGACCTCTGTCTTGCCTTGCTGGCGGCCATAGCCGCGCACTTCGGTCACGGTCAGGCCGGTCGCCCCGGCTTCCGAGATCGCCTCGATAACCGCGTCCAGACGGCTCGGTTTGAAGACTGCAGTGATCTGTTTCATGGCGGTTTTCCTGTCTGGTCAGTCGGATGCTGCGCTTGCGAAGGTAATCAACATGGCAACGCCGTCAATGTTCTTCGCGTCTTGCCGCACGGGCAGGACGCGCAATTCGCACGCGATCGGTCACAGGCGCGGCTGTTCCGCTCTTTGGCGGTGCATAGAGGCGTTTAACGGCTTCTATCAGGACCACGCCGCCCATGCCCGGCGCAATGAAGCGGCCAATCGCTTCCCAGCCTTCGGCGGCAGAAGTTACCAGGCCTAGATCGGTTGGCGGCATGTAAAGCGCGCTTGTGGAAGCGGTTACCTGGAAGAGGCCGGTCGACAGCAGGTTTGAAAGCTGGCTGCGGGTCCACGGGCGGCCCTGGCCAAACGGCGTCCGCGTTGCGCGTGACCAAAGGCCGGTCCGGTTGGCCGCGGCCAGGACAATGCGGCCTTCCGGCGCGGTCACCCGCCAGATTTCGCGCAGATAGGCGCGTGGGTCGCCTGTTTCCTCGAGGCCGTGAAGGATCACCACGCGGTCAAATAGTCCGTCTGAGAAGGGCAGGCGGGGGTCGCCAATGGCGACGGCGGCGTTTCCGCGCCCCGAATAATCCCAGTTCACCGGCCCATGTTCATGCGGCACGCCGGCAATGATGCGGCGCGGCGTCTGCCCGAACGCGTCCAGAACGGGCAACGCATATCCCAGCCCCAATACAGACAAGCCCTTGGACTCGCCCCACAGATCGGTCAGCTTGCCCGATAGGATGCGTGCCGCCGCCTTTCCAAGGTCGGACGCATAGAAGCGTTCAAGGGTGACGGCGTCCTGTCGCATCGTTATTGCTGCTCGCGGGTTCCTGTTTCCGGAGGTTAGAGATGAGTGTCGTAATCGAAATACACCAGTTTCCCTGCCTTAAGGATAATTACGGCTATCTGGTTCACGAGCCAGACAGCGGGCGCACCATTGCCATCGATACACCCGATGCCGCCGCTTATCTCGGCGAAGCGGAGAAGCTCGGCTGGCATATCAGCGAGATCTGGAACACGCATTGGCATCCCGATCATGCCGGCGGCAATCTCCGCATCAAGGAAGAAACCGGCTGTCACATCATCGGTCCGGCGGGCGAAGCCGACAAGATCCCCGGTCTCGACCGGGCCGTGAAGGGCGGCGATATCGTCGAGTTTGGCAATACCAGCGCCAAGGTGATCGATGTGCCCGGCCACACGCTCGGCCACATCGCGTTCCACCTGCCTGATCAGGATGCCGCTTTCGTTGGCGATGCTGTCTTTGCGCTCGGCTGCGGCCGGGTGTTCGAGGGCACGATGGAAATGATGTGGGAAAGCCTGACGCGCCTGAAAAAGCTGCCGAAGAAAACCAGTCTCTACTGCGCCCATGAATACACCGCTTCGAATGCGAAATTCGCCCTCTCGATCGATCCGGAAAACAAGGCACTGCGGGAGTATGTCGCCTGGGTCGAAAAGCGCCGCGCCGAAGACAAGCCCACCGTTCCGGCCCTGCTGGAGCGGGAGCTGGCAACCAATCCCTTCCTGCGGGCCGATCTGCCGGAAATGCAGCTTGCCATGGGCCATCCGGGCAATGCGGCGGCCACCTTCGGCGAAATCCGTGGCCGGAAGGACAGGTTCTGATGGCGCCTGCGCTGTCGGGCGATCTTGGTGCGAAGGAGATTATCCGTCTCCTGAACCTGCAGCCTCATCCGGAAGGTGGCCATTACGGCGAGACATGGCGCACCGCCCCGGCAGAAGGCGGTCGCTCACCCCTGACCGCGATTTACTACCTGCTTCAGGCAGACGAGCTTTCCGCCTGGCACCGGGTCGATGCGGATGAAGCCTGGCTCTGGCATGCCGGAGGTCCGCTCGCCCTGACCATCGCGCCGGGAGAGGGCGGGGGCGCGCGGTCGATGATGCTTGGCCCGGACCTTCGCGCGGGGCAGCGCCCGCAGGCGATCGTGCCGGCCCATCACTGGCAGACGGCGGAGACGCTGGGCGCCTGGACGCTGGTGTCCTGCCTCGTTGCGCCTGGATTTGAGTTTTCAGGTTTTGCGCTGGCGCCGCCCGGCTGGCGGCCGGAGGCCTGAAGCGGCTGCCTGAAACAGAAAATCCTCCAACGCCGTTGGAGGATTTCTGTCCTCCGTTGGAGGAATGGTTGGAGTTTTTTGCCGGGCTTATCCACGGGATAAGTCCGGCCCGGATCAGCCCGCGATATACTGCGCGCCGTTCACCGTCATCGTTGCGCCGGTGATGAACGCGGCTTCGTCGGAGGAGAGATACGCGCAGATCGAGGCGATCTCCTCGGCCTTGCCAAGCCGGCCCACGGGGATTGTCGCGATGATGCCTTCCAGCACCTTTTCCGGAACTGCCTGAACCATTTCGGTGTCGATATAGCCCGGCGCCACGACGTTTACGGTGATGCCTTTCTTGGCCCCTTCCTGCGCCAGCGCCTTGGTAAAGCCGATCAGGCCGGCCTTGGCGGCAGAATAGTTTGCCTGACCGAACTGGCCTTTCTGGCCGTTGATTGAGGAGATGTTGACGATGCGGCCCCAGTTGCGCTCACGCATCCCGTCCCAAACCTGGCGGGTCACGTTGAAGGCGGAGGTGAGGTCTACGTCGATCACCTGCTGCCACTGATCGCGGGTCATCTTGTGAAAGGGCGCGTCGCGGGTGATGCCGGCATTGTTGATCAGCACGTCCACCGGGCCGATGTCGGTCTCGATGGCTTTCAGGCCCGCGCCGACAGCGTCAAAATCCGCCACATCGAACTTGTAGACGCGGATACCGGTTTCCTTGGCGAAGGCCTCCGCCGCCGCATCGTTCCCGCCATAATTGGCCGCAACCTTATATCCCTTGGCCTGCAGCATTTCGCTGATTGCCTTGCCGATGCCGCGCGTTCCGCCGGTCACCAGAGCTGTCTTTGCCATGGTTCAAGTTCCTCCCGCTTCTCGTTGGTCTTCATCCTTGGCTATAAGCGGGGCACACATCAATAGCACATTGGTCTCTCGTGGATTTTGTGCCAAGATTTCGCACTAGCACAATAATTGCTTGCCCCAATGAAGGGCAGCTTCATGAGGTGAGGACATGGCCAGACAATCCGGCGCAGGTGGGCCGATCATTATCAAGAAATACGCGAACCGGCGTCTCTATGACACGTCGACGTCGTCCTACGTTACGCTGGAACACCTGTCCGATCTTGTCCGTGAAGGCCAGGATTTCGAAGTCCGCGACGCCAAGACCGGTGAAGACCTTACCCGTCAGGTACTGACCCAGATCATCTTCGAGCATGAAACCAAGGGGCAGGGCGCTTTGCCGCTCAACTTTCTGCGCCAGCTGATTGGCTTTTATGGTGGCGGCGCGCAGGCTTACCTGCCGTCCTTCCTTGAAATGTCTATGAATTCCTTTTCCGAGGCGCAAAAGGAGTGGCGCAAGGCGGCCAATCCGATGAGCCTGTTCGAGGCTCAGGCGCGCCGCAATATGGCGATGTTCGAGCAGGCCATGAAGATGTTCATGCCAGGCGGTATGCCAGCGGCAGGCGCAGCGCCTTCCGAGCCGCGCGCTTCGTCACAAACGCCGGCGAACCCGTTCATGGAATACCAGTCCGAAGCCCTTGCCGCGATGCAGGAGCAGATGGAAGTGATCCAGAAACAGCTGGCCGAGCTATCCCGCAAGGAATAGCCCGGCCAAAGTCCGGTAAATCTGAATCTGTGCCGGTTTGAACCGAGTCAGACGTCGCCTGCGACGCCGAAGTCCCGGCGTGCAGAGACGATCGTGACAATCACGCCTGCCAGAACATCCAGCAGCGTCATCGCTGTCAGGATAAAGAAGGTGGACGTTGCGAAGTTCGGCATCAGCAGGAACTGAACAAGGCAGAGGATGAACAGCAGCAGCGAAATGCCGTGATTGACGATGGTTGCGGTGCCCGTGCTGGTCGATTTAAGGATTTCCAGGAACAGGAAAATCACGGCCAGCAGCACAATGGCGTCGCCCTTGGTGAGCACCCATTCAACACCCGAGATCATCGGCAGGCCCATGAAGCGCTCGCCCAGCAGACTGGCGAGCGGCGCCAGCTGTGATTGGATCACCTGGCCGCTGGCATCGATGTCCTGCAGTGGGCCGCCGGCAGTCAGGGCCAGCAGGTTGTAAAGCACGACCGGAATGACCAGCAGCGGGAAGATGCCGAAGATTAGACGCATGAATGACCCCTGTTTTTGAGTTTCGCTGTCACCAGCGCGGCGTTTCTTGTCGCGCTCCATCTTGGCAACAGCCGCTCCCGCCAATGCGATCCGGGTATCCTTTGAGGCTTTATTGGCCACGTCCACCCTCGCAAAGCCGGTTGCGTTTACCAGACTTGTCTAACGTATAGCTGTGGCAGTGGCGAGGGGCTTTGCGGCGCCTTAACTTCCGGACTTGTTGACGGGCTTCTCGAAGCTGGCTTCCTCGGCTTTATGGTGCAGCTGAAGATTGAGCAGGATCGCCTTTGCCATCGGCAGAAGCCACAGGCAAAGCAGCGTCACAACAGCGCCCACACCCACCATCGCGAGTGCTTTGAGGCCCAGAGACAAAGGACTCATCGGCACAAGGAACAGGAAGGGCGCCATAAGGATCAGCACCCCGAAACCAACAAAAAAAGCTGGGCCGTCGGCCGTGTCTGCCGCCGTCATGTCCCGGCCGCAATGCGGGCAGGAGTCATTCAGCTTCAGATAGCCCTTGAAGAGCTTGCCTTCGCCGCAAGTGCCGCAGCGTTGGCGAAGTCCGGCGAGAATGGGGGTCGGTTTATTGTCCATGTCCAATATTTAGGCCCGCCAAGCGGGACGCGCGCCGTGACAAACGCCCGCGCCTCCTCTTGACGCGGGCGGACGCATTGCCCACGAGTGCGCCCGGTTTCAACGCCGCTGCCGGAGCAATCTTCTATGTCCGAACCCATCTTCAGTCGCATCGCCATCATCGGTGTGGGCCTCATAGGCTCCTCGATCGCGCGGGCTGCGGTGGAGTATGGCGCGGCTGGCGAAGTCATCCTCTATGACGCGGACACTGGAGTACGGGCCCGGTCAGAGGAGATTGGCCTCGGAACCGTTGCGCCTACGCTGGAGGCTGCTGTTTCTGATGCGGACTGTGTGATCGTCTGCGTGCCAGTTGGCGCGATTGGCGCGGTTGCTGCGGGCGCCGTGCCGAACATGAAATATGGCGCTATCCTCACGGATGTCGGCTCGGTGAAAAGCGAGGCGGCCAAGGCGCTGCACGCCGCCAGCGATGGCCGCATTCACGTCATCCCCGGTCACCCGATTGCAGGTACCGAACAATCCGGCCCGGATGCCGGTTTTGCGACCCTTTTCCGCGGCGCCTGGCACATCCTGACGCCTCTTTCGGGACAGGACGAAGCCTACCAGACCGCCACAGATGCGCTGGCCGCATTCTGGAAACAGCTCGGCGCCAGGGTCGAAGCAATGGATTCCGGCCGGCATGACCGCGTGCTCGCCATCACCTCCCACCTGCCGCACCTGATTGCTTTCAACATTGTAACGACCGCGTTCGATCTTGAATCGGTGGAAGAGGGTGAAGTGGTCAAATACTCCGCCGGCGGCTTCCGGGACTTTACCCGCATTGCAGCGTCCGATCCGGTAATGTGGCGCGACGTGTTCCTCAACAACAAGGATGCCGTCCTCGAATGCCTTGGCCGGTTCTCGGAGGATCTTGCCGTTCTTCAGCGCGCCATCCGCTGGGGTGACGGCGATACGCTGATCCGCGAGTTCACGCGCGCCCGCACAATCCGGAAGGCCATCATCGATGCCGGACAGGACTCGCGCGCCGTCAATTTCGGGCGCAATTCGCCTGAGACTGAAGACGAAGACTGAGGCCGGCTTATAGCGTCGTTTATTTGGGGGCGCGTTTCGCCAGAATCCGCTGCAGTGTGCGGCGGTGCATGTTCAGGCGGCGCGCCGTTTCCGAAACGTTGTGATTGCACAGCTCGTAAACCCGCTGGATGTGTTCCCAGCGCACGCGGTCTGCCGACATCGGGTTTTCCGGCGGGGCAGGGCGTTCGTCTTGGGTCGCGGTCAGCGACCGGATGATGTCTTCCACGTCGGCCGGCTTGGACAGGTAATCGACGGCGCCGGCCTTTACGGCGGCAACCGCTGTCGCAATCGCGCCATAGCCGGTCAGGATTACAGCGCGCGCTTCGGGGCGGTGCTTCTGCAGCACTTCAACCACATCCAGGCCGCTGCCATCTTCCAGGCGCAGGTCCAGCACCGCAAAGGCGGGCGGGTTGAGGCGGGCAATGTCCTTGCCTTCGGCAACGCTGGTCACGGCAGAAACAACAAAGCCGCGTTGCGCCAGGGCGCGGGCGAGGCGCTGCACAAACGGGCCATCATCATCCATGACGAGGCAGGATTTATCTTCCACGCCCTCAAGGCTCGGATGCTGGTTCACGACGGCGGGGCGTTCCATACGCTCTCTCCTTCAGGCGGTCTGGCCGTGGGTAAGCGAATATATGGCGGAAATGTCAACTATTCCAAGCCGCGTGGAAGCAGCGCAGCCAGCGGCCAGACCGCCTGGACGATGGCTCCGGTGGCTGGCGGCGTGCGGTTTCGGGAGGCGATTCTGCCGCCGGTACGCTCGATCAGCGTCTTGGCGATGAAAAAGCCGAGGCCCATGTCTCCGCCGCCCAGGCGCGCTTCGGACCTGTCGGAAATATAGGGCTCGCCCAATTTGGGCAGCACTTCAGACGAAAATCCGGGGCCATCATCGGTGATCGTGATCACCACCTGATCCTGCGTCCAGCTTGCTGTTGCGTCGACGCGGCTGGCGGCAAAGCTGACGGCGTTCTCGATGAAGGCACCGAGCGCATGGAGAACCTCCGGGCTGCGCGCCAGCACCGGGGGCTTTTCCGAGCCGCCTTCGCCGGGCATCGCGCGAACGACCAACGCCACGCCGAGGCCCTTCATCGGGGCGGCGGCTTCTTCCACCAGCGCGTCCAGCGGCATCCGGGCGTGGACAATGTCCTGCGCGTCGCGCGCTTCGCGGATGGCAGAGAGGATGGAGCGGCACCGGTCAGCCTGCTCGGCGATCAGGCGGAAATCTTCGGCATGCGGATTATCCGGATCGGTCTGCGCGACCAGTTCCTTGGCGACGAGGTGAATGGTGGCGAGCGGCGTGCCCAGTTCGTGCGCCGTCATGGCGGACATGGCGCCCAGCGCCGAGAGTTTCTGCTCGCGCGCCATGACGACACTGGCCGCGTCCAGCGCGCGCACGAGGCGGGCCTCATCCTGGCTGACGCGGGCAGCCGAGAGGGTGAAAAATACAACCCCCACCGCGAGGGCAGCGAACTGGCCCCATTGGAACAGGCTCGGCAGGTGTGTGCCGCCGCTTTCTTCCCAGGGCAGGGGCAAGCTGAAGACCGGCATGAGCGCCGCAAGGCCGAGCGCGAGGAATGCAATGGCGCTGGCGCGTTTCCGGCCAAGGCTGAGCGCGGCGACCGTGACAGGCGCAAGCATCAGCAGCAGGAAGGGGTTTGAGAGGCCGCCGGTGGCGGCGATCAGGGCGGCAAGCTGAACTGTGTCGAAGCCAAGCTGCAGCACCGCTTCCCAGCCACTGGTCAGGCGCTGGGACTGAAAAGCGAATGACAGGAACACGTTCAGCCAGGCCGATGCCGCAATGATCGCAAGGCAAAGGGCGAGCGGAACATCGAAGCCAAGGACGAAGGCGACCAGCAGAACGGCTGCTGTCTGGCCGGCGACCGCCAGCCAGCGCAGGGCAATGAAGGTACGCAGCCGTGTTCGGCCAAGCGCAGATTGCGCCGAGCCCAGCCCTTCCGGGGCAAGCGTGAAGATCGCGTCCTCAAAGCCCAGTCTCGAATCGCGGGTGAAATCGTCCATGCCCGACTTATGCGGCAGCCTGTCCCTTGCGCCAAGCAGGCTGATCGGGGCCTATGCGCGTATGCGAAAGACATTTGCCCTCGCCCTTCCGGCGCTTCTCGTTCTGGCTGCCTGTGGTGGCGCTTCTGACACGCCGGCCGCTGGCGGCGCCAAGTCCGGCGGCGCGCAGGCCAGTTGTTCCAGCCGCGCCTATCCGGAAATCGGCGGGCCGATCTCGCTGATCGACCAGACCGGAACACGCGTTACAGAGGAGGCCTTCAAGGGCCGCCCCACCGTTGTCTATTTCGGTTTCACCTATTGCCCGGATGTGTGCCCGGCAGCGCTCTCCACGCTTGGCGCGGCCTACCGCCGCCTGCCGGAAGGTGAAACCGCGCCGCAAACCGTTCTGATCTCCATCGATCCTGAGCGCGACACGCCCGAGGCGCTGGCGACCTATGTGGCGACACCGGCCTTCCCGAAGGAGCTGGTCGGGCTGACCGGCACCGAGGCGGAAATCCGCGCTGCTGCCGATGCGTTCAAGGCGGATTATTCCCGCATCGAGCAGCCTGAGAGCCTGGCCGAATACACGATGGACCACACCAACCTCATCTATGTGATGGACGAGGACTGGCAGCTGAAGACCTTCTTCACGCATGAAGATACGCCCGAGACGATCTCGGCCTGCCTGGCGGAGCTGTTCTAGATCTCGTCCGCACCGCCGGGATTACGCCGGCGGCGGATTAGCCACATGACGCCGCGCAGGTCCGACAGGGCGTCCTTCAGGCGGCCGAAATTGGTGTATTTCGACCGGCCTTCGCCGCGCGGGCGGTGGTTCACTTCCCGGAACTCCACCAGATGCCCGTCCGCGCGCATCAGGGCTGGCATGTAGCGGTGCATGTGATCGAAATAGGGCAGTAGCAGGAAGGTTGCCCGATCCATCACCTTGATGCCGCATCCGGAGTCGTCGCAATCGTCCTTCAGGAGGCGTTTGCGGATGCGGTTGGCAAACCGGCTGCCGAAACGCTTCCAGGCGGTGTCCTTGCGGCTGCCCCGGCGGCCCATCACCATTTTCAGGCCATGGGGCGCGTCGGCGCGCGTCAGTTGGCGGTAAAGGTCGGGAAGGTCTGCCGGATCGTTCTGGCCGTCGCCGTCAAGCGTGCCGACAACCGGCGCGCGCGCGGCCAGGATGCCCGAACGGATTGCTCGGCTCTGCCCTGAATTCTTGCGATGGCCCAGAACACGCAGCATCGGGAAGCGCGCTTTCAGCGAGGCAAGCTGCGTGCGCGTATCGTCCGTGGAGGCGTCATCGACGAAAATCATCTCGAAGGCCCGGCCATCAAGGGCGCGGGCGATTTCCGAGGCCAGCTGTTCGACATTGCCCGCTTCATTGTGGACGGGCACGACGACGGAGAATTCAAGCGAGTCGGCCACCAGCCAGTCCATTCATTCAATTCAGCTAATTTGCGCACATAGCTTCGCCGGGGGGTAAAATCGAGCCCCGGAAGTCAGGGCAGGTGGTCGCCGCCTGCATTTCCGGTCGTGTGTGTCCAAATTGCCCCGGCAGCAAGGCCTGCATTGCCGGGCCGCCAATTCCTCAAGACGAGCGCGCAATACGGCGCTATTAACCGGCCCATGACATTGCTCGACCGTCTCTCTACCGGCTGGAAAGCCTGGCTTCTCCTTTTCGTCATCACCTTTGGCGCAGCGGCGCCGGGCGTTTTTCTTCTGCCGGCGCTGGACCGGGATGAAAGCCGCTTTGCGCAGGCCTCCAAGGAGATGCTGGAGGAGGATAATTATATCCTGATCCAGTACCAGGACGAGCTGCGCAACAAGAAGCCCGCAGGCATCCACTGGCTGCAGGCCGCCTCCACGGCGATTTTCACCGGGCCGGAAGCCAACGAGATCTGGACTTATCGAATCCCCAGCTGGCTCGGCGCGGCGTTTGGCACGCTGGCTTGTTTCTGGGCGGGTATTCCGCTCATCGGGCGGCGGGCAAGCTTCCTCGGATCTGCGTTGTTTGGCGCGACCCTTCTGCTGACCTCCGAGGCGCATATTTCGAAGACGGACGGTATGCTCGTCTTCCTCACCACATTGGGCATCGGCGCGCTGGTACGCCTCTATGTCGAGAAATCTCAGTCGAAAGCGATGGCGATCCTCTTCTGGGTCACCATGGGCGCAGCCTTCCTCATCAAGGGACCGGTGACGCCGATGGTGGCGGCCTATGCGGGTATCGGTGTCTGGCTTTGGGACCGGCTGAAGACCGGGCGGGGAGGGGATTGGTGGCGTGTCCTGCTCTGGTGGCCGGGGCCGGTGCTCTTCGTGCTGATCGTTCTGCCCTGGCTGATCTGGATCCAGATGGCGACGGACGGCCTCTATGTGCAGGGCGCAGTGGGCAAGGATCTAAAGGACAAGTTCGTTGGCGCTTCGGAGGGCCATGGCGGGCTGCCCGGCTATCATCTGGCGCATATCCCCGCATGGTTCTTTCCGGCAAGCCTTCTGCTTATTCCGGCCATCGTTGCCACGGCGCGCGCCCTGCGCGGCGAAACGCTGACGGCGCTTGGCCATGGCACAGCCGGCCTCCGCTTCCTGCTCGCCTGGGGCGTGCCGACCTGGCTGTTCTTCGAACTGCTGCCGACCAAGCTCAGCCACTACATTCTGCCGGCCTATCCCGCATTCGGCCTGCTTTGCGGCTATGCGGCGGTGCAGATGATGGATGGCATGAAAATGCCGCTGGCGCGTGGCCTCGGCATGATCACCTTCCTGATCGGCGCGGTGGTGCTGCTCGCAGCGTCCTTCCCTGGTGTCACCAGCTATTTCATGGCCGAAACTGCGGGTGATTTCACCACCGTTTCCAAGGAAGAAGTGCTGGCCTCGTGGGAAGGCTACCGGGAATTCCCGATCTGGCTGTGGGCGGCAGGGTTTGCCTTTGCGGGATTGGCGCTGGTCGAATCGGCCCGCCTGCGGATGGGCGCGGCAATCACCCTGGCTGTGCTTTCCAGCGTGGCGATCGGCTGGCATGTGCGCACGTTCATGCTGTCTTCGCAGGTCTGGGTGCAGCCGACCGAGACGGCCCGTCTGGCGCTTGAAGATGTGTGCGGCATTCCGGGCGAGGACGATCTCTGCAATGTGAAGACGCCGGAACGTATCCTGGCGCTCGGCTATGCTGAGCCTTCCTATGTGCTCTCCCTCGGTACGCAGAACCTTCACCCGCCGCAGACGCCGCTTGATCTGCCAACGGATGAGAGCGCCTATCCGGTCGTCTACCTGATGAATTTCGAGGACCGCAAGGCCGAGCCGCCCATCCTGGAGGAAGCTGCCCATCTGCGCGCGCAGGCTGCCAAGCTGGGTGTCTGCCTCACGGAAGGGGCGCCGCGCTACGCGCTCAACTATTCAAACGGCGATCCGGTGCATTTCCGGGCATGGCGGTTTGACTGGGGCGGATGTCCGGGCGCGGATCAGCCGTCCAGCTCTACGTCCCAGTAGAGATAGTCCATCCAGGTTTCATGCAGGTAGTTCGGCGGGAATTTCCGGCCGATGTCCTGAAGCTGGAAGTTGTTGGGCCGGAAGGGCTTGCGCTGAAGGTCCATGCCGCTGTCGCGCAACATCTTGCCGCCCTTGGCAAGGTTACACGGGCTGCAGGCGGCAACGATGTTTTCCCATGTCGTGCGCCCGCCTTTGGAGCGCGGGATCACGTGATCGAAGGTCAGGTTTTCGTGCGATCCGCAATAGGCGCAGGCGAAGCCATCGCGCAGGAACACGTTGAACCGCGTGAAGGCAGGCGGACGGTCCTGGCGGACGAAATCGCGGAGTGCGATGACCGACGGCAAGCGCATTTCCCGGCTGGGGCTGCGCACCATGAAGTCATATTCGGCAACAATGTCCACACGGTCGAGGAAAACCGCCTTGATCACTTCCTGCCAGGGCCAGAGGGATAGCGGATAGTAGGAAAGCGGCCTGAAATCAGCATTCAGGACTAATGCGGGGCGTCCATGCGGCGGGGCGGTGATTATCTCAGCCATGTTTCCCTCCGGTTCGGCCCTGATGGGCTTTATCCTGGTTGATCCTGCTGAAGACGCGCGCTCCTTAAAGTCTGGCGTTCGCCTGTTCCTAGGCGATTCCCATAATAAGATTATGACAGCGCAGGCTGAACGCAAGGCCCCGTGCGCTGAGCTTCATTTTGCCGATGGCGCAGAATCGCGGGCGCGCTCGGCATTCAGCCATCCCCAGAGCAGGTGAGCAGCAACGCCCCGGCTGGGCCGCCAGATCTCGGCATGTGCTGTAAATGCCTTTGATTCCATGCGGGTTTCATAACGGCCGAGCTGTTTGTGGGCCTCCATCAGGCCAACATCTGCGGTAGGGAAGGCATCCATCTCGCCCACCGCATAGAGCAGGAATAATTCTGCCGTCCACGGCCCGATGCCACGCACAGCCACAAGCTCCGCGCGGGCCGAATCAAGGTCATTGGCGCACACGCGCGTGAGGTTCAGGCCACCGGTAACCATGGCTTCGGCGATGGAAGTGAGGTGGGCGACTTTCGGTCGGGAGAGGCCGCACGCCCGCAGATCGTCTTCACTAGCCGAGAGGATCGCTTCGGGCGTAACCTCGCCGAGGAATGTCTCGACACGGCCCCAGATGGTGGCGGCGGCTTTGGTGGAGAGTTGCTGGTGGGCAATCATCCGGCCCAGCATGGAATAGGTCGGCTCGCCCGTGCGCCAGTCTGGAACGCCGATGGTTTCATAGGCCCGGGCGAGGGCAGGGTCGGCGAGAGCGAGACGCTCGCAGGCAGTTTTCAGCCGGCGGCGTGTCGGCGCAGTCATCCCAATATTTCCTTCTGTACCGCGCGCCCTTCTTCCAGCAGGCGGTTGGACGCGGTTTCCAGCTCTGCCTCAAGACGCGGCATCAGGGCCTTCCGGTCAAGCCCCGGCGGAATGGCAGGCAGGATTTCGTAGACGATCTTGCCGGCGGTCCGGCGTGTTCCCTTGGCTGGCCAGCAGAGACCCGCATTTGTCGCCACCGGGACGATAGGAAGGTCCAGCGCCTTGTTGAAGGCAGAGATTCCGGCTGGCTGGTAGGCGGGTTCCGCGCCCGGCGCTGTGCGGGTGCCTTCCGGGAAAATGATCAGGCTGCGGCCTTGTGCGGCGCGCTTTTTGGCAGCCGCCACCATGGTTTTCAGCGTTTTGGAGGTTCCCGCCCGGTCGATCGGGATCATCTGGGTCTTGAGCGCGTACCAGCCGAGGAAGGGGTAGAACAGCAGCTCCTTCTTCAGGATGATCGCCGGATCGTTACACACGATGAACGGGATGAAGATGTCGAGCATGCAGTGATGCTTGCCCGCATAGATTACTGGTTCGTTGGTGAGGTTCTCACGGCCACGGATTTCCGTGTCGATATTGCAGATCAGCTTCAGCCCCAGCCGGATGATGTGCGCATAAAGCCGGATGCAGCGCTGGGCAGCGACGCGCGGCAGGAGCATCGTCGGCAGGTAGAGCAGGCCGCAGATGGCCATCCAGCCATAGAGCCACGCCACGAACAGGTAAGAGCGGAGTGCAGTCATATCAGCGCTGTAGCGGGCCTTGCGGCGTTCGTCACTAGAAACGGCTACATCATCGAGCGCAGCGCCCGCATCACCGTGATGCCCGCCGCAATGCGCGAAGCGAGGCCCGCGATGACCGGCGTGACGACAAGGACAGCGAGGTCCGGGAAGTCCAGCGTCAGTTCGGGCAACAGGCCGGACCGGTTTCCGCCAGAGCGCGCCACGACGATCAGCACGGCAACGGCGGCCAGTGCCACAAGTGCGCCAACCGTGCCCGCCCGCAGGCCGAGCAGCCAGAAGCGGCGCTCGAACAGGTTGGCGATGAACCTGTCACGCGCCCCGGCGATGTGCAGCACGTCGACAATATCGCGCCGGGCAAGCAGCGCGGCATGGGTCGCAAAGGCAATAACGGCGATGGCGGTTGAGCCGAGCAGGGCGACGATGGCTAGCGCGATCAGACGCGCGGTGCCCAGCATCCGCCGGACATCGCCCGCCCAGGCCGAATGAGAATCGACGGCGGCGGTAAAGCCAGCCTTCTCAAGCGCCGTGCTCAGCACCCGGCCAATATCGCCGACGTCCGGGGAGGCCGTCACCGCAATCAGGCGCGGCACGGGCAGGTCGGCGGGCAGGCCCCGACTGCCGAAGGTCGGCTCCAGCAGGGCGGAGATTTCTGCATCGGAGAGGAGCCGGGCGCCCTCGACGCCTTCTATTCGCTGGATCAGCAGGGTTGCCGTCTGCGCGTCGGCCACTTCAGCGCCAGAGAGGGAGACCGTGTATTCGCCTTCCACTTCAGCGGTCCAGGCGCGGGCCGCGCCATAGGTGGATTTGGCCGTGAGGGCGGCCAATGCGGCCAGGAAGCAGAGCGCGCCGACAACGAAAAACAGCGCCGCTTCGCGGGCGTCTTCAAGGGGCAGGAGAGAGGTTTCACCGCGTTTCATGGGTCTTCTGCCTTGATCTCGATGCCATCGCCGCGCCGGCGGGCCGTCTTGCCGGGATCGGCGCTTGTGCGGGCGAGCAGGCCATCGGCGAGATGATAGACCGGCGCGTCGATCTGCCGGACAAGGCCCAGATCATGTGTCGCGATGATGACCGTCGTACCGAGCCGCTTGTTGAGCTCGATGAACAGGCGCATCAGCCGGGCGCCCATCTCAGGGTCAACGTTGCCGGTGGGCTCGTCCGCGATCAGCAGGTCAGGCTGGGTAACCACGGCGCGGGCGATGGCCACGCGCTGCTGCTCGCCGCCTGAAAGGGTTTCGGGCCGTTTGTGCATCCGCTCGCCCAGGCCCACCCAGGCGAGCAGTTCTTCGACATCGGCCCGGTATTGCGATTCCTTGCGGCCCATCACGCGCAGGGGGAGGGCGGCATTTTCATAGGCGGTCAGGTGGCCCAGCAGGCGGAATTCCTGGAACACGACCCCGATCCGGCGGCGCAGGGCGGAGAGTTGGTCGCGCGTCAGCCGGCTGGTGGGGCGGCCGAACAGGGAAACTTCCCCGGTGCTGGGCGGACGTGCCAGATAGAGCAGTTTCAGGAGGCTGGACTTGCCCGCCCCTGAAGCACCTGTGAGGAAGCTGAACGATCCGGGTTTCAGGACCAGATCAATCCCGCTAAGAATCTCCCCTGACGCATCATAGCGAAGCGTCACCGCGTCGAGGCGGACGGCCGCTTCGTCGAAAATATCGGGGCGTAGCTGGGTCATATCTGGGGCGCGCACTCGTTGTTTGCGGGTTCAACACACGGGGCGAATTGCGGGAAAGACTCTTCGGGCCATGATCCTTACCTGTCCTTCCTGCGGAACTCATTATTTCGCTGATGACTCAACAATCGGTGAAAGCGGCCGCACGGTGAAGTGCGCCAGCTGCGGACATTCCTGGTTCGTGCAGCCGGCCCACCTGGCCGAAGAGGCCGCCGCCAAGCCGGCCCCGCATGAGCTGTACCGTGAGAAAATGCGCGAATCGCGGCGCGAGAAAAGCCGCCTGGCCGCTGTTTTTGCGTGGGTTTTCACCATCATCCTGTTTGTGGGGCTGACGGCGGGCGCCTTCTTCTTCCGCAATGAGGTGGTGAAGGCCTGGCCCCAATCGGCGTCTGCCTACCGCCTGTTTGGCCTGGAAGTGAATCGCTTCGGCCTTGATTTTGAGGGTGTCGTCCACACGCGCACCTTCAATGACACGATCCCCATCGTCACGGTCACGGGCCGGGCGGTGAATGTTTCCAAATCGACCGTCGAGACGCCCGGCGTGCGCGTCGACCTGAAGGACGAGAGCGGAGACATCGTGGCCACCCGGTTCAGCTTCGTGACCCCGGCAGAGCTTGCCCCCGGCACGGCAGGCCAGTTCGGCGTGGTGGTCGAGCCAACCCCGGTCGAGAGTTACGAGATCGACCTGACCTTTGTGGACCGCTCTGCTGTGCCGACCGAGCCGCCGGCGGAAGCCGCGCCGGGCCCGGCATCGCGTTCGCCGCCCACCGCAGAGGAGGCATCAGACGAGGCCCTGCTGCCGGAGACCCAGGATGAGTGATCTGCCCAAGATCGATGTTGTCATGTCCGAGGCCGAGCTGATGGCGACGGTCGACGGTCTGGCTGACCGGCTGGCCCCGCGCCTCGCAAACGGGGAGTGGACGGCGGTGTCGATCCTGATCGGCGCGACGCCTTTCACCAGCGACCTGATGAAGGCGCTCGCCCGGCGCGACATTCACCCCATTCTCGATGTGATGTGGCTGGAGAGCTACCGCGATGCCCGCGAAAGCTCCGGCCGTGTCGTGGTGCGGGCCGACATTGCCCGCAATGTGGAGGGGCGCGGCATCCTCCTGATCGATGATGTGTTCGATACTGGCCGCACGCTGGACTTTGCCAAGCACCATCTGCTGGCCAAGGGCGCACGGGAGGTGATCACCGTGGCGCTGACACAGAAGCCCTGGGCGCCGCGCGGCGAAATGGGCGTCGATTTCTGCGCCTTCGATGCCCCCGGCCGGTTCCTCGTCGGCTATGGCATGGATGATAAGGGCCTCTATCGCGGCCTTCCGTTTATCGGCGCGCTCGATTGAGCAGCGGCCCTGCCGACTAGGTAGTTTCCTCGATTTTCCCCCGCATCAGATTGCGTAGGCTGGCGGCATCCCAATTGATGCCGGAGGCTCATTTCCATGTCCCATACCCCGCACGAACTGGCCGCAGACTTCCCTGAGCTGGCAGACCGTATCGAGACGCTGAAAGCGTCCGATGCGCATTTCGCCCGGCTTGCCGGCGAATATCATGAGCTCAATCGCGAGATTCACCGGATCGAGACCGATGTGACCCCGGCCAGCGATGCAACGCAGACGGAGCTTCGCCGCCGTCGCATGGCGCTGAAGGACGAGCTGTATGCGCGCCTCAAGGCGCCAGCCTGACGGGGCGGTATCATGCAGATTGGTCCACTGACGATTGACCCGCTGGCGGTTGGCGCGCTTGTCGGCTTTGGCGCGCTGGTGCTGGTGATGAGTGGCATCACAATCTGGCTCCTGCGCCAGATGGCGAAGCGTCCCGGCGAGAAATAATGGCGGTATCCGGACTGGCTGTGCCATCCGGGTTTGGGTCAGTTCGGGTGGCTTAGCCAGCAGTCTTTCAGACAGCTGGCCTTCTCGGGGAAATCGCAGTGCGATTTCTGATCCCTCGAAGGGAGCCTTGCGCGGCGGGTGCCGCGGCGCACGTGAAGGAAATGTTGTGTGGGGTGTGGGCGCTTCGCCCGCCGCGCATCTGCCAACCGGAGTTTCGCGCAGTTATCGGGATGACTTCGGCGCTGCCAGGTCTTGCCTCCGGGGCGGCCTCCCACAAACCGAACGGATAAGTTTTGCCGAAAATCTCGCGGGCTCGTCGTCCCGGTTTGGCCGCAGGCCAAGACCGGGACGACGGAGGAGGGGCGGGGCGTGTTGGATGGGGCGGCGCTTATCCTCACTGTTACAGCCCTCACCTCCCATCGCTGCGCGACGGGTCCCTCCTCTCCCGCAAGCGGGAGAGGGGTAAGAGGCGTGGCGCTCCGCTTAATCCCTCTCCCATGAAATGGGAGAGGAGGGGCCCGCGCCCGCAGGGCGTGGGAGGTGAGGGCCTTATGCTCCGTACCCGTGATAACCGTAGGGTGGGTTGAGGCCCGCAAAAGCGGGTCGATACCCACCATCTCTTATTTTGTGGAACCGCAGCCCGGTGGGTATCGGCTACGCCTCAACCCACCCTACGCTTGCAATTCATCCATACTTTCAATCTGAAAACCAATTGCAGTCGGTTTTGGCCGAGATAACCAGAACCGGTCTTCGCCAATCTCACTATTGATTTTTCTAAACTTTATTCTGAGTTCGAACCCGAGGTGATCTGTCTCTCCATAACGAATGTCGAACTTCACACAGTCGCCGTAGGGGATGGTCGGAATGGTTTTTAGGAAACTAGGAAACCCTCCCTCGAGTATGTCGAGAATTTGAACATCAGAGCAGTCTGCACCAATATTTCTTAACTCCATACTTGCGCTATATCGTGCAGGTGAAATAGCGGTCCCACCGCTGCAAGATAACACGAGTTTGGGCGAGCCGGCTCGTTGGCGAGCTTCGCGCTCCTCATGCAACGCACTAATTTCCGCTTCGGCTTGCTTCCTTGTGATCTCAACCAGTGCTTTTTGCTGTTCCACTGAATTGCGAAGTTCTTCGCTCTGCAGTTCGAGTGCCCGAACACTGCTTCTAAGTTCGTCGCCCTGCTGCCAGAATCCTAATATAAGCCATAGAATACCCACTGGGCCAAGAATGCCCGCGATAAAGTCACCCAACGCGTTGGGTTCCAATTCCAATAGGTTGTATCTGCTGTTGCCGATATATAAGCTGACAACTACCAAGTAAACGAATGATAATCCCAATCCGATTACTTGGTATTTCTTAGAATTCTCATCCTTAAGAACGTTCATAACTGCATCGGCCCTTAATTCGCAGGAATACAGCGATACTCTCGACTGTATTCCTTCATAAGAGCGTCGGCGATGTCTGAGCAGCCAGAATAATCCTCGAAGTAGCCATAGATCAAAGCCACTCGTTCCCATTCTCCGGCTAAATTGAACATCTCCAACCAGTAATCATTGCTGCTTCCGATCTGATTTCCAGCGACGAAATTATCTAGTTTGGCTTGTTGCGCATCAAGATCTGCGCTGCACGCCGATGCTATCAGCAACGCGAGAACAGGATAAAATCGAGAAAGTAATCCCCATGTCATGTTGGACCCTCCACAATCGTAGGGTGACGCAACATGCGATAGAGTGCAACTACATTGAATCGGCTGAAATTAGCCTAGCGCCCCTCAATGCCGGAAGTGCCGCATCCCCGTGAACACCATCGCCAATCCGGCCTCGTCGGCTGCCGCAATCACTTCGTCGTCGCGGATTGAGCCGCCCGGTTGGATGACGGCGGTGGCGCCGGCGCTGGCGGCTTGAAGCAATCCATCCGCGAACGGAAAGAAGGCGTCGGAGGCGGCAACGCAGCCTTTGGTGCGGGGCTCGGTCCAGCCCGCGGTTTCCTGCGCGTCTTGCGCCTTGCGGGCGGCGATGCGGGCTGAGTCGATGCGGCTCATCTGGCCTGCGCCCACGCCGGCGGTCACGCCGTCCTTGGCGTAGACGATGGTGTTGGATTTCACATGCTTGGCCACGCGCCAGGCAAACAGCATGTCTTCCATTTCCTGGGCCGTCGGGGCGCGCTTGGTGACGATCTTGAGGTCAGCCTGCGTGATACGGCCTGCGTCGCGGTCCTGCATCAGGAAGCCGCCGGCGACGGTTTTCACGAAGGTGCCGCCTGCGGCCGGGTCGGGCAGACCATTGGTAATCAGGAGGCGGAGGTTTTTCTTCTTGGCGAAGATCGCTTCAGCCGCGGCATCTGCGCCCGGCGCGATGACGACTTCGGTGAAGATCTCTGTAATGACTTTCGCCGTTTCCTCGTCCAGCGGGCGGTTGAGCGCCACGATGCCGCCGAAGGCGGAGGTCGGGTCGCAGGCCAGCGCGGCCTTGTAGGCTTCGATGATGTTCGGGCCGAGCGCCACGCCGCAGGGGTTGGCGTGCTTGATGATGGCGACGGCGGGTTTTTCCGCGCCCAGTTCGCCGATCAGCTCATAGGCGGCATCGGTGTCGTTGATATTGTTATAGGAAAGCTCCTTGCCCTGAAGCTGGCGCGCGGTGGCGACGCCCGGGCGCTTCTCGCCGGTGACGTAGAAGGCGGCTTTCTGGTGAGGGTTTTCGCCATAGCGCAGGGATTGCTGCAGGCGGCCACCGAGCGCGGCCCAGTCGGGCGCGTCCTCGCCGATCTGTTTGGCATACCAGCCGGAGATGGCGGCGTCATAGGCGGCGGTGCGGGCATAGGTCTTCGCCGCCAGCTTGCGCAGGAGGGCGGGGGAGACGGCGCCGTTTGCTTCGGCCTCGGCCAGCACCGCGTCCACGTCTCCGCCATCGGTACACACGGCCACGAAGGCGCCGTTCTTGGCGGCGGCGCGCAGCATGGCGGGGCCGCCGATGTCGATATTCTCGATGCAGGTTTCAAAGTCTGCGCCCGAGGCAACGGTGGCCTCGAAGGGGTAGAGGTTGACGTAGATGAGGTCGATCGCGCCGATGCCGTGGTCTGCCGCGTCTTTCACATGGGAGGGGTTGTCGCGCAGGTAGAGCAGGCCGCCATGCACGGCGGGGTGCAGCGTCTTCACGCGCCCGTCCATCATCTCGGGGAAGCCGGTCAGGTCCGACACGTCTTTCACCGCGAGGCCGGCCTCTTTCAGCGCCTTGGAGGTGCCGCCGGTAGAGACCAGCTCGACGCCCAGCGCGGCCAGGCGCTTTGCCTGTTCGATCAGGCCGGTCTTGTCGGAAACGGAAATGAGCGCGCGGCGGAGGGTGACGGGGGCGCCAGACATATAGGCTGCTCCTTGGCTTGGGCATGGGGAAGGGCTGCGCGCGGCCTACCACCCCCTGCGATGCCGTCAAGCCGGGTTTGCCCTGCCTTGCCTAGTTCTGTCGCTCGCGGATGAAGGCCCAGCGCACGCAATTGGGCGGCTGGCTGCCATCGCCATTGGGGTCGGCATAGCCGGCCAGCACGATCTGCTCGGGCGTCTCCACCACGCCGCGTGCCAGATATACCGTCCGCTCCAGGCGCGCGCCCTCATGGCTGGTCTTGAAGCGCCAGACCGCGCCCGTCTCACTGACAAGGCGGATCGCCTCGCGTCCCATATGGGCGGTGATCGTCGGGTGAAGATGGAAGCGGATTTCGAAGGGAATGCCCTTCTTGTCGTCCGTTGGCGGTTGGGAAATCGGCCGCACGAGCGAGTCCTCGCCCGTCAGCCGGTCGCCCTCGCCGGAAACGAAGATGCGCCGCCGGTGCAGCAGGCCGTGGGAGGCCTTGTATCCGGCATGCTGGGCGTCCAGCCAGATCTCGTTGGACTCCTCCAGCCGTTTGGCGGCGATGCCTTCCGGCCCGGTCACGGCGCGCATCCGCGTCTCTTCGTTCAGCACGAAGACCGAGGAGTCGCGCCCGGCCAGCACAAGCGTCGAATGCGCACTGGTGCGGCGTACGGCGGCCTGCCAGTCCACATTCACTTCCGAGGAATGTCCGCAGGAGGTGACGATCCGTGCCGGCCCGTCGGAGAATTCGAAGTTCAGGGCGCCGGCGCGCGCATGTTCGGCAAACGGCCGGGGCGGGGCCTCGCCGCAATCGAGCACGAAGCGCAGGCTGCCTCGCTCGATCTTCTGGAAGCCGGATTTGGGCGCAAACAGGAAGCGGCGCGGCGGCGCCTCAAAGCGTGAAAGCGCAGCCTCCACCATCTCGGCGCGGCTCTCGTCGCCATCGTTGAACGGGTCGAGCGCGCCATCGCCGCTGCGGAAAAAGCGGACCATCGCGCCCATGCGCGGGGTCCATTTCGTCAGCCATTCAGGGATTGGCCGCTGCGCCCGCATGAGGGCGTCTTCAATCGTTTGCAGTTGCAGCAGGGAAGAGAGGGTGTGCGCCGGGCTGCGGGTCACATGCCCGCCATCGGGCAGGATCTGCGCCGTCACTTCGCCCTCAAGGCGGGCGAGTGCTTCGCTCAGCCCCGCGCCCTTCCGCAGGCAGAGCGAATGGGCGACCAGCGCCACCGCGCCCATCCAGCGCGATTTCGGGTCCAGCGCCGTGTCGATCATTTCGGAAAGATAGCGCAGCTGCCGGGCCACCGCGTCGATCCGCTCGCTGCGCTGCTTCGGGCTGCCGCTTTCGAACAGGTCTGGCCCACAGCGCATCCAGTTCCACACGCGGCTTGCCGTCGGTTCGATGCGCCAGGCAAAGCCGTTGAACTTGCCGAACCGCTCGATCCAGTCGTCCACATGCGCGCGGGCAAGTGCTGCGCCGTCCTCGCCCTGGGCCAACAGGTCGGGCAGCCACCCGAACCTGTGCACCCGGTCGGCAAAATGGCGCGAGGGCATTTCCAGGCTCCAGGGCGCCTGTCCGCCGCTCATCTTCATCCGCTGCTGGCCAATCCGCCACACGCCGCGCATCAGCGCGTCGCCGCGCCGGTCGTCCGGGGGCAGAAGGTTGGAGATGTGAAGCGAGAAAGCGTCCGGTCCATGCCCGGTCAGCTTCAGGCGCTGCAGCGTCGAAACTTTGGCATCTTCGCCCACCACGCCGCGAAACCGGCGCCAGAGGGCAGCGTCGTCGCTGCTGGTGCGGGTGCGGTCTGCGTGGAATTCCAACTCGGGTTCGGACAAGGCGGGGTCCCGTCTCCGGACTAAAAATTCAGGCGGTGACCTGCGGTCTCAGTGCCCGGATGTTTGCAGCATATGCGTCCGGGCCGCCCTTGAATACGGCTGACCCGGCGACAATTGCGGTAACACCCGCTGCAATGGCGCGCGGGGCGGTTTCGGCGTTCAGGCCGCCATCGATCTCCAGGATGATGTCGCGGCCCGATGCATCGATCATGCGGCGCAGCTCGGCCACTTTCTTCAGCTGGCTTTCGATGAAGCTCTGCCCGCCAAAGCCGGGGTTCACCGACATCACCAGCACAAGATCAATATCGCCGATCACCGGCTCGATCACGCTGGCCGGGGTGCCGGGGTTCAGGGCCACGCCGGGGCGCATGCCGGCGGCGCGGATCGCCTGGATCGTGCGGTGCAGGTGGGGGCCTGCTTCCGGGTGCACGGTCAGGATGTCGGCGCCTGCCTTTGCGAAGTCCTGAATGTAGGGGTCCACCGGCGAAATCATCAGGTGCACATCGAACAGCTTTTTCGTGTGCGGGCGCAACTTCTCGATGACCGGCGGGCCAAAGGTCAGGTTGGGCACGAAGTGGCCGTCCATCACATCCACATGGATCATGTCGGCGCCGGCCGCGTCGATGGCACGGATTTCCTCACCCAGCTTGGCAAAGTCTGCAGAAAGGATCGAAGGCGAAATCAGGACGGGTTTCATGTCCCCTCCCTAAAAGGGAACAGCCGGCCGCACAAGGCGGCCGGCTGCCCGGAAGTCAAAGCATTTCGCCGCGCTTAGCGGGGAACGATTTTCCAGCCATCTGCGCCGGCGATGGCGTTCACCGGGGTGCCCGGCTGGATGTAGAGGTCTGCGCCCTGAACGATCTCGCGCACTTCGCCATTGTCGAAGCGAACAGTGTAGGCATAGCCCTTCTTGGTGCCCATGGCCTTGCCCGCCTCGTTACCGGCGATCCCGCCAACAACAGCGCCGCCGATGGCGCCGGCCGTCTGGGCCTTGTCGCCGCCGCCAAGCTCAGAACCTGCCAGGCCGCCGAGCACGGCGCCGGTCGCGGTGCCGATCAGCGAGCGTTCGGAACGGATGGTCACTTCACGCACTGACTGCACATAGCCGGTGTAAACAGTGGAGGCCTGGCCAACCGAGGACGGGCTGACCGTGCCAGCGCCATAGGAGGAGGCGCAGCCTGCGAGCGCCATGGTCAGTGCGGCCAGAGCGCCGGCTGCCATTTTGTACGGTTTGGCCTGTTGGGTGATCGCCATAGTCATTCGTGTAATCCTTTCGCACTGCATACCCGCGATGGGGCTGCTTATACCGCAGTAGCTGCTGAATGAGATATGAACTGGGCTTCAGATTTCCGTTCAGAAATGGATTACATTTTGGAAATCTGAGGCTTAGGGCTGTTTTGGGCGCCGTTCTGGCCGCTCAGTTTACGCTGCTGGCCGGGTCAGGCGGGCCATGTAGAAGGCGTCGTGATGGTGTCCCGGCCGGGGTAGGGTCAGCACATCGCCTGCCGGGGTCAGGGCCGCTTCAAAGCCGGGGATCTCATCGGCGGTGACGGGCGCGCGCGCCAGCAGGCCCTTGGCGATGGCTGCCTCCACAATCTCGACGCCTTCTGCCGGAACCGGCGTGCAAACGCAGTAAACAAGCGTTCCGCCGGGGCTCAGCATGGCGGTGGCGGCGTCCAGCAGGCGGGCCTGCACGCCGGAGAAGCGCGCCGCATCCCCTTGCGTCTTGATCCAGGCGCCTTCGGGATGGCGTTTCAGCGTGCCCAGCGCCGAGCAGGGCGCGTCCAGCAGGATTTTCGGGAAGAGGGCAGGCGGTGCCCAGGCTTCGCCATCAGCCACAATCACATCCGCGTGGAGCCCCGTGCGGACCAGGTTTTCCTTCAGCCGCTCGAGCCGGGGGCGGGACCGGTCGAGCGCGGTAACGGTTGCCCCCGCTGCGGCCAGCTGCAGCGTCTTGCCGCCCGGCGCCGCGCAAAGGTCAAGGATGCGTTCCCCGGCCTGCGGGGCCAGCAGGCGGGCGGGCAGGCGCGCGGCGGCGTCCTGCACCCACCAGTCGCCCGCGCTGTAGCCGGGCAGGATTTCCACGACACCGCTGTCCAGCTCCACCGTGCCGTCGGCCATCAGCGTGCCGCCGGTCGCGGCTGCGACCGCTGCCGGGTCAGCTTTTGCCGAAAGATGCAGGCGCGGTTCTTCCAGTTGTGCCAGCGCGAGGGCCTCTGCCGTCTGCGTGCCGTAGGCCTGCTCCAGCGCGGCGGCCAGCCATTCCGGCCACAGCGCCAGCGGGCTCAGCGTCTCGGCCGGGCTTGGCCGCTCGCTCACCCGGCGCAGCGCCGCATTGAGGAAACTCCCGCCAGACCGGGCAGGGGCCCACATCCGGGCCGCTTCCACCGTTTCAGACACCGCCGCATGCGGGGGCACATCCATGAACCACAGCTGGGCAGCGCCCGCGCGGATCAGCGCGCGGATTTCCGCCCCCGTTGCCGCCAGCGGGCGCGACAGCAGCGGCGCCACCGCCTGGTCGATCCAGCCCAGATGGCGCAGCGCGCTCGACGCAATCGCCCGCGCAAAGGCCCGGTCGGAGCCTTCCAGCGCGCTGAAGGCGTCATCGGCCACCATGGCCTCGTCCAGGGTCCGGCGCTTGTCCAGCACCAGATGAAGCAACCGCCCCGCCGCCAGCCTCGCCGCCGCGCCGCTCATGCCGGAAGCCCCCGAACCAGGGCGTGACGGTTCTTCATCCTTCCCCGCGTGCGGGGGAGGTGCCCCGAAGGGGCGGAGGGGGCAGGCGCCATCATTGTTTTCTTTCCAAGTTTCTCAATTCCAGAAGCAACCCTTCCAGCACGCCTTCAAGGTTTTCGTAGACCTCATTGTTCCAGACGCGCCGGACATGCCAGCCTCCCTGCTGCAGAAAGGCTGTGCGGCGGGCATCATGCTCCAGTTGGGACGGGGTGGCGTGTGTCGCGCCGTCCACTTCAAAGGCCAGCTTCAGCTCAACGCAGGCAAAGTCGGCAATGTAGGGGCCAATGGGCACCTGGCGCCGGAAGCGATACCCGCCGAGCTGCCTGCGCCGGAGGCGGCTCCACAGAATGACCTCGGCGTTCGGCATCGCCTTTCGAAGGGCGCGGGCCTTGCGAAGTGTCGGCTTTTCGTCGTCGCGCATCCCCCCTCCGACTGCTTCGCAGCCACCTCCCCCGCAAGCGGGGGAGGAGACCAGCCTTCCGCTTCCAGCATCGCACTTCGATCCGGCGCAGCGCAACTTGTTCCTCCCCTGCGCAGCGGGGGAGGTGCCCCGCAGGGGCGGAGGGGGCCTTCAAAAGACCTGACGCTGCCCTCAGCCCCAGGGGCCAGCCGACCGCGCCGCCGGGGCCGGGGCGTTGGAAATGCCCATTTCCCCGGCCATTCGGCGCAGGGCTTCCACGCGGTTTGCCGTCGAAGGGTGGGTGGAGAACAGATTGTCCGCCCCGCGCCCGTTCAACGGGTTGGAGATATACATATGCGCCATCGCGGGGTTACGCTCCGCATAGGGATTGATCTGCGCGCGCGCCCCGCGCTCGATCTTCTCCAGCGCGGAGGCGAGCCAGAGCGGGTTGCCGCAGATTTCCGCGCCGCGCGCGTCAGCCTCATATTCGCGCGAGCGGCTGATCGCCATCTGCACAAGGCCGGCTGCCATCGGCGCAAAGATCATGATCGCGATGGAGCCCAGAAGGCCCGCGCGCTCCCGCCCGAAGAACAGCGCAAAGTTTGCCAGCATACCGATCGCGCCGGCCAGCGTTGCCGTCACCGTCATCGTCAGCGTGTCGCGGTTCTGAACATGGGCCAGCTCATGCGCCATCACGCCGGCCACTTCCTCGCGCGTCAGCATGTTCAGCAGGCCGGTCGTCGCCGCCACGGCGGCATTCTTCGGGTCGCGGCCCGTGGCAAAGGCGTTGGGCTGGGGCGTGTCGATCACATAGACCTTCGGCTGCGGCAGGCCGGCGGCGTCCGCCAGCTTCGCCACATCCTGCCGGAAGGCGCGCAGCATCGGATTGCTCGTCCCTTCAGGCACTTCCTGCGCGCCCTGCATCCGCAGGACCATCTTGTCGGAGTTCCACCACGCAAACACGTTCATGCCCGCGGCCACCACGAAGGCGATCGCCATACCCACCGTGCCGCCCACGAGGAAGCCGATGGCCATGAAGATGGCCGTCATCGCGGCGAGAAGGATGAAAGTCTTGGCCGTGCCCATCGGTGGGGTGCTCCTCATCAACAAGAACGAAGCCTGCGCGCCTTTGCGCAATTCGTATTCGGGTAACTATATGGGAAAGGGTGAACGACTGGGAAAGATTTGGAATGACGCAGCCGCTGCCCGAAGATGAGATCGCCCGCCGCGCTGGCCTGCCCGAAGCGGCCCGCCGCGCGCTGGAAGAGGCCGACGCCCGCAAGGCCGCCGAAGCCCCTGATTCTGCTGCGCTTCCCGAAGGCGAAATCGGCGGCCCGAAGAAGATCGAACCCACCCGCTTCGGCGATTGGGAACGCAAAGGCATCGCCTACGATTTCTGAAATTTAATCCGCCGCCCCTTCGCCCCGCTCCCGCGCGAGGGGCGCCAGGGGTGAGGGGCGCGCGTCCTCTCAACCGGCTCATCCTGAGCGAAGTCGAAGGACGAGCCGGTCCGGCGCTCCGCCATGTGGCCCATCCTTCGACTTCGCTCAGGATGAGTGTTGCTCTGTGGAGGGAATGGTTTGCTGCTCGCCGCCGCTCACGCTCACGGCGTCTGCGTCGCGCTGGGTTTCTCCAACTCAAGGCGCCGGGGAAATTGATGGAAGCGATCAAGCTGCCGCATTTGGGGAGATGAGTTTCATGCAGTAATCGGAGATTGGACAAATGCGGCAACTTGCACTTCCCGTCAATATTAGGTTGATCACAAGCTTTAAAATGGGATCATTGCGGTGAATAAATAGAACAGCAAAGGTGCCGGTCGATGGCGGCGTTCAACGAAAACGATGTCCACAAGCATCTTCTTGGCGCTGGCTTAGAGTCGTTGATTTTGGACTGCTCTGCATTCGACTTACCCGCAGATCAAAATACATCCACGGCATTTGGAGAAGAAGGAGACTTCGTCCTTTGGCGGATTATCAAAGAGCGTGCATTTGCAAAACTGAAGAGACTTCACCAATCAATCAGATGCGGCGACCTGATTGGCAGCAAGGTTCAGCTAAAGTTGGGGGGCGAGGGAGGGGCAATGGAGCTCGACTTCCTCGGTGTACATGAGGGCGGGTTATTTGTTCTGGAGTTGAAGGTCAGTAAGTCCGCTGAGCGAAATGCTTTCTCAGAGCTGTTTGCTTACAGCAACTACATCGCTGGAATGTTTGCTTTATCAGGTCGGCAGGACATTGCAAACGTGCTGGTAGCCAACATTGAGAACCAAATCACTCGGCAAGCTTTCCTCTACGACCTGCTAATCAATGATAGAAACATTGTGGTGTACAGACCAAAATTCGATACCGATCAAGTAAGTAGCCTTAGGCTCGAAATGTATTTGCCAAGTGACGAGGATTTTCGTCACTTTTCCAACGAGCTCTTATCGCACGAATCTATGGCTTGCGTTGTGATTTCATTTGATGATGTTGATGGCTGGTTCGACAGCAATGAGATGAGCGGAAGTCTAAACGATACTACCCTCCAAAACCTTTCAGCGCTCAGCACTTATGCCGCGCAGCTGATGGAGGCGGAAAATCTGCATGGCTTCTGTTTTATTCGCAAACCCTGGGCGGAGATTCCACGATTCTACCGGAACAGCCTCTTCATCTGCGCTGTAAATCCCTTTGGTGCTGCGGAACCCAATCGCTCGAATGAGATCGTCGCCCAGATTGACCCTACTTTTCATTCAGAATTCTTCGCCGCGCCCGAACTATCTTTCGATGGCCGACTAATCCGACTAGCCCAACGCGCTGTAAGCGACTGCCTCACGTACACGCATCAAGGTGAATGCGAGACGCCACGGTGGAGCGCGCTCATTTTGCAGATGCAAGAGGTAGTTTTCACACACAACTTCGGATTCCGTCCGACCGGAATCTTCCGCGAGGCTTATGGCAGTTACGTTGCTTCGCTGTACGCCCACAACCATTTCCGAGAAGGGCACAAGCATGATATTGACAAGCTTCAAATCAACGAAATCAACAACTGGCTTCGCGCTTGGTCATTTATGGAAGGTTGTGGGTTTACCGAGCACTCGCTCGGTAATGATGATGAAGAAAACGAGCAATGAGGCAACAACAGGCTGCTGCAGATACGTCATGCTTTCTAAATAGAAATAGTTGTTCCATCCACAGCCCCTCAAACCACCCCAAACTCAATCAAGCTCCGTGCCCCGGCAATCACGCCCTCTTCGCTCGTGCGCGGTTGCCAGCCCAGCACGCGCTTTGCCTTCTCGCTGGAGATGTGGCGTTCGCGGTTGAGTTCCGGGATGAGTTGTTTGGCGGGTGGGTTGATGAGGGCGATGAGGCGCAGCGCCCAGCCGGGTATGTCCCTGGACGGAACTTTTGAGGCATAGGCTGGGAATTCGCGGGCGATGATCTCGGCGGCCTCGCGGAACCAGATGAACCGGTCGCCCACAAGGAAGCGTTCGCCCGCCGCTGCCGGATGAGTCATCGCGGCCACATGCGCGGCGGCCACATCGCGCACGTCCACGATCACGAAGCCGGTGCGCGGGGTGCCCGGCAGTTTGCCAGACATCAGCTGCGTGAGAATTTCGACCGAGGCGGAGAAATCCGCCCCCATCACCGGCCCCAGCACGAGGGCAGGGTTGATGGTGGTCAGCTCCAGCCCCTGGCCTTCGCCCTTCACATAGTCCCAGGCCGCGCGCTCGGCGGCGAGCTTGGAGCGGATATAGGGCGTCATGTCCGGGGCGCCATTGTCCTGCGACCAGTGTTCCTCCGTGATCGGATTGGGCCGGTCGTTGCCCCAGCCATAGGCGCAGGCCGCCATGGAGGAGGTCATCACCACGCGTTTGACGCCCGCCGCCTTCGCCGCTTTGAGCGCGCGCAGGGCGCCGTCCCGGGCGGGAATGATCAGCTCGTCGGCATTCTTCGGCACGGTCGCCGGAATGGGGGAGGCGATGTGGTGGATATAGTCCACGCCCTCGGCCGCCTCTGCCCAGCCCTTGTCGGAGGTCAGGTCCGCTTCATGGACTTTGATATGGATCGGCTTGCCGGCATAAGCGCTCAGCGCGGCGTTCAGCGGCGCGGCCTTGGCCGCCGAGCGGGCCGTGCCCGAAACCTCATGGCCTGCTTCCACTAGCTGGTGGATCACATGCCCGGCGATGAAACCCGTCGCCCCCGTTACCAGAACTTTCGCCATTTCATCCTCCCGATTTGGTGAGAACGATAAACGATACGTTTTTTATTCACAATGGGGGTGTGGAATTCTGTTCGCGTTCGGGATGCAGGCGGCGCGGGGAGGGATCAAGCTGACACGCAATGTACCCCGAAATGACCCAAAAAGTCCCAAAGAGTCCCTGTTTGTCCTCAAAAGTACACGGTTTGATACGGGGAGTGCCCTGTCAGACAGGCTTTGGCGGCAGTGGGGGCTTCTTCCGGTTCAGCCGGTGTTCCCGCCAGGTGATGTAGAGGGTCGAGGTGATGATGATCCCCGCGCCCAGCCAGACGAACGGCCCCGGCAGCAGCCGGATCATCACCCAGTCGGCCAGCGTCGCCATCGGCAGGCGCACATAGTCGAGCGGGGAGAGGAACGAGGCGTCGCCCACCGACATGCCCTTGATGAAGCAGAACTGGGCGACAAACCCGGCAAACGCCATCGCAAGGATCAGGGCCCAGCCCATCAGGTCCGGGCTGCTCCAATAGAACAGGGCGAAGGGCAAAATAATGATGGAAGACAGGAAGTTAGCCCATACCAGCAGGGCCAGCGGCGCATGGATTCCCGTCAGCGATTTCACCAGCACGATGGTGAACGCAAAGCAGAGCGAGGAGAGAAGGGCAAACAGCGCGCCGAGGTTCAGATGCGTGCCCCCTTCGGCCCCCAGCAGCGCCGGCACCAGCGTCATGATCAGCACGCCCGCAAAGCCGATCACCACTGCGCCGCCCCGGTGAATGCCCACCTTCTCGTGCAGCAGGATGATCGCCAGCAGCGTCACGAACAGCGGCCTTGTGAAAGAGAGCGCATTGAACTCCGCCAGCGGCAGTCCGAAGATCGGCCAGATCGCAATCAACCCGAACACAAACCCTGCCGACCCGATCAGGCTGCGGGTCACCAGCGCGCCAAACCGCGCGGTGTGGATCTTCACGCCGCCGATCCACACGAACGGCATCGCGATCGCAAAAGCCAGGCAACTGCGCCAGAATGCGAGGAAAATCGGGTGGGTATCGGCGGTGATTTCCTTGGCCAGCGCGATATGCAGCGTATAGCCCGCGCCCGAAACCAGCATCCACAGCGCCCCCTGAAGATTGCCCGAAAGGCGCGTGGCCCCTACAGACGGGGAGGGTTCAGAAGGTGCTTTGCCGCTCATGCTGCTGTTTTCACCAGAAGAGATTGAAGAGATCGACCGGCTCTGGAGGAGCCTGCCAGCCGGCCACATGTGGACCGGATGGGCCGCTGTTGGCCAGTCCCCGGCGACGGTCTGGATCTATCGGTCGCGGGCCCATTGGCGCCGCTTCCCGCTGACCCGCACTGAAGCAGGCTATGCCCTCAGCGACGATGCCGGCCGCCTGTTCCGGCAGGCAGCCAGCCTGGAAGAGCTGCTGCGCGCGGTTGAGGCGGTGCCGGGCCTCGCCGATCCGCCTCAGGACTGAGCGTTGGCCTGCTGGGCGAGGCGCATCTGCTCGGCCTGCTCGGGCGAAATGCCAAGCGAATCAAGGATCGGGCTTGCCGCCGTCTCGTCCCAGCTGTGGCGCGGGCCAACCGTGATGCCGCCATCGACGAGGAACTCGCCCCCGGTGATGAAGCCTGCCGCGTCGGAGCCGAGGAAGGCGGCCATCTCGGCAATGTCGCTGCCTTTGCCCACCCGGCCGATGGGCTGCATCTTGCCGCCGGCCTGCGCCAGCATTTCAGCCATCTGATCGGCCACTTCCCGCGGCATGCCGAGTGACGCGCCGAAGATGGAGGTAGCGATAAAGCCGGGCAGGATGGCGTTCACGCGGATCTTGTATTTGGCCAGCTCTGCGGCCGCGAGCCTGGAGAAGTGGGCCACGCCTTTCTTGGCGACGGAGTAGGTGATCGGCGCGTAGCCCGCGCAGACAGCGCTGACTGAGGAGGTGTTGATGATCGCGCCGCCCTTGGCCTTCATGTGGGGGATGGCGAATTTCGTGCCAGCAAACACCTGCTTCAGCAGCAGGTTCATGGTCTGATCGTAGCCGTCGAGGTCCAGCTCCTCCACCGAGGTGTTGGTGCCGCCATGGCCGGCATTGTTCCACACGATGTCGAGCGATCCGAAGGCTTCGGGGCCTGCGTCCATGATGGCTTTCAGCTCATCCATATTGGTCACGTCACAGTGGACAAAACGCAGCTTGTCCTTGCCGAAACGGGTTTCCAGCGCGCGGCCTTTTTCGTCCTGGATGTCGCCGGCGATGACCCTGGCGCCTGCCGCGATGAAGGTTTCCACGCCTGCCAGCCCGATACCGCTCGCCGCGCCGGTGATCACGGCCACCTTGCCCTTGAGATCTGCCATATTGTTTTCCTCCCGTTTCTCCCGACATGCGGCGCCATTCCGCAAGGGGCGTCAAGGGACAAAGATGACGGCAGCGTCAAATTTTGAGGATCGAACGCCCTAGCGCCGCTTCAGGCCAAACCGCTTGATGAACACCTTGTCCAGCCAGCGTTTCGGCAGGCGGCTGGCGATGGTGAAATTGGTCAGCTTGTCGGGCACAGGCGCATAGCGCGCTTTGGGGTTGGGATGGCAGAGCGCCTTCTCGATCACCTGCGCAATCTCTTCAGGGGGAAGGCCGGTCTTCCCGCCGTTGAGCATTGTCTCTTCGAAGATTTTCAGCGGTTTGGCCCAATCGCTGCTGGCATATGGCCCGCTTTCATTGGCCTGTTCCGCCTTGTCCCAGATGGGAGTGCGCACGGAGCCTGGCCCGATGGCGATGGCGTCGATGCCATAGATGGCGAGTTCGCGGCGCAGCGTATCGGTCATCGCCTCATTGGCATGCTTGGTGGCGGTATAGGCGCCGAGGAAGGGCGCCGCGATCCGTCCGCCGACGGACGTGATGGTGACGATCCGCCCCGGCGGCCCCTGCCGGACCGGATCGCTGCCCAGCAGCGGCACGGCGGCCTGCGTCACGCGCAGCTGGCCAAAGACGTTGACCGCAAAATGCGCTTCGAAATCGTCCAGCGGCTGAATGGCCAGCGGACCCATCTTGGCGATGCCGGCATTGTTGACGAGGCCCGTGAGGCGCCGGTTGCACAGCGCCGTTCCGATGGCATCCATTGCCGCGCTTACCTGTTCCGCGCTTGTCACATCCAGCGGGACGGGCCTCAGGTCTCCCGTTGCGCTCAGGCGCAGCGCGCTGGCGTCCTTCTCGGATCGCACGCCGGCAAACACGGTCCAACCAATCGCCGCCAGATGCCGCGCAGCCGCCGCGCCTATGCCGGTGGAGGCGCCAGTGATCAGGACGGAGCGGGCGAGGGCAGGGGCAGAGATATCGGTCATGCCCTGTTATACGCGTGAGACGCCGATCAGTTTTCAGATTTCTTCCCGCCGCCTTCAATCACCGTGAAGCGGGGTTTGGTCTGGCGCAGGCGTGTGATCTTGCCAGGCTCTGGCGGAGACAGGCTCGACGCGGGCACAAGCGTGGGCCGCGCCTTGGTGGGCGGCGGCGGTGGCGCGTCTTCCATTTCGGGCATTTCAGGCGGCACAGCGTCAGCGCCGGGATCTTCGCGCCGGGAGGGCGGCTTGCGCTTCATGCCCATCGGCTTGCGGGTCTGCAGGCCGCGCGAGGCCTTGCCACGGGCTTTCTTGTCGATCTCGCGCAATTTGGCCTGTTGCAGGCTGGAGAGGGCCTCGCCATCGGCGCCTTTCATGGGATCGGCGAAGGCGGACCCGAATTTCTCGATCCGGCCCTCAACCTCTTCAAGGAACTCGCGTTCCCAATCCGACAAAGGTGGCCCCAGGCCCTGCTCGGCAAGCTGGGCAGCGCGCCTCAGCTTCCGCAGCGCGGCGCGTTTCTTGCGCTCGTCGACCTCTCTGCCCATAGGCCTATCTCAGACGAGTTTGCGGCTGGGTGCAATCTCAGGCTTCGCCCAGCGCGATCAGGTAGGTTTCCAGGATCATTTCCTGTTCGTCGCGTTCGGCTTTGTCGATTTTCCGCAGACGGACCACCTGGCGCAGCGCCTTGGTATCAAAGCCGATGGCCTTGGCTTCGGCGTAGACTTCCTTGATCTGCTCGGCGACCTCTTTCTTTTCCTCTTCCAGACGCTCGATCTTGGCGATGGTCTGGCGGAGTTTTTCCCGGGTCGTTTCGTCGATCTTGGTCAGCTCGAAGCTGTCATCGTCCATGGGGTGTCCTTTCCGGGGTCTTGAAGCGAAGGCGAGGCTATTAGCGGGTCTGTGCGGCAAAGGCCAGACGGCGGATGGCGCCGGCAACCTGATCAGCCTCTCCGTGGTGGGGCATATGGCCCTCCTCGGGCAGGATGACGAGATCGATCGGCACCTGCCTTTTCAGCTGGCCGGTATGAATCTTCGGTGAAAGCACGGTGTCCTTGCTGCCGGAGAAGACAGTGACGGGCGCCTTGATTTCCCCATAGCGCCGAGATTGAGCCGCAAGCTCACCATTTAGCGCCGTCATGTCCGCTGCATTGGCGCGAAAATTCGGCGGGCGCAGGAACAATCCGATGCCTGACTTCTCGTAATAGCCTTCCGGGGCAGGGGCGGGCGAGAAGACGTTGGCAACGCCCTGGCGAATCTGGCTGGGGCCGGCAATCGGGATCAGCTGGGAAAAGGCCTCGCCAATCAAAGGCGTAGAACCAATCCCATTGTACCAGGCAGGGCCACCGCTTTCCCACCCATGGGTCGCCGGGGCCAGCAGCACGAGGCCGGACACGAGGTCGGGCCGATCGAGCGCCACACGCAAGGCCACCGCGCCGCCAAAGGAATGGCCCACAATCACGGCCTTCTGGCCGGGGGTAAGCTGGTCGAGCGCGCCCGCCATCTGCCGGGCCTGGGCGGCCAGTGTCTCGGCGCCGTCAAACCGGTCTGACCAGCCATGCCCCGGCCTGTCGGCCATCAGCACGCGCAGGTCGGTCTGCAGGCGCGGCGCCAGTGTCCAGCTGAATTCGCGCGCATTGGCCGAGGCGCCATGGATCATCAGCACAGGCGGGGCCGCCTCTGGCCCGCGCGCCAGCACATGCACGTCATGGCCATCAACGCGAACCATTGCGCCGTCGGCCGGATAGGCCGTTTCCACCTTGGCAGAATACGCGCGGCTGTTGAGGCAGGTGCCCAGCCCCAGGCCAGAAAGCGCCGCCAATGTCAGGGCCAGCATGCGGATCAGAGCTCCACGCCTTCCGCCTTCAGCGACAGGCGCGCTTCAGCAGACAATGCCTGCGGCATCAGCGGATAGACCTTGAGGGCCTCCCGGTAGCTGTCGAGAGCTTCTTTTTCCCCGCCAAGCTGTTCCAGGATGAAGCCCATGCCCAGCCAGGCGCCAAAATGGCGCGGCTCAATGGCGAGGGCCTCGTTCAGGTCGCGCAGGGCTTCAGTATAGTTCTCTTCGGAGAGGAACAGGCCCGCGCGGCGGTGCCAGGCCTCGGCAAAGTCTGGCCGCAACAGGATCACCCGGTCGAGCAGCTCATGGGCAAGTTCCGTTTCGCCGACATTGATGGCGTCGGCCGCCCGGCTCATCACGAGGTCGGCAGTCGGGGAACCCGATTCCATCCAGCTGAGCCAGATATCGTCGGCCACATCGGCGGCTTCGGCGGCGTCCCCGGCGGCTTTCAGCTTCTCGAACATCTCGTCTGAAGGCAGCGCGGCGGCGACAGGCGCCAGCGCCAGCATCAGGAGGGCAGGGAGGAGCCGTTTCAGCATGGTGTTTAATATGCTGCACAATCGCCCGGCGGCAACGGGGCAGCGTCACAGCAACCGCTTAAAGCAGGCCCTGCCGGATGAGTTCGCTCTCAAGGCGGGCGGCGTCGGTGAACAGGTGGGTCTGGTAACCCATCGCCTCGGCCATAGCGATATTGCGCGGCAGGTCGTCGATGAACAGCACGTCGCCCGGATCGGGATCGCCCATACGCGTGCGGGTATAGTTGAAGATCGCGGGGTCGGGCTTCACCAGGCCGATCTGGCCAGACACCACCACTTCGCGGAAGCGCTTCAGCGCCGGGAACATGTCCAGCATCTGCTGCCAGATCTCGGCGGGCATGTTGGAGAGCGCGTAAAGTGGCACGCCCTTGCCATAGAGCATTTCCACGAGACGGTCGGTGCCGCTGACATAGCCGCCAAACATATCGCCCCAGCGGCTGTGCCAGGCGCTGATCTGCGCTTCATATTGCGGATAGCGCGCAATCAGGGGCGCGGCATTGTCGGCAAAGCTCACGCCGCGGTCATGCTCGGTGTGCCATTCCATGGTGCACACTTCGGCAAGGAACCGGTCAGCCTCAGCGGCGTTGCTGAAGACCTGAGAGTAAAGGCGAGTTGGCGACCAGTCGAGGAGGACGCCACCTAAATCGAAGAGGGCAATCTGGGCGGCCATGCTGCCGCCTCAATCCCTGTTCATCAACGGCTCAGCCTTGCTTCGCTTTAAAGCGCGGGTCGGTCTTGTTGATGACATAGACACGGCCCTTGCGGCGCACGATCTTGCAGTCGCGGTGGCGCGACTTGAGCGATTTGAGAGACGAGCGGACTTTCATGGGTCTGGCCTTGGGAACTTTAGGAATTGGGAAAGCGGAGCGCGTAATGAATCCGGAAAGCCGAGTCAAGAACGCTAACTGCGGCGAGAAGGCCGTATGGAAGGTTGAAGCCATGATTTTAGCCGGTTTGATGCGCTCGAAATGGATGGGAATTGCCGCTCTGTGCGGGGCGCTGGCTTCCTGCGCGGCCGGGCCGCAGGCGCCGTCGCCCAAACCGCCGATTACCGGAACGCCGACTCCTGCACCAGAAACCGGCCCGATCACCTATAAATCTTCCGGTCACGCCGCCATGGATGCCTGGCGCGACGACTTCAGCGCGCGCGCGATGGCGGCGGGCAATGACCGCGCCATCGTAAAATCGCTTCTGGAAAATATAAGCCCGATCACGCTCTGGCTTGGCCAGACTGATCTGGTCCAGACGCAGACCGCCCCCAGCGATCAGGCCGAGTTTGCGAAACCGATTTGGGACTACCTTGCCACGCCGCTCGGCGCGACCCGCATTACCTCCGGCCAGCAAAAGCTGGCGGCGCTCTCGCCGACGCTTCAGGCAATCGAGACCAAATACGGTGTCGACCGGCAGGTCCTGCTGGCAATCTGGGGCATGGAAACCAATTTCGGCGGCTTCATTGGGCGGGATGATGCCGCCAACGCGCTCGCCAACATGGCGGTCGAAGGCCGCCGCCGCACGCTGGCTGAAAGCGAACTCTTCGCGCTGATGAAAATCCTCAGGGATGGCGATGCCCGGCGCGCCGATCTCGTCGCTGGATGGGCCGGCGCCATGGGCCAGACCCAGTTCATGCCGACCACCTATGTGGCTCATGCTGTCGATTTCGACGGGGACGGGCGCAAGGATATCTGGAAAAGCGAGGCCGACGCGCTCGGCTCGGCGGCGAATTACCTTGCCCGGTCCGGCTACATGAAGGGCCAGCCCTGGGGTATCGAAGTGCTTACCCCGGAAGGCTTCGACTTCAGCCTGGCGGATGGAACCGAACGCCGGATGGAAAGCTGGGTCTCTGCCGGCCTTTCCCCGATCCGGGGCGGCGCATTCAACACCGGCGGCGCCGATGTTGCCGAGCTGTGGCTGCCTGCGGGCGCGTCCGGTCCGAAATTCCTGCTGTTCAAGAACTTCAACGTCTTCAAGACGTATAACCGCGCCGATTCCTACGCGCTGGCTGTTGGCCTGTCGGGCGACATGATCGCCGGGAAGGGCGGACCGGTCGCGGCCTGGCCAACGCACCTGACCCCGCTGACGGTGGCCGACATTAAAGACCTGCAAAGCGGCCTCAACGCGCTTGGCTATGATGCGGGCACGGCAGACGGCATCGCCGGGCGGCGCACCAAACTGGCGCTGCAGCAGTTCCAGAAGGCGCGCGGTTTCCTCGCCGATGGCTATCCGACCAAGGAATTGCTGGCGGCCGTGAAGGCGGGCGGGCCCGCCATCAACTGACCGGCACCAGCCTAGTCTTCATCGTCGTCGCGCGCTTCGCCCAAGCCGTCTTTCATCCCGAAACGGGCATAAAGGAACATGGCGACAAGCATGCCGGCGCAGAGATAGAAGGGCAGTTCGTGGCTGAGATATTCGTAGAAGAACAGCCCGAAGAAGGGCGTCACGATATAGCCCATGCCGTTGGCTGAAATGACGAGGCCGGCGACATTCCCCTGAAGCTGCGGTGACACGGCGAGCGAAGCGCCGCTGGAGAAGCCGGGCCGGGCAAGGCCCTGGCCCAGCCCGATCAGGAATTGCGACAGGATGAGGCTCGCAAAATCATTGGCGAAGACGATCATGAGTGTGCCCATCAGCAGCGGCACGCAGCCGACCCACATCAGCGTCTTGTTGCGCAGATGCAGGCGCGGAATGATCACCAGCTGGGCCAGCAGCACGGCGACTGCGCCGACCGTGAAGGCTGGGCCGGTATACTGCGCAGCTTCCCGGCCCGAAACACCGAGCTTGTCCATCACCGCAAAGACGAACACCTGGGTCAGTACGCCGGTCACCAGCGACATTGCCACCGCATAGATCAGGAAGGGCAGGACTCTTTCCGAATGCCAGAGGCCGCGCGCGCTAAGCTCGGCTTCAATCTTCACCGCGTCGGCAACCGGCGCGCGGGTTTCCGGCAGGCGCCACCAGACCATTGCCGCCATAGTTGCCGCCAGGATCGCCGTGAACAGGGCAGGGGAGAGAATACCGACCCAGGCAACGAGCGCAGCGGCAAAGGCCGGCCCGATGACGCTGCCGACGCTGAAGCCGGAGGAGAGGAAGGCGATTTCGCCCTGACGCTCAGCCTTGCTGGTTCGGTCGGCCACATAGGCCTGCGCAGCCGGGTTCGCGGCAGAGCCGATCAGGCCGAACAGGGAGCGGGCGAGCGCCAGACAGACGAAAACGACGACAATATTGGTCATCATCCCGGAGAGGGCGAGGCGCCCGGTCACCCAGATGAAGAACATGGAGGCGGCATAGCCTGCCAGGCCGATCGCGGCGACCTTGCGCCGGCCCCAGCGGTTCGACCGTTCGCCCCAGAAAGGGGAAGTGAGCGACCAGAGCAGGGCGGAGAGCGAGAACACTGCACCGGCCATCCAGTCAGGCATCTGCATCTCGCGAGTCAGCTGTGGCAACACCGCTGCGAGCAACATCGTGTTGCCTGCGCCAATCGCCATCAGGGCGAAAAACAGAAGAATGAAGGCGCCTCGCCGGTCCGGCCGTGACTGATTGGGCAGCCGGTCGTTCAGTCCAACCATGCTCTGTTTCCGCCTCCCACGGATTTTTCTCAGCGGGTGCGCCTGAACCTGCCCCTTGTGAACGTGGCTTTAAGACGCGGACCCGCATTAAGGCTAAGCGTAGTTTCCTTGTCCTGAAAGGGGGTACTGGTTTCGTGCTCCAGCTTGCTGGTCTTGTCGTCGTGCTGATCCTCGTGGGGGGTGGGCTTGCCCTGACGGGTGGCCCGGCGGCCATGCATGCGCTTCCCTTCGAGTTGGCGCTGATTGGCGGTGCGGCAGTTGGCACTGTGATGCTGGCAAACTCTCCGGATGTCGCGCGCGAAACGTTCGCGGGCTTTGTGCGCGCTTTCCGGGGTGGCCGCTGGAAGAAGGCGGACTATGGCGATCTCTTCGCCCTGCTCGGCGGATTGATGCGCGCTGTAAAGCGGCGCGGCTTTGTCTCCATCGAGGCCGATATCGAAGTGCCCGAAGAGTCCGCACTGTTCCGCGCTGCGCCGCGCATCCTGGAAGACGTGCCTGCCCGCAGCCTGATCTGCGATGCGTTTCGCCTGATGGCGCTGGATCTGTCGGATCCTCAGCGCGCGGATCAGCGGATGATGGAAGCAATCGATGGCCATATGGATCGTCGGCTGAAAGCGGTCGGCGCGTTGCAAACGCTGGCTGATGCGCTCCCCGCGCTCGGCATCGTGGCGGCTGTGCTGGGTATCATCCGCACCATGGGCGCCATCGATCAGGATCCCGCGATCCTGGGCAGCATGATCGGTGCGGCGCTGCTGGGTACCTTCCTCGGCGTATTCCTCGCATATGGACTCGTTGGTCCGATTGCTGCCCGCTACGGGCAGATTGTTGAGGAGGAGGCCCAATTCCTCGAGACGATCCGCGCGGTGATCCGCAGTTTCGGGGAAGGGGCGGCGCCCTCGCTGGCGCTTGAAATGGCGCGCACAACCCTGCCGCCGCAATTTCAGCCCGATGCGGCCAGCCTCAGCGCGTCTGCCGTGACGCCACTTTCTGCGGCCCGGCGCCCGGCAGCGTGATTTGCGCATTCTGCCCGAGAGGGTAGGGTTCCGGACTTCGTTTCAGACTTTGCAAGGCCCGCTATTCCATGCCCCGATTTGATGAGCTCGTTGCTACCGTTGAGATCTACCAGGCGCTCGCCGAAGAGAATTACAATCGCATCCGGCGCCTCGCCGAAGAGGTCCGCTCGGGCCTCTGCGACTATCTCGGCGCCAGCGACGGCATCTGCGTACATCTTGTGCCGCCCGCCGGACCCTTCGAACCGCGAGCCTATGGCGACCAGGCTTTCTCCATTCCTCCGCGCGGCTTCAGGCCGCTTGGGCCGGTCTCGTTCGGGCTGGCCGTGCGGGTGTCGAAGGGGCAGGACTGGTTGCGCCTGGTGCTCAACTGCCGCAAGACCGGCGACAGTTTCATCGTCCAGATCGAGGAGGGCGCCGAATACGAGTTCCAGCTTCCGATCCGCGAGGAGGATGCTGGGCCGTTCAACGCCCACATCTACCAGCACATACTCGACTGGTTCACGGAGAATATCGAACGCTACCGTGAAGGGTCTTATGGGTCCCGGGCGATCGGCTTCGATTTCTCCCTGCCTGAGTCCACAAGTAGGTTTGACATCTGAGTCCAGAATTGGGCCTTAATGGTGCAGGGGCGCCCTGGGCGGTCAGTTCAAAATTCGTATTCTCCCTCTTGGGGAGAAAATAATTTTCTGCCTTTTTCAGGAAATCCGTCTTGACACGGATTATTGGCCGACGGCCTGCAGTTCCGCTCCGTGGACGCGTAGCCAGGACCGGTGGCGCTTCCAATCGGGGCAGCATTGGGACACCAAGGCCCAGAACCGGGTGGAGTGATTCATCTCCTGCAAATGCGCGCATTCATGCGCGGCGACATAGTTAAGCACGTCGGCCGGGGCCATGATAAGGCGCCAGGAGAAGGAAAGCTGGCCGTCGGACGTGCAGGAGCCCCAGCGTGAGCGGGTATCCTTTACGGAAATTCCTTTGTATTCAACGCCCAGTGTCGCGCAATGACGCTTCACCGCGCGGGTCAAATCGGCCCGAGCCTGCT
Source organism: Hyphomonas sediminis (assembly GCF_019679475.1). NCBI lineage: Bacteria > Pseudomonadati > Pseudomonadota > Alphaproteobacteria > Hyphomonadales > Hyphomonadaceae > Hyphomonas > Hyphomonas sediminis. The sequence goes on from NZ_JAIEZP010000001.1 coordinate 865,801, forward strand.
TCCTCAGGAAGCGTTCTACGCGCAGATGAATGGTTTCCGGATCCCCCGGAACGGAAAGGATTTTTGGCTCGCCCGCAATAATTTTTGCCAGCCTTCCATCGCCTTCCGTCGTAATTTGACAGGGATCCCCCCGATAGTTGAAAATGGCGCCTTCTTCGAAGCTCACAATCTCCGGAAGGTGCTGAAGACGCGAAGAAATCCAGTCCACCCGCTCGGCGGCGAATGCGACAGCAGCTTCCATCTGCCGGGGACTTGGCGCAATGGCGACGGCTTCGCGACGCCGTTCATCCAGCCGGATAATCAGGCGCCTGGCTTTTGCATTGACCTCAAGGCGTACTTTCACCCGCTGACCGCCGGGCGCCTTGAGTGTCATGGTCTGGCCATTGTTGTAGAGCATGTGTAAACAGTCCGCACTAAACACAGGCGGCCACACCGCACCTCCAAACCGAAATCCAGAGGGACAACAGATGAAGTATTTGGTCACCGGCGTGATCGCTATGACTTTGCTTACGGCATGTGGGCAGAAAGACAAGGCGACTGGTGAAGCCGCTCTCGCGGCAGTTGAATTTGACGTCAGCAAGCTGCCGGAAGTCTCGCTCCGCAAAGGGGATGCAGCAACTGCGGATCAGGCGCTGCAGGCGCTCGGCCTAGCTGAGTCTGGAATCGGGAGGCTGGCTTTCGAGAACAAGGATGTGAGCGGCGAGAAAGCCGTTTTCACCAATGTCACCCTGTCGATCCCGGAAGACACTACCCCGAGCGAGCCGCTCTATTCCGAAGAGGAAGTAGCCGAACTGTTCGGATATATGGACTATGACGGCGACGGCATCGCCGACGACGGTTCGGATATGACGCTGGAAGAGTATGGCGCCAGCCTGAACGCGGAAGAGCCTGAAGGCCCGCCGCCGGTTGTGAAAGCTGCCAAACTCGAATTCGACGGCCTGAGCTTCGTCGATGGCGCCGCGAACTTCTCGCTGATGCGTTTCTCCGACATTTCCATGACGCCGGTTGAGGGGTCTGCTGACCAGAGCACTGGCAAAATCGGCTCGATCGAACTGGTGAACCCGTCGCCGGAAACCGCTGCATGGGTTGGCAGCCTCTTCGGGCAGGGTGAGCCAGCCGATTTCCCGGAAGGCAATGCGCTCTCCTTTGATCGCTGGGCCGTGAAGGACGTGAACTTCAATATCGCGGACGCCAGCGGCACGGGTGCTTTCACGCTCGCTTCGGTCTATGTCGATGGGCTGAAGGAAGAGAAAGCCGGCAAGGCCGGCATTTCCAACCTGGTCTTCCAGTTCAATGAAGCTGAAACCGGCGATGTGAACGTTACCCTCGATGGCGTCGGCGTTGCCGGCCTCGACTATGGTCTCATCGCTGCTGCTGCCAACAGCTCTGCCGATCCGGCGCTGGTGGCAGAAGCGCTGCAGGCCGATCCGGGCAATCCGGGCTTCGATGCCGCGCTCATGAAGGGCCTGAAAGCCGATATCGTTGGCGCCAGCGTCGACATGCCTGCCTTCAACTCCTATGTCGGCCGCGATGCGCAGGGCCGCGCAACCAAGATCACGACTGATCCGTTCACAATGACGGTTGCGGCGCGTGACAACGCCGATGGCGAACAGTTTGCCGGCGCGCTGGCAACGCTGGGCTATGAGTCGCTGACCCTCAGCGGCGCTGGCGAGCAGCTCTATGATCCGGATGCGGACATCGTGACCCTGCCGAAGGGCAAGAACTATTGGAAGCTCAATGACGGCTTCCAGCTGGATGTCTCGGCCAAGTATGCCGGCGCCAAGGATATTTCTGCTGCCTCGACAGCTGCGAACCTTGAAGCCGATCCGGACGCTGTGATGGACGTGATGCTCAACAAGCTGGCTTTCCATCAGTTCGAGATTTCCTTCGACGATGACGGCTTCTTCAACCGCGCCCTGAACGCTTATGCGGCTCAGTCGGGTGAAGATCCGGCGAACCTGCGCGCACAGATCTCCGGCATGATGGCGATGGCCCCGATGGCCGCCGGCAGCACCGGGATCGACGTGGCGGTGATCACCGAGCTGGCCTCGGCCCTGTCGAGCTTCGTGCAGGACCCGAAAACGCTGACGATCAGCTTCGCGCCGCCGACACCGGTGACCGGCCAGGCCTTCGTGGACGCGGCTTCCAACCCGAGCGACCCGGCCATGAAGCTGGACAAGGCCAAGCTCGGTTTTGCGGCTTCCAACAAGTAATCTGACTGCCGGACACGGCTGACAGGAATGAGGGCGCGGGGCGAGAGCTTCCGCGCCCTTTTCAATAGGGGATAATGGAGGCATAGGCTGTTGCGATGAGACGTGAACTATGAAGCTGGCCTTTTTCGGCGATGTTGTGGGCAAGCCCGGACGGGCGGCGGTGCTGGATCACCTGCCGGGCCTGCGGGCGCGGCTGAAGCTCGACTTCGTGGTGGTCAATGGCGAGAACGCCGCCGGCGGCTTTGGCCTGACCCGTCAGATCGCAGAGGAATTCTTCGGCGCGGGCGCCGATTGCCTGACGCTGGGCGACCATGCGTGGGACCAGCGTGAGGCGCTCACCTATATTGAACGCGAGCCGCGCCTCCTGCGGCCGATGAATTACCCGCGCCAGGCTGGCGCGCCGGGGAAGGGGGCTGAGCTTTACATGCTGCCCGATGGACGCCGGGTGGGCGTTGTCCAGCTGCAAGGCAATGTCTTCATGCGGCAGGCACTGGAATGCCCGTTTGCGGCGGCTGACCTTGCGCTCGACCAGATGCCGCTGGGCACGGTGGCCGATGCCGTGATCGTGGACATGCACTGTGAGGCGACCAGCGAGAAGATGGCGATGGGCCATCATTGCGATGGCCGGGCAAGCCTTGTGGTGGGCAGTCATACTCATGTTCCGACGGCGGATACGATGATCCTTAATGGCGGCACGGCCTATCAGAGCGATGCGGGTATGTGCGGAGACTATGACTCGGTCATTGGTATGCAGAAGGAAATGTCGCTCTACCGCTTCCAGACCCAGCTGCCCGGCGAGCGTTACCAGCCCGCCCTTGGCGAAGGCACGCTGTGCGGCACCTATGTCGAGACTGACGACCGCACAGGGCTCGCGACCCGGGTTGAGCCGATCCGCATGGGTGGCCGGTTGAGCGCGCAGGTGCCTTCCGTTTGAGTGGCCGGTGCTGATCGCAGGTAAATGCTTGCGGTTCCTGCGCCTTAGCTTTTCTGGATGTTGCCGTCATCGGTGTGACTCTCCGCTCCGTTCGGGAGATGGGTCCTCAGATGGCCTTTGGCCATCGAGGGTGACGAGGGTGGAGAGGCTTGTTCTGCATACATCAGTCTCCGGACTGACGTATGCCATCCGGGTTTGGGTCAGTTCGGGGGAACCTGCCGGATAAGTTGACGGAATATCTCGCGGGTTTGTCTTCCCGGTTTGGCCGAAGGCAAAGACCGGGATCCAGCGGATGTGTTGGTACTGCTGGGTATTCTGGGTCCCGGATAATCGCTTCCGCGATTTCCGGGATGACGCGGGGAGGGGGGTGGCGATGTTGGATAGGGGGGGGCCATGCTGGCCGGGCGGAAGATCCAGAAAGACGTATCCTTTGCGGACTCGATGTCAGAAAAAATTCATCCCGCTGCTGGGCATGATTACCTAAGAGACCGGGTTCCTGCTCAAGAAAACCCGGGAGATTCTGATGACCCTGTTGCGTCCCGCAATGTTGAAGCGTGCAGCCTTTGCTGCGCAGGCCGCTGCCATCCTGCTGATCGCGGCTTGCGCCAGCCCTTCGGAAGTTCCGCCCCAGGAAGACCGCGTTGCGTTCGCCGTGCTGGGAGACGCTGAGCCCAAGCCGCTCGCCGAGTTTCCGAATGTTGCCGCCGCTGTGGCTGACGTGAATGTTCTGGCGGAGAAAAAGGAAATCGATTTCGTTGTCGGCGTGGGCGACATCGCGCACAAGGGCACGCTGGTGCAGTATGAGGCGGCAACGCCGGTGCTGCAGGCCCTGACGCTGCCTTTCTTCCCGATCATGGGCAATGAAGAGTTCAACGAAAGCGAAGCGCGCTTCATAGATTTCGCCAATCGCTGGAACGAAGGCAAGGCGATCATCGACAGCCGCAGCTATGTGCAGGACCGCGGGCCGGTGGTGATGGTCTATGCCTCGCCCGATTTCAGCCGGCAGTTTACGGATGAAGGCGTCGAATGGATGCTGGACCAGGTCCGCGCAGCCAGCCCGAAGCCGGTGTTCCTGGTGGTGCACAGCGCGCAGGTTGGTGTGTACCCGGAGAATGCCGAGAAGGGCATCGAGAATCCGAAATTTGCGGAAGTCGTGGCCCAACCGAACCTGGCGGCCGTGATCTCAGGCGACCTGCACATGGATATGGACCGGACGGATCATTCCAAGCAGATCGGCCATGTGCATTACCTGCACATTCCGGCGCTGGAGCGGACCAAGATTCCCGATGAAACGCAGCACACGCCGCTGTTCCGCGTGTTCACGGTGAAGGGCGGCCATGTGAAGGTCGACACCTACCAGACAGGCAATCCCGAGCCGCTGGACCGGTTTGCCTACAGCTTTGACCTGCCGGAAGTTCCGGCCGCGAACTAGGGCGACGTGCGATCTGATGGGATCAGGTCGCTTATTCCCGTTTTTTTATTTGCTCCAAGAAAAAAGCCGGAGGGGCGACCCTCCGGCTTGATCTTACCACACCCCAACATTTGGGGCGCTGGCCCAGGGTTCCTGCGGGGGTTTGGATGGGCCTTTCTGCAGCAGCTCGATGGAGATGCCATCGGGCGAGCGGATGAACGTCATGCGGCCATCCCGGGGCGGACGATTGATCGTCACCCCGATATCGGCAAAGCGCTGGGTGGCGGCGTAGATATCTTCCACCTGATAGGCGAGGTGGCCGAAATTGCGCCCGCCGTCATAATCCTTCTCATCCCAGTTCCAGGTGAGCTCTACCATCGGGATGTTGAGGGAAGTCGGCGAGACGCCTTCGGGCACGCCGCCATTGCGGGCGATGTCTGACGGGGCGGCCAGGAAGACCAGCGTGAAACGGCCAGCTTCGTTGTCGTAACGAGTGATTTCCTGCAGGCCGAGCCCGTCGCAATAGAAACGCTTGGCCGCGTCAATGTCGCTGACGCGAACCATGGTGTGGAGAAATTCTGGGCTCATGAATGGGCTTCCTTCAGATTATGGATGACCTGGCGCAGATTGGGCGGAGTGAGCGCATAAAAGCGCCGCAGCGCCACTGCGAGCAGGCCGACGGCGGTGCCCATAAATGCCAGGAAGATGCTGAATGTGTGGATCAGGGTGCCTTGCTCGAACACCGGCGAGCCGCCGGTCATCTGCCAGCACGCATCCCAGGCCATGTTGAACACGGCCACCAGCGGGCCGAGGCCGAAGGTCAAAAGGGCGCCGCAGGCGAAGAAGTAGGTGCCTGCGCGGGGTCCTTCGGCGCGGACATAGAGATCTGTGAACTCCGCTTCGCTGACGCTGACCGGCAGCTCGCCGCTTTCCTTGCGCAGGGCAAGGAGCTGGGGCGCGAAATCGCGTGTCTGTTTCCAGCGCCAGGCTAGATGCAGCCCCCAAGCGATGACGGCGGCGATGAGGACGTAATAGAGCCACATGGGCGGGAACAACGCTCCAAGACGTAAACTGGCCCGCAGAGGGCCCGGCCGGAGCGGCATCAGACCCTGTGGGCGCGTTCGTATACCAGCATGGCGCGCTTGCGGGCCACACCCCAATGATAGTTATGCAGCCGGCCATCTGCCGCAAGGGCTCGGTGGCAGGGGATAAACCAGCTGACGGGGTTGGCGCCCACCGCCGCGCCGACAGCGCGGGAGGCCTTGGGCGCCTCGATTTTCTGGGCGAGGTGGCCATAGGTTCGAGTTTCGCCGGCAGGAATCTCAAGCAGGGCGCGCCAGACCTGCCGCCGGAAGGGCGTGCCATAGAGGCAGACCGGCAGGGGCGTTCCATCCTCGAACACGTCGCGCGCCATGCGTTCAGCGGCGGCATCATCACGGCGAATTGATGCGCCGGGATAGCGGGCGGCGAGGTTTGCGAAGGCGTCGTCCTCGCGCCGACCCTGATGCTCGAAGCCGGTGCGGGGGGCGGCGTCCTCGTCAATGAAGCCCAGCGCGATGAGGCCGCGCGGGCCGATCAGCCAGGCGCCAAGGCCGAAGGGGGTCGGCGCTTTGCCGAGGATCAGGTCCGCGCCCTTTCCGCCGGCTTTTGCCTCGCCCGGCGAGAGCCCTTCATGGGCAATAAACAGGTCATGCAGGCGGCCGGGGCCGGAAAGGCCGGTTTCGAGACTGGCCTCCAGAACGCTGGCGCCCTCGCGCAGCAGGTCTCCGGCCATGCCATGGGCCAGCGCGCCCTGGAACTGCTTGGGGCTGATGCCGGCCCAGCGGGTGAATTCACGCTGGAAATGGTGGGGCGAGAGGCCCATCGCCCGAGCGGCGGCGTCCAGATCGGGCCAGTCCTGCCAGGTGTCGCCCAGCCATTCGAGCGCCTTTGCCATACGGTCATAAGCGCGGGCGCGTTCATCGAGGGGGAAGAGAGTGTCAGCCATGAGGAGAGTGTGCCGGAGGCATAAGACGCGCGCCACCCGATTCTTGCCGTTCCCTGAAGGGCGGAATTTACACTTTCCTGCAATCAGGAACACGCGCAATGTGCGGTCCAAAACACTACCCGGGAGGCAAGAAGGTCAACATGGCGGACGCCCGCAGCATTATCCTGCATGAGTATCCTGCATCGCCCTATGCCGAAAAGGTGCGCTTGGCGCTCCGGCTGAAGAACCTGGCCTATGCGCGCGTCGAGCAGCCCTCGATCATGCCGAAGCCTGATCTGGTGGCGCTGACCGGCGGCTATCGGCGCATTCCTGTGTTGCAGATCGGGGCGGATATCTATTGCGATACGGCGATCATCCTGCGGGAGCTGGAAGCGCGCTATCCGATGGTGGCGCTGAAGCTGCCGGGCCATGAGGGGCTCGCGCAGATGGTGGCGGGCTGGACGGATGGGCGCTGGTTCCAGTGCTCCGTGGCGGTGATCTTCGGCGAGATGGGCGACAATGTTCCCGACGCCTTCATCAAGGACCGCGAGCAGCTTTCCGGGCGGCCGTTCAATATTGCCGCGATGAAAGCGGTGGCGCCGATGATGCGTGACCAGTGGCGCGCGCGGCTGATGCTGCTTGAAGAGCGTCTGGCGGGCGGTAAGGGCGCTGGCGGCGGGCTCTATCTCGTCGGCGGCAAGCCGGGGCTGGTGGATGTGCACGCCTATATGAATGTGTGGTGGATGAAGCAGGCTGTGCCGGCTTTCGCGGACGCCTGTTTCGAAAGCGCGCCGCTGACGCGCGCCTGGTTTGACCGTCTTGCCGAAGTCGAAGGGCAGGAGCCGGAAACCATTACCGGCGCGCAGGCCGCCGCGATTGCTCGGGACGCGGCCCCGCGCCTCGTGGCCGCGACGACCCGGAACGAGCCGCAGGGCTTTGTGCCGGGCGAGCATGTAGCCGTTGCGCCCGATGATTACGGGCAGGACTGGGTGGAAGGGGAGCTGGTGCATGCCGACAGCCAACGGATCATCTTGCAGCGCGTCAGCGAGATTGCAGAGACGATCCACGTCCACTTCCCGCGCGCAGGCTTCCTGGTGCGGCGCGCCTGAGGCGCCTTGGGCGGGCCTGACTTTGCTTGCATGCGCGCGTGGCCGCGCTAGGTTTTCTTCCAGAGATACTATCGGGAGGAAATGATGAAGAAGATTCTGATGGCGTCGGTGCTCGGGCTGGCGGCCTGCGGGCATATGGCGGCCGAAGAAGCGGCGCTAGATGCGCCGGGCGCAAAGCCGACAGTGAAAGAAGTCTGGTATCCCTCACGCTACGGCGCGGAGGACCGGATTGGGGCAATGAACCTGCTGTCTCCGGAGAAGACCGCCGAAGCGGCAAAACTCATTACTACCGGAAAGACTTATTCGCTGGGCCAGGTGACCGGACGCAAGACGCCGGCTTATGGGCCGCGCAGCTTCTCCATGACGATCCTTCAGCTCTCGGATGGTTCGGGTACACCGCTGGGCGAGAACAAGGCTGTGGGCAATGACGACCTCGTCAACACTTATGTCGGCATCGGCAGCCAGATCGACGGGCTGGGCCATATGGGCATCGACCATCGCTACTATAACGGCGTTCCGGTGGCGGACTTTGTGACCACTTCGGGTCTCACCCAGTTTGGCACGCATGACCTGCCGCCTGTTGCGACGCGCGGCGTGCTGCTCGACATGACCAAACAGTTTGGCGATCCGGTGCCCGCCGGAACAGCCTTCAACAAGGCCGAGATCGATGCGGCGATGGCCGCGGCGGGCGTCAGCATCGGCGAGGGGGATATCGTTCTTTTCCACACCGGCACGATGAAATCGCAGGAAGGCTCTGCCGAACTGTCGCCAGTGGAGCCAGGCGTTGGCGTGGAAGGCGCGCAATACCTGGCAGACCTTGGCGCGGTCGCCGTGGGCGCCGACACATGGGCGCTGGAGGTCATCCCGTTCGAGAAAGATGCCCGGCCGTTTGACGTTCACCTCACCCTGCTGGCGAAGAACGGAGTCTATATCCTCGAGAACATGGTAACGCACGAACTCGCCGAGGATGGCGTTTCGGAATTCTTCTTCACGCTGGGCGCCCCGCGCCTGGAAGGGGCGGTGCAGGCGATCATCAATCCGGTGGCCATCCGCTAGCGGATCATTCCTTCAGGAAAGCGATGACCTCGGCGGCCAGTGTTTCCGACATGGCATCGGCGAGGTCATGGCCCCAGCCGGGGAAAGAGCGGAACCGTGCGCCCGGAATGCGCTGGGCGATGTCTTCGCCGCAGCCAAGGCGCACGAGCGGATCTGCCTCGCCATGCAGGATCAGGGCGGGCAGAGAGAGTTCGGACAAATGCTCGTGCCAGCGGGGTTGGGCGCGGATGGCCGCAAACTGGCGCAGGGTGCCGAGTGCGCGGTCTGATCGGTTGAAGTCGTCAATTGCCCGCTGGCGGATTGTGTCTGCGCTGTTGCGCAGGGCGGGCGCCGACCCGATAGCGTGCTGCGTGACTATCGCAATCTCGCCGATGGCTTCGGCTGTTCTTTGTGCCGGAACGGATATGATTGCTTCCATTGCTTCTGGCGTGGCTGCGGGCAGTCCCGGCGCCCCGGAAGTCGCCATCATGGTAATCAGCTGCCGGACTTTGTGCGGGTGATTGATCGCCATGATCTGGGCGATTGCGCCGCCCATCGACATGCCAAGCACGGCGGCCTGATCTATGTCCAGCGCATCAAGCAAACCTGCGGCATCGGCGGCCAGGTCGTTCAGAGTATAGGGAGCAAAGGGGCTCGCATCATGCCCCGCTTCCAGAGCGTCCATAACACCGGCGATATCCGGGACGCCGAGTTCGACCATTTCCTGTGAGAGGCCGATGTCTCGGTTGTCAAACCAGATGACGTAATACCCTGCGTCCGCAAGCGCCTGCCGGAACTCCGGTGGCCAGCGCGTCATCTGAAAGGCGAATCCCATGATCAGGAGGATTGCCGGATCGCCAGGGTTGCCTGCCGTTTCATATTCCAGCTCGATCCCATTGGCCGTGATCTGGGACATATGCCTGGCTCCTCTAGCCGTGTTGCGCTGCAGAGTAGGGGGCGGGCACCTTGGCAATCAAGCTGTCCACAAAAAGAAAACGCCGCCCCGTACTTAAGGGCGGCGTTTGTTGATGAGTGGAAAGATCCGCTTAGAAGTTCAAGGTGGCTTTCGTGTAGACGAAGCGGCCCGAATAGCCGAACGGCGAGTAGGTCGAGAACGGCACGTTACCGGTCGAGTTCAGACCCAGCGGGGCCGCATCCGGGTATTCGTCCAGGATGTTGTCGGCGCCGACAGCGATAGTGATGCGATCGTTCCAGTTATAGCGGGCCTCAAGGTCCACAATGGTTTTCGGGCTGAGGTTGTAGTCCGTTGCGGAGCTAGACCCCGGCACCAGAACTTCGCCGTAGCGGATCGCACGTAGTGTCGCTGCAAACGGACCGTGTTCCCAATCGAGCTGGCCGGTGAACTTGTCCTTCGGAGCGCCTTCTTCAAAGGTGAGCACGTTCACGCGACCGAACAGCGTCGGGGCCGGCGAAAGGGCCGAGAGTACCGGAACTTCCGGGATCTCTGTTACTTCTGTCTTGTTGAAGTTTGCGCCCAGCGTTCCGCGGAACTTGCCGAAATCGGTTTCCGGGAACGTATAGTTGGCGATGATGTCCACGCCGGTGGTTTCAGTAGAGACCCCGTTCAGGAAGAAGCGGCCACCACCCGCGCCCACGAAGCCTCGATCTTCGAGATAGTCACGGACGTTCGCCGCCGTCAGGTTCTCGGAGAGAACGATGCGATCATCCACATCGATCCGGTAACCGTCGACCGTCAGGTTAAAGGACCCGGTACGGAAGACGAAACCCAGCGCGTAGTTGACCGAGGTTTCCGCGTCCAGTGGTTTGGCGCCCAAGGCAACAGCGATTGGGTCGTCCACACGGAAGGTGGTGATATCGAAGGGCACGCCATCGATGAAGTTCGTCGATGTGGTGGTGAAGAACTGCTGTTGTAGCGTCGGAGCGCGGAAGCCGTTTTGAATCGAGCCGCGGATCGCGAAGCTGTCATTCACATCATAACGAGCTGCGAGCTTGCCGGTGAGGGCCTCGCCGAAGTCTGAATAGGATTCGCCGCGAATGGCGCCCGAAAGCAGCAGCTTGTCGGTGACGTTTGCTTCCAGGTCGAGATAGAGGCCAACGGCGGTACGGTCTTCATCCAGCTCGTTTTCTGGGCGGAAGCCGGGGAACACTTGCGCGCCGCTTGCCGTTGCACAGCCGCCATTGGCGATTGCAAACGGTGTCAGGGCAGCATCGCCGACACAGCCACCGCTGCCTATCGGAATGAGCACACCGCCATTGCTGTAGGAGTCTGCCTCGCCCGCGAAGATTTCATACGCTTCGCGGCGGGCTTCCACACCCCATGCGACGTTGAGATCCGAGGCGAAACCGTCAACGGCGAAGCCCTTCACAAAGCCAAGGTTCCCGACGAGCTGACGGGTTTCGAAGCCGCCGGCATCAAAAGAGGTTTTCGACGTCGGACCGATCGACCGGTTCAGCGTGTCGATGATCTGGAACTCCATCTTGTTGGTGCCGTAGCCCAGCGAGGCATCGACATCCCAGCCTGCCCAATTGAAACGGGCGCCGCCAAGAGCAGAATAGTCCGTAGTCGTTGGATTTATCTTCGGCAGGAAGCCGTTCGGGTAGATCTCAATGACGTTGCGATCGTCACGCGAGCGGCGGAAGAATCCGGCGGAAACCGTTTCGCGGTCCTGATAGCTGCCCCAGCCATAGAGTTCTACACCGTTGCCGAGCGTGTAACCAGCATTGGCGAAGAAGCTCAGCTGTTCGAGGTCGGGCTCGCCAGTCCAGGCGTTCCAGCGGTTGATTTCGGCTTCAGCAGCAGGCTGGGAGCCGGGATATTGTTGGCGATGGTCGTAGCCGGAGCGTTCGGTGTGGTTCTGGTCCTTATACTCACCGGTGATGGTGAGGAAGCCATCTTCGCCGAGGCCGTAACCTTTCCAGCCCGCGACGGTCAGCACATGGCCATCGGAGCGTTCGCGACTTACGGAGCGACCCGGATCAGGCACGCCGGGAGTGGACGGTGCAATGACGGGTACGGTATATTCTGTTTCACGCCAGCCATAGGAGGCTTGGACTGCGCCGCCGGTGTTGGCTTCGCGCAGGCGCACGTTGACCACGCCCGCGATTGCGTCAGAGCCGTAAAGCGCCGAGGCGCCGTCGCGCAGGACTTCCACGCCACCAACAGCGAGTGAAGGGATGGTGTTGAGGTCCACCGCGGAAGAGCCGCGGCCGATGGAGCCGTTGACGTTCACCAGAGAGGCAGAGTGACGGCGCTTGCCGTTCACCAGCACAAGCGTCTGATCAGGGGCAAGACCGCGCAGGGCTGCCGGGCGGACGGAGTCGGTGCCGTCAGTTAGTGCCGGACGCGGAAAGTTGTAGGACGGAAGGTTGACCGACAGCGCCTGGTTGAGTTCGCCAACACCGATATTCTGGATGGTTTCAGCTGAAACGACATCCACCGGTGCGGCTGTGTCAAGGGCTGACCGGTTGGCGACGCGTGTACCGACGGTTACGACAGCGTCCAGCGTGCGGGCGCTTTCTTCTTCCTGTTCCTGTGCCAGGGCTGGCGCAGAAACGGCAGAAAGCGCGATGGCGGCCACGGCGGCCGACAGCATGGCTTTGAATTTCATTGAGTGATCACTCCCGTATGCGTGATTGCCGGAGATACGGCGGGCGGTTGTGGAAACCTAAAGTGATCGTAAGGTGAGGGCAGCGCAGCAATCAACAATAAGGCGTATCTAATACTACACTTTAGCCAAGCATTTGTTGCATTTCCGACACAATTCCTAAAACGAGCATGAAAAATGAGCATGAATAGGCGGCTTTGTCTTATTACTGGTGCTTCGGCGGGCATAGGTGCGGAGTTCGCCAAACAGTATGCGGCGCTTGGCTGGGATCTGGTTTTGACAGCGCGGCGGGCAGACCGGTTGCAGGTGCTCGCCTCCGAGATGCATTCCCGGTACGGCGTTTCGGTCGATGTTATTCCCGAGGATTTGTCCAATCCGGGCGCGCCGGCGCGTCTGGTGGCGGCGATCGAGGAGAAGGGCAGGCAGGTTGATGCGCTGGTCAATAATGCCGGCTATGGCCTGCCGGGCACCTTCCTGTCGACCGAATGGAAAGATCAGGCAGACTTCCTGCAGGTGCTTTATCTCGCGCCGCTGGAGCTGACGCACCGTGTGCTGCCGGGCATGGCGGCGCGCGGCTTCGGGCGGATCATCAATGTCGCCTCACTCGCGGGCTATGCGCCGGGTAGCGCGGGCCACACCCTTTATGCGAGTGTGAAGGCCGGGCTGATCAAGTTTTCCGAGAGTATCGAGGCCGAATGCAAGACGCTGGGACATGAGAATGTCCACTGCACGGCGCTGTGCCCCGGCTTCACCTGGAGCGAGTTCCATGATGTGAACGGTACGCGTGAGGCGACAAAGTCGATGCCGAAATGGATGTGGATGGAGGCTGAGCCGGTCGTCAAAGCGGGGATCGAGGCGGTCAATCGCGGCCAGCCGGTGGTCGTGCCGGGCGTGGCCAACAAGGCGCTGGCGACCCTGACACGTATCTTGCCGGAACCTCTGGGCCGGGCCCTCGTCAGCGGCCAGTCCAAGCGTTACCGCAAGCTGTAGGTCAGTCCCGCCTTGTTGCGCCGCACAACGCTCCTGTGGCAGAAAGCGCTTGCCGCCCCATCATATTCGATACCAAGAGGCGGCGGCATAGTTGAGGGAGCCAGGGCATGGACGGAGAGAGCGCGGTGACAGACAGGCAGGACGTGATGATCGAGGGGCTGGTTCCGGCGCTTGCGGAGGCTGTGCGCGCGCTCGATACCTATACTGCGGCGGCCCTTTCCGGAGCCCGCGCGCAGCTGGCCGGCGCCGACGGCAAGCCTGACCGCGCCGCGTTTGAGCGCCATCAGCACCTTGCCCATGGCCTCTCCTGGCTCGTGACCTATGTGGAAACCCTCCGCCAGGTGGCCGAGTGGGCCGGGCGGCTGGACGCTGACGGCAAGTTCGGTGAGGCCGAAGCGCTGCTCTCGCAGATCCTTTTCGGCGAATATTGCGCCCAGATCATTGGCGGCATTCCAATGAACCAGGGCGAGACCATCCGTCCGCATGAGCTGGACAGCCTTGAGGCCGCCGACAAGCTGTTTGCCGAGCCGGTCATCCGCAAGCTGATTACCTCCGGGAAGACGCCGGCGTCCCTGGCTGCGGCGGCCCGCCTGCTGCCGGATTCGCTGACGCGCCATTCGGTGGAGAATACCGGCCTCGACGAGACCATGGAAATGGTGCGCGACCAGTTTGCAAAATTCGCCGCCGATCGTATCAAGCCCCACGCCCATGGCTGGCACCTGCGCAATGATTATATCCCGATGGATGTGGTCGATGCGATGTCCGAACTCGGCGTGTTCGGCCTCACCATTCCGGAGGAATTCGGCGGCCTCGGCATGGGCAAGACGGCGATGTGCGTCGTCACCGAAGAGCTTTCGCGTGGCTATATTGGCACCGGATCGCTCGGCACCCGCTCGGAAATTGCAGCAGAGCTGATCCTGATCGGCGGCACGGCGGACCAGAAGTCCCAATGGCTGCCGAAGATCGCGAGTGGTGAAATCCTGCCGACGGCGGTGTTCACCGAGCCCAATACCGGCTCCGACCTTGGCTCCTTGCGCACGCGCGCCGTGAAGGATGAGGACGGCGCACAGTATTCCATCACCGGCAACAAGACGTGGATTACCCACCCGGTACGCGCCGACCTGATGACGCTGCTGGCGCGGACCAATCCGGCAACGAACAATTTCTCCGGCCTCTCGATGTTCCTGGCCGAGAAGCCGCGCGGCGACGACGCCAATCCGTTCCCGGCCGAAGGGATGACCGGCGGCGAGATCGAAGTGCTCGGGTATCGCGGCATGAAGGAGTTCGAGATCGGCTTTGATAATTTCAAGGTGAAATCCGAGAACCTGCTTGGCGGCGTGGAAGGGCAGGGCTTTAAACAGCTGATGGCGACCTTCGAGAGCGCGCGGATCCAGACGGCGGCCCGCGCGGTCGGCGTCGGCCAGAACGCCCTGGAAGTCGGCCTGCGCTACGCACTCGACCGTCAGCAGTTCGGCCAGGCGATCTTCAACTTCCCGCGCGTTGCCAACAAGCTGGTGATGATGGCGGCGGAACTCGTCGGCGTTCGTCAGCTTACATACTATTCGGCGCGCCAGAAGGATGACGGCAAGCGCTGCGATCTTGAGGCCGGCATGGCCAAGCTGCTGGCGGCCCGCGTGGCCTGGGCCGCTGCCGATAACGCCGTGCAGATCCATGGCGGCAACGGATTCGCGCTGGAATATCCCGTCAGCCGCATCCTGCAGGATGCGCGTATCCTGAACATCTTTGAAGGTGCCGGAGAGGTGCAGGCGATGGTGATCGCCCGCCGCCTCGTGGAGGGCGGCAACTGACCTGAACCTTGCCCCGGCCTGTTCCGGGCCGGGTATGCGAGAATGCTGAATTGAGCGTCAGACCGGCCTCGCCGGGATGAGAGGAGGGCATATGTCCGATACGGTAGAGCAAAAGGCGCAGCGCCGCCCGGAATGGTATCGCCGCCTGCGCGTCGCGCGCTGGCGCGGTATCCGCAGCATCGACCATATGGAAGTTGTCGATCACGTCCATGAAGAGGGCGGGCTTTCGGGCCGCTACCTGTTCATGACGGCGATGTCATGCGGCATTGCCATTCTTGGCCTGCTGTTGTCTTCGCCAGCGGTTATCATCGGGGCCATGTTGATCTCCCCGCTGATGGGGCCCATCATGTTGATGGGTTTCTCGCTGTCGATCCTTGAGCTCAAGGCGTTGCGCGGAGCTATCGTTTCGCTTGCCATCGGCACGGCGCTGGCGCTGGTGACTTCTTTCCTTATTGTGTTCCTCTCTCCACTGACGGATGTGACGCCGGAGATCCTGGCGCGCACGCGGCCGAACTTCTTTGACCTGCTCGTGGCGGTCTTCTCCGGCCTGGCGGGCGGCTATGCTGTAATCCACCGAAAGGGCGAGACCATCGTTGGCGTGGCGATAGCGACGGCGCTGATGCCGCCGCTTGCCGTTGTCGGATACGGGCTGGCCACGGCGCAGTTCCAGGTCGCAGGCGGAGCCTTCTTCCTCTACATGACAAACCTCCTGGCGATTGCGCTGTCAGTTACCGTGCTCTCGCGCTTCTACGGCTTTGGCGAGCGTCACAGTCCGCGCCACACTTTCTGGCAGACCGGCCTGATCGTCAGTGTCTTCGTTGCGTTATCGATCCCGCTCGGCCTTGCCTTGCGCGACATTGCCTATGAAACTCGGGTGCGTGACGTGGTGCGCGACATCGTCCTGGAGCCTTTCGAGGGAAGGGAGGCGCGCCTCTCTGACATGAATGTCACCTTCCCGCGCCGGGGCGACCACCGTATCGTGCTGCAAGCTACTGTGCTGACATCGGAACGTGTTCCGGGGGCGGAGAAGGAGCTGGCAGACCAGCTGACCGAGCGGTTCCGCCGACCGGTGAAAGTAGCTGTCGATCAGATCCAGGTCGATGACAATAACTCGGAGACCGCGCGCTTCCTTCAGGCCGCGGAATCTTCGCTGGGCGCGCCGCTACGCGCGCAGATGTCCCAGTTCGAAGCGCTCGCCGTCGAGCGCCGCACCGAGCGGGAAGTGCGCGCCGCGTTTCCGTTCAATCTGATGGCGGCAGACATAGACGCTGAAAGCCGTGTTGCGGTGTTTGCTGCTGCCCCCACTGAAGGCGTCACGCTGGCAGGCTGGCGTAGTCTGGAAGATGGCCTCACCCGGAACTTCAGCAACTGGACGATCTCGGTCGTGCCGCCGCCGCTGGTGCTCACGCCGATCCTCTTCAGCGCGTCGGAAGACACGTTGACGCCCGGCGCAGCCGACCAGCTGAATGATGAGGTCTGGGCGATGCAGCGCTGGGGCGTGCAGCAGGCGGAGCTGATAGCCTATCTTCCCAACGCCATTGCCGCGCAGACTTTCGATGAGCGCGCGCTTGGCCATCGCCGCGCCAGCCGTGTCTCCGCTGCGCTCTCCGAGGCGGGCATCAGCGCGACGATTGCGGGTGAGTTCCGGCGGGGCGAAATGGCAGGCCGTGAGGACCGGATTTTCATTCGGCCCGTGACGGTGTCTGCCGAAGCGCTGGCCGACCCTAGCGAATAACGCCGTCGAGCGGCTGAATGTCGCTCGGCTCGTGCTGGATGATAACCTTCGCGCCGAGCGCCTTGGCGCGGTCTTCGAAGATTTTCATGGAGGCGAGGGTCGTCTCTTCATTCGCATTGAAGCGCGGCACGCGCGAAAGCGCGCGGCTTTTGGCGCGGTGATAGAGATCGCCCGTCAGCAGGACGGGACCAGCCTCGGGCAGCATCAGCTGCAGGGACGTATGGCCCGGCGTATGCCCCGGCGTTTCGAAGATCACGACGCTGCCATCGCCGAATACGTCCTTCTCACCGGTGAAGGCTTCGCGCTTCAGCCCCTGGAAGGCATTGAACAGCGCGATCTGGTCTGCGCTCGCCTGCGGCACGGACCCATCCGGCGGGATCATCGTATCCAGCTCGGCCTGGTGGACCAGCCAGATTGATCCCTGAACCTGGTCGACCTGGCCGATATGATCGAAATGGCTGTGGGAGATGGCAACATAGTCGATATCGGCGGGGGTGAGCCCCAGCGCTTCGAGTTGCTCCGTAAGCGTTGCATCGAGGGAGACGGTGAAGATGTCCTGAGTCACGGGGCCGGCAAGGCGCAGGATGCTCGGCAGGCCTAGATCCCAGAGCAGGCGGCCATTGGGGTGATTGATGAGGTAGCAGGTGTCGGTCA
The DNA here is from genome assembly GCF_019679475.1 of Hyphomonas sediminis. Lineage (NCBI taxonomy): Bacteria > Pseudomonadati > Pseudomonadota > Alphaproteobacteria > Hyphomonadales > Hyphomonadaceae > Hyphomonas > Hyphomonas sediminis. Next base: position 883,243 of record NZ_JAIEZP010000001.1, read on the forward strand.
GCGTGTCGGCCTCGCCCGCATAATCGCCAGCGGAGGAGAAGGCATCCAGGTCCGAGACCTTCAGCGTACCGCAATCAAGCACATCGACATAGAGCGCCGGGCTTGTTTCAGAGGCGGTTTCGGTGGCCGCCTCAGTGCCCGGTTCGGCGGGCGCCTCGGGCGTGCTGGCTGGCGCGCAGGCGGCAAGCAACGCGCCTGCAGAGGCGGCGATGAGAAAATGGGAATGGCGCATGGGGTTCCTCCGTTTTGCGGAGGAGCTTAGTCGGCCTTGCCGGGGAAGGATAGCGCGTCGCCCTCGACGCGCCGGTAGAAGCAGCTTTCCCGGTGTGTGTGGCAGGCGCCACCCGTCTGGCGCACCTTCAGCAGCACGGCATCCTGATCGCAATCGACGCGGATCTCGGTGACTTCCTGAATGTGACCAGAGGTGTTGCCCTTCACCCAGATTTCCCCGCGCGACCGGGACCAGTAGGTCGCCCGGCCGGTCTCGATCGTCTTCTGCAGCGCCTCGGCATTCATCCAGGCCAGCATCAGCACTTCATGCGTAACGGCGTCCTGCGCGATGGCTGCGATCAGGCCGTTGGCGTCGAAGCGTGGGCGCATCTCTGGCGTCTCGTCCTGCGCGCTGCCAGAAAGGGGAGGGAGAAAGCGGGTCATGGGGCAGAGCGGTCGCGCATGGGCGGCGCGAAGTCAAGCAGCCAGACGGGGCCGAATTCGGCCTGCCCATCGACGGTAAAGGGGGCTAGACTGGCCGCAACGAAATGGGGAGAGAGAGCCAATGAGCGCCTATAGGCAGATCCTGACATCCACCGCAGACGGCGTGCTGACCATCACGCTGAACCGCCCGGAGCGGCTGAACGCATGGACCGGCACGATGCAGGAAGAGGTGGAGACAGCCATCCGCGCAGGCGGGCGGGATGACGCCGTGCGCTGCATTGTGCTGACGGGCGTCGGGCGCGGCTTCTGCGCAGGCGCGGATATGGACCGGTTGCAATCTATCCAGGCGAGCGCGGGGGAGGGCCATGCAGAAGCCGTTGCCGAAACCCGCCCGCCCGAGCCCACCGGCCTTGAGAAGACCTTCCCCGGCCGGTTCGGCCACATGTTTGCCTGCCCCAAGCCGATCATTGCGGCGATCAACGGGCCATGCGCGGGCATCGGCCTGATCCTCACCCTGTTTGCGGATATGCGCTACGCCGCCAGCGAGGCAAAGTTCACCACCGCTTTTGCCGAGCGGGGCCTGATTGCCGAGCATGGCATCGCCTGGCAGCTGCCCCGCCTCGTGGGCGAGGCCAATGCGCTGGACCTTCTCTTCACGGCGCGCAAGTTCGATGGAGCGGAAGCCGAAAAACTCGGCCTGGTGAACAAGGCGCTGCCCGGCGATCAACTGATGGGCTTTGTGGCCGAAACCGCCCGGCATCTGGCCACGCAGGTTTCCCCGCGCTCGGTCGCCATCATGAAACGCCAGATCCGCGAAAGCTATTTCCAGTCTTACGCTGCCTCCCTCGCCGTGGCGGACGCAGAGATGGAAGCAAGCTTTGCGACGCATGACTTCAAGGAAGGGGTGGCGAGCTTTGTCGAGCGGCGCGCTCCCGCCTTCACCGGAAAGTAGGCCCCCTGATGACCCGCCGCATTGATATCGTCGAAGTCGGCCCGCGCGACGGGCTGCAGAATGATCCGGCCAACCTCACCGTGGCGCAGAAGCTGGAGTTCATCGCCCGGCTGGAAGCGGCAGGCGTGAAGCGCATGGAATCAGGCAGCTTTGTCAGCCCGAAGGCGGTGCCGAAAATGGCGGACTCGCCGGCGGTGTTCGCGGGGCTCGACCGGTCACGCCCCACCCGGCATATCGCCCTGGCGCTGAATGAAACCGGTGTGCGCCGGGCCATTGAGGCGCAGGCGGACGAAATCAATTTCGTGCTGGTGGCTGGCGAGGCCTTCGGCAAGCGCAATCAGGGCATGAGCCCGCAGGAAAGCGCTGATATGCTGGTCAGGTGCGCCCCGCTGATCCACGATGCGGGCATTCCCCTCTCGGCCACCATCTCCGTCGCCTTTGGCGATCCCTATACCGGTGATGTCGACATCGCCGTTGTCGGCAGCCTCGCCGCGCAGGCTCAACGCGCAGGCGTTGCGGAGCTGGCCCTTGGCGACACGATCGGCGCGGCCACGCCCTGGGATGTGCGCAAGCGGATAGACCGGGTAAGGATGGAAGCGCCCGACGTGTTCCTGCGCATGCATTTCCACGATACGCGCGGCGCCGGGATTGCCAATGTGTTTGCCGCCGTGGAGGCGGGCGTGGATGTGATCGATGCCAGCTGCGGCGGCATTGGCGGATGCCCCTTCGCGCCGGCGGCAACCGGCAATGTGGCAACCGAAGATGTCGTCTGGATGCTGGAGCGGGCCGGTTATGAAACGGGGCTGGATCTGGCAAAGCTGATCGAAACGGCAAAATGGCTAGAGGGCGTTCTTGGCCATCCGGTCGCTTCCGCGCTCAGCCGGGCAGGCGCGTTCCCGCCGACGAATGTCGCCGCGGGCTGAAGGCGCGGCATCCGGACACATGATTTGTGTCCGGATGTTCATGACAGAAGCTTAAATTACAATGCCCTCATTTGGGGGTGTTTGCCGCTTCTCGAGATTGCGCCGCCAGGCACCCTTTGTTTTCTTGTGCACGAGGGCAGATGCCCGAAGGGGGGGAGACGAAGAGGAGAACTTGGCATGACTTCCCAGAACATCCGTATACGATATGTATCCCTGATCGCGGCGGCGGTCTTCATGACCAGCGGCGTCGCCATGGCCCAGCAGGCGGGTCAGCCCGCTACAGCCGCTACGCAGATCGCCCCGCTCAGCGACAAGGAAGCCACCCAGTTTGTGGCCGCCAACAAGAAGGTGACGGAAGTCGCCAATAAGATGAGCGCCCAGCTGCAGGGCGCCAAAACCGAGGAGGATGTGGCGAGCCTCCAGACCAAGGCGGAGAAGGAAATCGTCACCGCCATCCAGAAGGAAGGGCTCACCCCCACACGCTATCAGGAAATCATCGTGCTGGCGGAGAATGACGAAGCCACGCTCGCAAAGCTGCGCGCAGAATTTGGCGGCTGAGCGGCTGCCATGCCTGCGTGAGGCCGGGAGGGGGCGTTCCAGAAGGAGCACGCCTTCTTGCCGCCCAGTGCGCTTGGCGACGCGGCGCCGCCCTAACAGCCCGAAGGCGGGCAGGGGCCACCGGCGTCAACTTCGTCGCCCACGGGAAGCTCTAGCTTGCTGTCGTCTTCGAGGCGGCGGTATTTGAAGGTATCGGCGGCAGTTGTGGCGGGGCGGGCGATGTCGCGGCCAACTGTTTCGGCCTCGCCAACCGGCGTATCATCCGTAAGCTGAAGCACGTTCACGCCCTTCTCAGCGCGGAGTTTGCCGTTCATCTGCTCGCCCGGTATGCTGTAGCCGTCGATCGTGCAGGAGGAGTCGGTGGTGCTGCAGGAAACGCCTGCAGAATCGCAATAGCCCGCAACGACCGTGCCGGCATCAACCTTCACATAGCAGGTGTCGCGAACATGCACGCCCGGCGCAGCAGATGCGGTTCCACAGGCGGCGATGGCGGCGAGCGCGGCAAAAAAGACAGTTTTCATGGGTTCCCTCCAGCTTTGTGCCTGTCCCGGTTGACCCAAAAGGCTTGAACGTAAAATGAATGGCCGCGAAAAAATCGCGGCCGTCCTTGTATTTTCTGAGTTTTCAGGGAATTTTTGCGGGATGCTGCAGGCCGATCAATCGATCGGCTCGCGCTTGCTTCCATCCTTGGAAAGATAAATCTCTCCGCCCTTGTCGAGGAACTCCTTCGACTTTTCCTCCATGCCTTTCTTCGCTTCGGCGGCCTGTTTCTCCAAGTCCATCCGTTCGTTCTCGGACATTCCGGCGGCGTAGTCGCGCACTTCGGCGGTGATCTTCATGGAGCAGAATTTCGGGCCGCACATGGAGCAGAAATGGGCCACTTTATGCGCGTCTTTCGGCAGGGTCTGGTCGTGGAAGTCGCGGGCGGTTTCGGGGTCCAGTGCCAGGTTGAACTGGTCTTCCCAGCGGAATTCAAACCGCGCTCTTGAAAGCGCATCATCGCGCAGCTGCGCGGCCGGGTGGCCCTTGGCCAGGTCTGCGGCATGGGCGGCCAGGCGATAGGTGATCACGCCGACTTTCACATCGTCCCGGTCAGGCAGGCCCAGATGCTCCTTGGGCGTCACATAGCAGAGCATCGACGTGCCGAACCAGCCGATCATCGCCGCGCCAATGCCTGACGTGATATGATCGTAGCCGGGGGCAATGTCGGTTACAAGCGGCCCGAGCGTATAGAAGGGCGCCTCGCCGCATAGCTTCAGCTGCTTGTCCATGTTCACCTTGATCTTGTGCATCGGCACATGACCGGGCCCCTCGATCATCACCTGGCAACCCTTCGCCCAGGCGATCTTCGTCAGCTCACCAAGGGTTTCAAGCTCTGCAAACTGCGCCGCGTCATTGGCGTCGGCTATCGCGCCGGGGCGCAGACCGTCGCCGAGGGAAAAGGAAACATCATAGGCGCGCATGATGTCGCAGATTTCCTCGAAATGGGTGTAGAGGAAGCTCTCCTTGTGATGGGCGAGCATCCATTTCGCCATGATCGATCCACCGCGCGAAACGATGCCGCAAACGCGCTTGGCGGTGAGGTGGATATACGCCAGCCGTACACCTGCATGGATGGTGAAATAGTCGACGCCCTGTTCGCACTGCTCGATCAGCGTGTCGCGGTAGACTTCCCAGGTCAGGTCTTCGGCAATGCCGTTCACCTTCTCCAGCGCCTGATAGATCGGCACGGTGCCGATCGGAACCGGGCTGTTGCGGATGATCCATTCGCGCGTGTTGTGGATGTTGCGACCGGTGGAAAGGTCCATCACATTGTCGGCGCCCCAACGGGTCGCCCACACCATCTTTTCCACTTCCTCTTCCACGGAAGAGGCGACGGCGGAGTTGCCGATATTGGCGTTGATCTTCACAAGGAAGTTGCGCCCGATGATCTGGGGCTCCAGCTCGGCATGGTTGATGTTGGCCGGAATGATGGCGCGTCCACGGGCAATCTCGTCACGGACGAATTCCGGTGTGATGAACTCCGGAATGTCCGCGCCGAAGGAATTGCCCTGCTCGATCTGCGCGGCTGCGCCGGGAAGGGCTTCCCTGCGGCCGAGGTTTTCCCGCTCCGCCACATAGATCATCTCCTTGGTGATGATGCCGGCACGCGCGAATTCATACTGTGTCACCAGGGGCCTGCCTTCAGCATTGACCGGCGGGTCCATATCCAGTGAGCAGGGCGATGACGCACAGTCGATCTTGTCGATACGGCTCAGGCCGCGCAACGGTTTGTGTTTTACCGGGAATTCACGCGCGAGATATTTGCCGGTGGCGCCGCCATTGTCTTCAGGTTTGACTTCGCGGCCCGCATACTCCTCCACGCCGCCTCGCTCGATCACCCAGTCGCGGCGGTTTCGGGGCAGGCCCTTTTCCACGTCGATCTCGGCCGCCGGGTCCGAATAGGGGCCGGAGGTGTCATACACGCGCACTGGCGGCTCGTTCGCCGACGGATGAAGATCAATCTCGCGGTGGGGCACGCTGATGCCGGGCGCGGGCTGGGTGTAAACCTTACGGCTGGCAGGCAGGGCACCGGTCGTGACCTTGGGGGCGTCGAAATCGCCGGATTTGGTGGGCTTGTTCATGTGGGTCTCCAAACAGTTGTGAAGACCCGGGAGCGTTTAGCGTCTCGGTTTCCGTTCCTACGCCGGCGCGACCCGGATCAGGTTCAAAGGGTGCTGGAGCGGTATCGGCCCCATCTCAGCGCTTTCCGTGCGCGCCCCTCGGATCGGCAGACCTTAGCGCGGTTTCCGGCAGGTGAAAAGCGCGCGCGGGGACCTTTCTGCGGGGCAGGCGTATGGTTAAGCGAAAAGCGGCCAATGGGGCACGCAAGATGAAAGCATTCCACGCCATATTGACCGCCGTGCTGGTCCTGCTTCTTTGCGGTGATGATGATTTTTCGGCTTGTCGAGGGGGGCCGCCGCCGATGGGGCCGGGCAGGCCGCCGGTGAGGTGGCTGCCGCAACCGATGCTGCCGTCGAGGACATCGCCGCCGACATTGCCAACGAGCGCGACGAGAACTGATGGCCGGGCCGCGTTAAGGCGCGAGCTTTTCCCCGGCGGTCCGCCAGATAGCCGCTTCGCGGCGGCGCTCGTCATCAATGCTGGTGCCCAGCGGCGCCAGTTTCAGGAACGCGTCGAGATGCGGCTTCGCTTTGCCGGCCAGCGGGCGCGCGCGGGCGTCCAGCTCGGCCTTCTTGGCCTTCATCTCGTCCTCATCGAAGATTGAGGTGTTGAGGCTGGCATTCGACCAGAACCATCCGCCATTCTTGTACGGCTGAAGCTCTGAATAGTGATAGCCCCACTCGCTGAGGCGGACGACTTCCTGTCCGTAGAGGCGGGCGAGCGCGTATTCCAGGTCGCGCCGGTGCAGGGGGCAGGCGGCGCGCAGCTTCGTCAGCCGCGTCTCGGCCAGCGCATAGAGGGCCTGATCGGACTTGCCCTCCACATTCGTGTTCCAGAGGTTTGCTTCTTCCGTCAGGCGGCCGGCAGAATGGTCCGCATACGGGCAGACGGCATACGCTTCGCCGGAAAGCATCCGGGGGGTATGCCCATTTTGCGCCAGCATGGCCGCGTACGGCAGGACGGTATTCAGCAGCGTGCTCGTCGCCTGGGCATAACCGTAATAGTCGATTGTGCTGCCATCGCGGTTCTTGAGGATCGCCGCGCCCAGTTTGGGGTTCCATGAATAGTCGTTCTGCCGGATCGCGGTTTCAGCGAGGGCGAGATAGTCCTGCATCGTGCCCGGAATGGCCGATGACGGGATCACGGCGGTCAGCAGCGTCGCGGCCAGCGCCTGCGCATGCGAGCGGGTGGGGCAGGTCATCACCGCCCATTCGGCAAGCTCGGCCACCGGCGCCGCATCGGACTGCTCGCCCAGCTGGATCGCCTGGATCATGTCATAGAGGCGTTGCTCCGCGTCAGCCGGGCACTCTGCCGCCGCATTCAGGGAAACAGCCAACAGGCCCAGCGTGGCGAGCAGAATGCGCATGAATTGAAAGCCTCCCGATGCGTCTTCGGGAAGTATAGGCCGGGCCAGCGTTTCAGGAACACCCCCTGAAGGGGGAGGGCGCCGCCGCCTTTAGCCAAGCCGCGCCTTGGTCTCCGCGCTCCAGCCGACGAACACCTCGCCGCCCTGCTCGATCACCGGGCGTTTGATCAGCGTCGGATTGCCCAGCAGCAGGCCCTCCAGGCTCACGCCGGAGGCGCGCGCCTTGTCAGCGTCAGACAGGTTGCGCCAGGTGGTGGAGCTGCGATTGACGAGCTTCTCGCCCACGGCCGAGATCCAGCGCGGCAGTTTGGAGGGCAGGTCCGCCTCCGTGCGGATGTCCACAAAGTCTGCCGCCTTGCCATCTGCTTCCAGCTCCTTGAGGGCTTTCTTGCAGGTGTCGCAGTTTTTCAGGCCATAGAGTGTGGTCATCGTCTTTCCTCTTCGTTCAGCATCTTGCTTCAGCGTCTGGCGCGCAGATATGAACGCGCCCGCCCGCCTGCAACCAGCTTATCCCAATCGTAAGCTCAGCTTACGCATCAGCCCGGATCGTCCACGAACACTTCGCCGTCGAGGTCATCCAGCCGCCGCTGGAAATGCTGGCGCACATCCTGAACCGCTTCGTTATACACCGCCGGGCCGAGCAGGGCCGTCATCCGGTCCACCACTTCACCGGCCTGAAACGGGCTGAGAGCGATGTCGAATTCCTGCGAGAACATCAGGCGCAGCTGGTCGATCAGGCGCTGGCGGCGGTCCTCGGAGAGGGCGAGCGTCTTCATTTCCGGATGACGCCGACAATCGGCCCCATGTCCAGCCCGGACTCGCTGCGCTCCATCGCCGGCACATAAACCTTCGAGACCGCCCCATCGAGATAGAGCGCATCGGGCGCGTCCAGTTCGTCGCGGAACAGCCGCGCGAAGGAATGGAAGTTCACCGGCACTTCGCTGATCACGAAGAACACCTTGTGCCCATCGGCGCTGACGCCCACGCCATTGCGCCGGCGCAGGCTTGTCCCGTCGGGGTTCAGCGCCGGGTGCAGCTCGCCCTTGATCACCAGCATCGGGCCGGACTGTGTGGCAAAGCGGGGCGGGGCATCCTTGAACTGTTCGTCGAAGGCGAGCGTTTCCGAAACGCCGGCCGTGTCGCCATCAATCCAGAACACGCCATTGGGCAGCATCCCGAAATTGCCCGGCCCGGCCGAGCGCACGAGGCCCATCTCCGCTTCGCCCTCTTCGATATAGAGGCCCACGGGGCGCCGGTCGTCGTGATACATGCCCGCATTCATGGCGAAGATCAGGTGGCCCCCTTGCGAGGCGACATGATTGGCCAGCCGGTCGAACTGGCCATAGGGCGCGCCCGTCTCGTCCCGCAGGAACAGGCGGATGTCGTCCTCGGCCGTATCGAAGGTGCACACCAGATAGGGCAGGTTTTCGAAGGTGCGCGTCTGGCAGGGGCCTGCAGGCGCCTCGCCGCAGGCAGCCAGAACCGCCATCAGGGCGGGCAGGAGAAGGCGCCGGATCATCCCCTATACCTAGCGGGCGCCGCCGGATTCGCAAACGGCCACGCCAGCGGGCCATGTGGAATTTCACAGTCGCTTGCGCCGGTCCCGCCCCGCGCGATTTCACTTTTCGATATATCGATACTTGAAATTTAGATATATCGGAACGATGTGCCGTTCAGATATATCGAAAGGAGAAAACATGATGTATCGCAATAACCGAGGAAAAGGCGGGCCAAGCGTCCGCATCTTTGTGGATGGCGGCCCCGGTGAAGACCGTGGCTGCGGCGGAAGAAGGGGGCGGCACATGCGCCACGGCAGAGGACAAGGCGAGGGCAGGGGCCGCGGCCACGGTGCGGGCATGGGTAAAGGGGGGCGGGGTGGCCGCGGCGGCCCGCGGCGCGCGCTGGACCACGGCACCCTCCGCCTGCTGATCCTTCAGATGATCACGGCCGAGCCCCGCCATGGCTATGATCTCATTCGCGGCATCGAGGCCCGCACGGGCGGCGCCTATGTGCCCAGCCCCGGCGTCATCTATCCCGCGCTGGAAACCCTGCTGGATCTTGGCTGGGCCGCCGCTGAAACCGAAGGCAGCCGCCGCCTGTTCCGCATCACGCCGGAAGGGGAAGCAGAGCTTGCCCGCGAGGCCGCGACGCTGGACCAGGTGAACGAACGCCTCGACGCCCTTCAGGCCAGCGATGCGCCGGAAGACCCGGATGACGTGCGCGGCGCCATGCGCCGCCTGCGCCACACGGTCATCGAAACGGTCCGCGCCGCCCCGGAAGACACCGCCCGCCGCAGCGCGCTGGCCGCCATCCTCGCCGAAGCCCAGGAAAAGATCTCCCGGCTCTAGGCGGTCTGCGCATCGGGTCGCCATACATCAGTCTCCGGACTGGCGGAGCCATCCGGGTTTGGGGCAGGTGTTGGCTCCTGATGCGGAGCCTTGCGCGGCGGGCGCCGCGGCGCCCGGAAAAGAAATGTTGTGTGCGGTGTGGGCGCTACGCCCGCCGCGCTTCTGCCGCCGGAGTTTCGGGCAGTTATCGGGATGACTTCGGCGCTGCCAGGTCTTGCCCGTCCCTCCGGCAATCGCAGTGCGATTGCTGATCCTCGGAACCCGTCAACTCTCGTGGCCTTCTCCTTGCGGGGAAGGCGGGCCAGTCGGGTTTCTCTACCGGCTTTATGGTCCGGCTCACCCGGATCAATGTCCCTAGAGAGAGGCTGGACCGTTCGCCCCAGCCGCCTCCCATCCTCCGAGGCGACCTCCTACAAACCGAACGGTACCGGCCCGGCTCCATGTGAGAGGATGCGGGTATTGTGATCGCGTGGGGGAGCCAGCCGGATAAGTCGCGTGTTCGGCGCCTGTAGCCGTCATCCTGGTTTGGCCGCAGGCCAAGACCGGGATCCAGCGGATGTGTTGGAATTGCTGGGCATTCTGGGTCCCGGATAATCGCTTCCGCGATTTCCGGGATGACGGAGGAGGGGGTGTGGCGGTGTTGGACAGGGTGGGGCCTATCCATGGGGTATTGACGGATCTTATTCGGCAAACTACTTTGTATTTCAAAGTTAATGTGGAGATGACCATGACCCGATCGCCGACCCTTGCTGAAGACCTCAGCTATATTCGTGACCTGGCCGAATCCGGGCAGAATGCGCCGCTGCTGGGTGGCCGGTTCCTGGCGATGTGGGGCGGGCTGGTGACGGCTGCCTATATTGGCCACTACCTGATTTCCGCCGGCGTCTTCGGCGAGAATGGCGCCGCCTATCTTTATATGTGGCTCGCCTTTGGCATTCTGGGCGGCCTTGGCCAGTTCCTGATGGTGTCGCGCATGGGGCCAAAGCCGGGGCAGGCCTCTGCCGGAAACCGTGTGCAGACGGTTCTCTGGACCACGGCAGGACTGTTCCTGTTTGTCTATTTCGTCAGCCTGATGGCGCGCGTGATGCTGACCGGCGAGGGCGTGGAAGGCTTCTATTGGTCCGTGCCGATGGTGCTGGGCCTTTATGGCATCGGGCAATTCGTGACGGGAGCGATCTCCGGCCAGGGCGCGCTGAAATTTGCGGGCATTGCAGCCTTTGCGGGTGTCGCGGCAACCGTTTTCATGACGGGCACGGAATATATCTGGCTGGCGGGGGCGGGCGCGGCTTTCCTGGCAGTGTGCGTGCCCGGCATCATGATGATGCGGGCCGAGCCCTCCGACACCGTCTGAGAGGGGATCACTGCGCGATGAGCGAGGACAATCCCTTCGACCACAATGACATTGACGATGTCATCCATGGCCGCCTGCGCCTCGGTGTGATGGCCTATCTCTCAACCGCCAGCCCGGCTGTGTTCGGCGAGTTACGCGACAAGGTGGGGGCCACCGATGGCAACCTGTCCACCCATCTGAAGAAGCTGGAAGAGGCAGGGTATGTGACGCAGGAGAAGCGCTTTGTCGGCAAGAAGCCGCAGACACGCGTGTTCCTGACGGACAAGGGTCGCAAAGCCTGGCTGATCTGGATTTCGCGGATGGAAGCCATCATGAAGGCCGCCGAATAGGCGGGACAGGAAGATCCCTCTCGGACAGACGGAGGGGGGATTTTCTGGTTCGCTTTTGCGGGTCTTTTTCTGGCGCTACTGCGCCGTCCAGCCGCCATCGATCGAGAGGTCGGCGCCGTTGATCTGGGCGGCAGCGTCCGTGCAGAGGAAGCTTGCCAGGGCGGCGACTTCTTCCACCGTCACGAATTCCTTGGTCGGTTGAGCTGCCAGGATGACTTCATTCTTGACCTGCTCTTCGGACATGCCGCGCGCCTTGGCGGTGTCGGCAATCTGGCCATCGACCAGGGGTGTGTGGACATAGCCGGGACAAATGGTGTTGCAGCGCACGCCGAAGGTTGCCCCTTCCAGCGCGGTTGTCTTTGTGAGGCCGGAAATGCCGTGCTTGGCGGCGACATAGGCTGACTTGAAAGGTGAGGCGACCTTGGCATGGGCCGAGCCCATATTGATGATGCGGCCCCATTTCTGCTTTTTCATATGGGGTAGGACGAGGCGGGTCGTGTGGAAAGCGGCTGACAGGTTCAGCGCAATGATGAGATTCCACTTCTCGACCGGGAACTCCTCGATCGGGGAAACGAACTGTACGCCGGCATTGTTCACCAGAATATCGATGCCGCCGAAGGTGGCCGCAGCCTCCTTCATCATCGCCTCGATGGCGTCGGCCTTCGAGAGGTCGGCGGCCGAGTAGGTGGCCTTTACTTTATAATCCTTTTCGATTCCGGCACGAAGTGCCTCGATCTCGTTCGCGTCACCGAAACCGTTAAGCACGATGTTAGCCCCGTCGGCTGCAAGACGCAGCGCGATGGCCTTGCCGATACCGCTGGTTGAGCCTGTTACGAGGGCTGTTTTACCGGCGAGCATGTTGCTCTCTCCTTGAGGCTGGCCTTGAGGCAGGGGGACGCACTGGGTAGGGTCTGTCAGGGGGCTTTCAGATGCGGGGGGTAGACCCGCAAGCGAGGATTAACAAGGGTGTTACTGGGCGAACTCAGCGCTTTCGATGCGGCCTTCCCGCGCTTCCTAATGTCAACCGGACTGGCCGCGTTGCTGCTGCTGACGGCGTCTGCCGTCTATGTTCTGCTCACGCCGTGGAAGGAACTTGCGCTGGTGAAGAAGGGCAACACCTCCGCCGGTGTCGCCCTTGCCGGGGCGGTCGGCGGGCTGGCGATTCCCATCGCCTCGACGCTCGCTTCTTCCGTTTCCCTCCCCGAACTTGTCCTGTGGGGCGCCATTGCGCTGCTCATGCAACTCATTACCTATCGTATCGTGGACCTCATCCTGCGGGACATCCCGCGCCGGATCTCGGATGACGAGATGGGCGCGGCGGTGCTGCTTGCGGCGGCAAAGCTCGGCACGGGGCTGATCTTTGCGGCAGGGCTGTGGGATCCGGTGTTGCAGAGGATCTGACGGATGCGCGGCTTTGACTGGGTAATCTACCTTGCCGCGCTCGGATTTATTCTGCTGGTCGTCTTTTCATTGGCGCCGGAAGCAGAAGCGCCCGAACCGCCGCCCCCCTCCATCATTGCCGAAGAAATGGGGCCGTTGCTGCCCGACCCTTCGCCGCTGGACGAGCTGGTGGTGGTGCAGACCGGGCCGCCGCAGAACGGTGTGGGCACTGCCTTCGCGGTCAATTCGCGGGGCGACTGGCTGACGGCCCGGCATGTGGTGGAAGGCTGTTCGAAGGTGAGCCTTGAGGTGGCGCCGGGCAATTATGTGCCCGTGGCGCGGATTTCCCTCGATGACGGGCACGACCTTGCGCTGATTTCGACGGGGCGCAGTCCCAATCCGGTGACGTTGGACCTGACATCGCCGATGTATCTTGGCAATGAGGGGTTCCTTGTAGGCTTCCCTCAGGGCCAGCCGGGCGAACTCGCAGGCAAACTGGTGGGCCGTTCGCGCCTTGTGACGCGCGGTACGCGGGAGGCAGAGATGCCGATCCTCGCCTGGGCTGAAGTTGGCCGCACCAGCGGTCTGAAAGGCACGCTGGGTGGGATTTCCGGCGGACCGGTGTTTGGCAAGGATGGTTCGGTGCGCGGCGTGATCGTGGCCGAAAGCCCAAGACGCGGCAGGATCTATACAACTGCGCCGCAATCGGTTGAGGCGTTTCTCGCGGTTATGGGCGTGGTGCGGGAGGCCGGGCCGGCTGATGCTTTTCAATTGCGCAATTATGGCGCAGCTTCGGACACAGCGCGGCGGCGCTTGCAGGTGGTGAAGGTTATGTGCGAAGTGGGGTCATGATCGATTTTGCCACCCGACTGACCGAAGGCACGCGGAAATTCGGCCCGCTCTGTGTAGGGATCGATCCGCATCCGGGCCTTATTCCAGAGCTGTTTGGCGGAGATACGCCCGAAGGCGTCCGCAATTGGGCGCTGGCGATGGTGGACGCCGCTGCCGGCAAGGTGGCGATCATCAAGCCGCAGGTCAGCCTGTTCGAGCGCCACGGGCCGGAAGGCATGGCGGCGCTGCAGGCGGTGGGCCGGGCAGGGCGCGCGGCAGGTCTCCTGGTGCTGATGGATGCCAAGCGCGGCGACATCGGCACGACGGCGGAGGGCTATGCCAACGCCTATCTGGCATCGGGCGCGCCGTTCGAATGCGACGCGCTGACGGTGAACCCCTATATGGGCCTCGATACGATCGAGCCTTATGCAAAGATCGCAAAAGCGGAAGGCAAGGGCGTAGTCGTGCTGGTGCGTACGTCCAATCCCGGCGCGGCGGACTTCCAGCGACTCGATACCGGTGGCAAGCCGCTCTATGTCCGCGTGGCTGAGGCGCTGGCGCCGCTGAGCGAGCGGCTGATGAGCCCCTGCGGCTGGTCGAACCTGATGATGGTTGTCGGCGCCACCGCGCCGGAGGAAGCCCGTCAGGTCCGGGCTGTGGCCCCGAAGGCGCTGTTCCTTGTGCCCGGCTATGGCGCGCAGAATGGCCGGCCGGAGGATGCGATGGCGGGCCTGATGAGCACGGGCAATGCAGTTGAAGGCGGGGTGATCAGCGCGTCCCGTTCGATCAGTTTCCCGTCTGCGGCTGCAGGCGCGGGCAGCATCGATGCCTGGCAGGCAGCCATCGCGTCGGCTATCGAAGCGGCCAGGGCGGAACTGGCGGGCGCCGCCTACGCCTGACGCGCTCCCGCGGCGTCACATCTCGACTTTACGCTGCAAGCGGCTAGTCTTCCCGGCGACATGATCCTGCGCGCACGGCGCCGCGGGACGAGGTCTGGGAGGATTATCGTGAGCAAATTTGTGAAGGCCCGCTGGGCCAGCCCACTGATGGCTGTGGCAGCGGCGGCGCTGGTTCTGGCGGCCTGCGGACAGGGACAGCTTCAGAAGGCGGAGCCGCGCGGCTTTGCAGCAGTCGATACGGCGCGCATCTCAGCCGAGAGTGGCGGCAATGAATGGCTCACCTATGGCGGCACGTATGACGAGCAGCGCCACTCCAAACTGACCGCGATCAATAAAGAGAATGTCGGCGAACTGGGTGTTGCCTGGACCTATGACCTGGCCACCAATCGCGGCGTTGAGTCGACCCCGATCGTGGTTGACGGGACGATGTATGTCACCTCCGCCTGGTCGATCGTCTATGCGTTGGACGCCAAGACCGGCGCCGAGAAATGGGTGCATGATCCGGAGGCGGACCGCGCTGTGGGCGTCAATGCTTGCTGCGATGTCGTCAACCGCGGCGTCGCTGTCTATGACGGCAAGGTCTATGTCGGCGTGATCGATGGCCGGCTGGAAGCGCTTAACGCCGCAACCGGCGAAGTGGTCTGGAGCACGGTGACCGTCGACCAGTCCAAGCCCTACACGATCACCGGCGCGCCGCGTGTTGTGAATGGCAAGGTGCTGATCGGCAATGGTGGCGCCGAGCTTGGCGTGCGCGGATATCTCTCCGCCTACGATGCAAATACCGGCGAGCTTGTCTGGCGGTTTTACACTGTGCCGAACCCGGCAAAGCAGCCCGATGGTGCGGCCTCGGACGATGCTTTCGTCAAGGTGGGCAACGTGACCTGGGGCGATGAAGGCGCCTGGGTGACCGATGGCGGTGGCGGCACGGTCTGGGATTCGATCGTTTATGACGAAGTGAACAACCAGATCATCTTCGGCGTTGGCAATGGCTCGCCCTGGAACCGGAATTTCCGCGATCCGTCGGCAGGCGATAACCTGTTCCTTTCTTCCATCGTTGCGGTGGACGCCGAGACGGGCGCGTACAAATGGCACTTCCAGACGACGCCGGGCGACAACTGGGATTACACGGCGACACAGACGATCATTCTGGCGGACCTGCCGCTGGGCGAGAATGGCGCGCCGCGCCGCGTGGCCATGCAGGCACCGAAGAACGGCTTCTTCTATGTGGTCGATGCGGCGACGGGCGAGTTCCTGTCGGGCGACGCCTATGTGCCGATGAACTGGGCAACTGGCCTTGATGAAAATGGCCGGCCCATCGAAGTGCCCGAAGCACGTTATTCCAAACAGCCTTACGAGCAGTTGCCCGGCCCGCTGGGCGGCCATAACTGGCACCCGATGGCGTTCAACCCGGACCTCGGCCTGGCCTATATTCCGGCCCAGGAAATTCCGCAGGCGTATTCTGAAGATCCGCGTTTCAATTCCCGCCCGGTTGGCTGGAACACCGGCGTCGACTTCTCTGCAGGCGTGCCGCCGATTGCGCCCCCGGAGGTCGCCAAGTTCCTGCGTTCAAGCCTGAAGGGCCGCCTGATCGCTTGGGATCCGGTGGCGCGCCAGCCGCGCTGGAGCGTTGAGCATGGCAATGCCTGGAATGGCGGTGTGCTCTCGACGGCAGGCGGGGTGGTCTTCCAGGGCAAGCTCAATGGCGAGTTCGTGTCCTATGACGCGGCCACTGGCGACAAGCTTTGGAGCTATAATTTGAAATCGGGCGGCGCGTCCGGCCCAGGCACCTTTATGGTCGATGGCGAACAGTATGTGACCATCACGACCGGATGGGGCTCTGCCTTCGCGCTGGCAGCTGGATTTGCCTATGACGACAAGGTCGCCTCCACGGTGGGCAAGGTTGTAACTTTCAAGATGGGCGCGACGGGCGAGATCGCCGACGCGGGCCTGGCGCCGATTGATGCGACACCCAAGGGTGAAGCATTCGGCTCGCTGGCGCTGGTTTCGGAAGGCGCCGTTCACTATGCCCGTAACTGCATGGTCTGCCATGGCCCGCTGGCGGTTTCTTCCGGCGTTCTGCCGGACCTGCGCTGGTCGGCCATCGCGGGCAATGCGGATGCTTGGAAGGGCGTCGTCATCGACGGCAACCTCTCGGCCAACGGCATGGTGTCATTCTCCGAATACATCACGCCGGATGAAGCCGAAGCGATCCGGGCCTATGTGCTGACGCAGGCGCATGCGGCCTCCGCGCCGGCAGAACAGCCCAGCCCCTGATGCAGGAAGGCCGGGTGGGGGGGCAGAGAAAGCCCCCCCGCAAAGGGCTTTCCCTGGTCGTTGATCCGCGCAGCTGGCCGATTGATCGGTTGGTTGCGCTGATCGTCTCGATCGGCGCGCTGGCCGCCATGACTGCGTCTGTCCGCTCCTGCAAGGTCGGCGAGCAACAAGCTCAGATTGCCGAGCGAAGTTTTGTCCGCGGACAGCAGGTGATGCTGCCGGTGACCTATGAGCCCGGCCTGATCCGACTGAAGGCTGTGGAGGCAAATCACCTTTTGCAGGCCGGGCATGTTTCATTGCCCAGCGAAGTGTCTCTGGCTGAGCAAGCCATCGGACCCGGCGGCGCCATTGCCTATGACTACGGGTTTGCCGCAGATATCCGCCGGTATCTGATGGAGAAGCTGAAGCTGAGGGCGGAGGTGATCTCGTCGGGAGAGATCAGCCTGCCGGTGATGATCTTCTCTTACTGCACCGTGTCCGGAGAGCCGCGAGAGGATATCTCCGCCTATTGGATGACTCTCCGGTTCCGGGTGAGCCTGGAGCGCGGCGTGTTCGAGCTGGAGCCGACGAGCATGGTCTTTGCTACTCGCTTTGCGGAGAATATGGCGCAGGGCGGCCGCGAAGCGCTGGACTATTACCAGCAGGAACTGGACGCGATTTTCGAGAGCAGCGGGCTGGAGCTGAAGGTCAGCCACCTTGGCGCGCCCAAAGTGGTGGCACCGCCGCCGCAGGGAGGCGCCCTTAAACCTTACCGAAAAGGAAGATGGCGCGGGCCGAGCGGCGGGATTAGAATGATGCCATGCATGTTGTTCTTGCTGCCCTGACCATACTCGTTGCCGTTGCCGTGTGGACCTGGCGCCTGCGGATGGCCCGGCGTGGACTGGACGAGCTGGCCGAAGTGGCCAAAACGGTTGCCAATGCGCCGCGCCGGCTCTCCTTTAAATGGCGGGCGGGGAAGGGCGGCGTCGATCTGATCGAAGACCCGAGGGAAGCTGCCGCGATCATGATGATGATGGTGGCGCTGGCGCGTGGTGGATTGCTGAGCGCCCGGCAGGGCGATGTGATCGAAGAGGAGATCCGCACGCATTTCGATTTCACCGATGCGGAGGCCGAAGATCTTGCAGCGCATGCGGCCTGGGTGGCGAGCAGCCAATTACCTGGTGAGGAAGCAATGCGTCGGCTGAGCAGGCTGATCGTGAATTCCGCCCAGCTCGGACCGAAGGAAGTGGTCGATCTCGACATGATGCTGGTGACGGTTTCGGAGGCAGAGGGCCTGCCTACGCGAGCCCAGCTTGGGCTGCTGCAGATCTATCGTGACATGGCCGGTCTGAAGACATAGGCCAGCGACAATTTTCTGTCACCAACATGGACATTGCCTTCCCCGGCAATGACGCATAGCGATAGCCCGATGAACAGTGCTGAACCGCAATCCTATCTCGCCAAGGTCCACAGCGACCGGTGGACCAATTTCTCCGTGCTCCGCCACGGCGCGTTTGACGGATTTCTTGTCACCTCGAAAAACTCTGGCACTCATTGGGTGAAGTATATGTTCGCCGTCGCGCTCGCCGACACATACGGCATCGCGCGGCCGCAATATTTCTCCGAGAATGCGGTGCGGCCCTATATCGGCTGGCCGAAGGACAAGCCGGTCTTTCCGCAATTACCAAGGCTGGCATTCAGCCACACCATTCCCCACCAGCTGGCCGATTGGGGCTGGGCGCGGGGCCTCGCTGGCCTGCCGCCTTATGTGCTCTGTGTACGCCATCCGATGGCGATCCTGGCATCGCACCATGCCAAATGGGAATACGACATCAAGGTCGACTGGCTGGAATATCTGAAGGGTGATCCTGAAGGGAAGCGCTATCGCTGCGACCTTTACTGGCTGGCGCGTTTCTGGAACCGCTGGGGCGAAGTGGCAGAGAAATATCCTGCCTCGATCCTCCGTGTGCAGTATGAAGAGACGCGGGCCGATCCGCGCGCCGCGCTGGAAGCCATGGCCCGGCATTGGGGCATCGCGCTGAAGCCCGAAGCGATCGAGGCGGCGCTGGCGGAAGGCACCAAGGACGCGATGGCAAAGAAGGTCGATCCTGACGCTGAGCCCAATGTGCTGCAGAACCGGCAGGTATCGCTGGAGGAATTGTTCTCGGGCGAGGCCATGGAGATTTATGCGGAGCGTGTGAAGACGCTGTTCCGCCATGATCTCGGCTATGACCTGATGGCGTCGCCTAAGGCTTGAGATAGCCGCTGGAGCGACCATCCGGACCGTAATTGATCCACCAGGGCTCTGCGGCAGCCTGTGCTTCGAGTTTCAGAAAATCCGGATCTTCCAGAACGGCGGCGGCGTAATCGGCGGCGGCGCCCGAAAGCGGCAGGCCATAGGTGCGGAAACGGGTAACGACCGGCGCGAAGAAGGCGTCCGCCCCGGACCAGGCACCAAAGAGGAAGGGGCCGGGTTCGGCGGTGTTGCCACCATATTGAGCGCGCAGGCCGGACCACATGTTCTGGATCCGGATTATGTCGACTTCCAGCTCCGGGATCATATCCGGCATGGCGGCGCGGGCGCGGATGTCCATCGGGCAGGCCTTGCGCAGGGCGGCGAAGCCCGCATGCATCTCGGCAGCGACGGCGCGGGCGATGGCGCGCCGAGCGGTATCCTTCGGCCAGATGACGCCGGAGCCAGCCAGTTCAGCGACAAATTCGGTGATCGCGAGGCTTTCCCAGATCTCGATCCCGTCCCAGATCAGCAGGGGCACTTTGGCCGTGGGGCTGATCTGTTTGAGGCGGGCGGTTGTCTCCGGGAAATCCAGCGGGATGATTTCTTCCTCAATGCCGAGCCCGGCCTTGCGCACGGCGAGCAGGGGACGGATCGACCAGCTGGAATAGTTGAGATTTCCGGAGACGAACTTTCTCACTCCGGTTTGCCTCCACCGAAGGCCCAGCGGGTTTCGAGGATCGAGACGCGGCCAAACACGCCGCCTTTGACATAAGGGTCGGCTGCATTGAGGGCGCGGGCGGCGTCGGCGCTTTCGGCCTCCATGAGGAAGACCGAGCCGATCATCTTGCCATCTTCATTGAGTAGCGGCCCCGCCATGCGGCAGGTGTCGCCCAGGCTGACAACCCATTCCAGGTGGGCGGGGCGGGCGGCGGCGCGGCGCTCGGCGCCGTCGGTCTCATTGTCCAGGCAATGCAGGCAATAGAGCGGCATGGCGTTTCTCTCCCTGTTGTTCCAGGCGGCTATGGCACAGGCGGGCGGGGAGTGTCACCGGCAATCTTGGGAACCCTGCCAGTGTCAAGATTCTAACAGTAAATGTATATTGAACACTATATTGATCGTTCAGCGATTTGCTGTACACTCATCTAATGACTCAGATGGACGACACCCGGAAGATGATCCTCCACGCCGCCGTGGAGCGCATTCTTCACTATGGCTACTCGAAGACGACGATGGCTGAGATTGCCAAGGACTGCAACATGTCCGCCGGCAACATCTATCGCTTCTTTGCCTCGAAGCTCGACATTGCCGAGGCGATGGCTCGGAAGTTCAACGAAGAAGCATATGCCACCTTCGCCAAGATTGCTGCGCGCAAGAGTTCGGCGGCCGACCGGATGCGCGAGATTTTCCATTATGAGCTGACGCGCACCTATTCGGCGATCGCCGAAGAGGCAAAGATCCTTGAAGTCGCGGAAGTCCTGGCTGACGAACGTCCGCTTTACATGAATGAGAAGCTGGCAACCGAGCGGACCTATCTCGTCCAGATCATGAATGACGGGGTTGCCAGTGGTGAATTCCGCGCGATCGAGAATGCCGAAGAGGTCGCCGAAATGTGGCAGGCGGCGCTGATGAAGTTCCGTTTCCCGCAGTTGTTCTCGAAGCTGACGCTGCCGAAGCTTCAGCGGGAAATTGATGGTGTGATGGATTTGTTGCTGGCCGCGCTATCGCCCGGCGCCACGACACCAGCAGCCTGGGAAGGCCTGCCGGAGACGGTCGATCCGCATTGCGCACCGACTGTTGATGACATCATGAAAAAGCGGCTGAACGCTGATCAGTGAACGAAATCGAATTTATTCATTGATTATTCCTCAGGGCGTGCTATATGACGTTCATGGGCAGCGGTGGTCGCAGGCCCAACCCGTCAGAAAGCTCTCACCATGTCCTCGTCGTCTCAGGAAAATCGCCAGTCCCTCCTGTCGTTCCTCGCGGCAATCCCGGCCGCTGCCCTCGTCATGTGGGCGACCCTGCAGCTCGCAAATTTCGTGGTCTAAGGCCATAATTCACCGCCACAGCAGGCGTTTCCCCTGCCGCTTGCTGTGGAGTGCCGGCCCGGGTTTTCCTCCCGCCCCATCCGGCAAAACGGGCGCCTTTCAGACGGGCGCCCGTATTTTTTTGTCCTGAAGTGAAGGGTTTTCCGTCAGGCCTTGGCGCCGCGGCGGCCCGCGCCGAAGACAGGATCTGCCTTGGCAGAGGCTTCGTCTAACGGCCAGCGCGGGCGCGCGCCTGATGCGAGGCCTTCGGCGTCTTTGCCCGCAGCGAGGCGTTCGGCCCCGGCGAGCGCGATCATCGCCGCATTATCGGTGCAGTGGCGCAGAGGCGGGGCAATCAGCCGGGCGCCGTTGGCGCTTGCGGCCGCTTCCAGCGCGGCGCGGATTGCCTTGTTGGAGGCGACGCCTCCGGCCACGACGAAGCGCTTTTCATCTGCGTCCGCATCAAATCCAGCCAGCGCGCGGCGCGTTTTTTCTGCAAGCACATCGCAGATTGCGGCCTGGAAGCTGGCGCAGATGTCTGCCTTTTCCTGATCGGTGCGGGCGCCTTCCGAGGCGCGCGCGATGGCCGTTTTGAGGCCCGCAAAGCTCATTTCAAGGCCGGGCCGGCCCAGTAGCGGGCGCGGGAAATCATGTGCCTTCGGATTGCCCGAAGCCGCCATTTTCTCAACCGCTGGGCCGCCGGGAAAGCCAAGGCCGAGCAGCTTGGCCACCTTGTCAAAGGCTTCGCCCGCGGCGTCGTCAATGGTGGAGCCAAGTCGGCGATAATCACCTAGCCCGCGCACTTCGAGAAACTGGCAATGCCCGCCGGAAACCAGCAGCAGGAGATAAGGGAAGGGGCAATCTTCGCTGAGGCGAGGCGAGAGGGCATGCCCTTCCAGATGGTTCACCGGGATAAAGGGCTTGCCGGCGGCCTGCGCAATCGCCTTGCCGGTCATCAGCCCCACCAGAACGCCGCCGATCAGGCCGGGGCCGGCAGTTGCGGCCACGCCGTCCAGATCTGCGTATTTCAAGCCCGAGGCATTCATGGCGGCGGCGACGGTCAGGTCCGCCAGCTCGGCATGGGCGCGTGCAGCAATTTCCGGCACCACACCAAGATAGGGCGCATGTTCGGCCAGCTGGGTACGGATCACATCGGAGAGCAAAGTGGCTTTCCCGTCTTCAAAGCGCAGCACGGCGGCAGCGGTTTCATCGCAGCTGGTTTCGATGCCGAGGAGGGTCAGGGGCTTGCTCATGGGGCGCATATAGCGGGGCGGGGGCGGGGAATCGATTGAATTTCAACAGTCCGGGGAACTCAATGGAGGGGTTTTTCGGAGAAGCTGCGTGCCGGGACCAGGGAGGAAGGGCCTATGGCGCGCAAAGCAGGCGTTCTCGAGTTTCGACGACCGAAGCGGCGTGCCGTGCTGATCCCTGGCATCCAGCGTACAAACAAGCTGCGTTTTGGGCGCAGGCGCCCAATGAGTGTACCGCGCCAGCTGTTGATTCTGGCCATCGCGCCGCTCGGGCTGCTAGCGGTTGTGGCCATGACCGAGCGTCAGGCCAGTTTGCGTGATCCGGTGCCTGAAGTCACGGCCCATCCGAGTGCAGCCAGGCACGCTGTTTCCTGGGTGGACGGCGACAGTGGCAGGATCGGTGAGGTACGTTTCAGGCTGTATGGGGTGGACGCCCCAGAAGGCTCGCCCAGCAAGGCTTATTGTGACCTGGAACAGCGAAGGGCGATTGGCGCAAGGCTGGCTGCCCGCACACTGACCAATCAGGGAAATGTCCGCATCGAGGAGATGGGAATGGACCGCTATGGCAGACTGCTCGTCAGGTTGTCTGTCGCCGGAGAAGATGTTGCCAGCAAGCTGGTCGCGCAGGGGCATCTCAAGACCTGGGACTATGACGCCGGCGAGACGAAGCCTGATTGGTGTTCCTGAAAAATGGCGTCTTCCGGTCCACGCCAAATAGGCTAGCTTGCCCCCAAGGAACTGATGACGGGGAGTGGGATGCGGATGGACCGGCGCGCCTTTATTGGCGGAGCAGCGTTTACGCTCGGATTGGCGGCTTGCGGCGGGCGTGCCGGGGGCCTTGCTGGCCCGCCCGCACCAGATGGCCTGCTGTTGCCGGTACGCGACTACATGGACGCCCATCGTGCGGCCTGGGGCCTGCCGGGAATGACGCTGGCGGCTGTCTCCCGCGAGGGGGCCAGCGCGACGGCCACCAGCGGCTTTGCCAATCTGGAAACGCAGACCCCGGTTGATGGCGATCACCTGTTCCAGATCGGTTCTATTAGCAAGATGTTCACGGCGCTGGCAGCCTGGTCGCTGATTGCGGAGGGCAAGCTGGCGCCGGAAACGCGCCTGGCCGACCTGCTCGACAATGTCGTCATTCAGGGCGGGGAGGGTATCACGCTCCAGCACCTGCTGAACCACACGTCGGGCCTGCCGGCCGACGTACCAATCTTTGCCGAAGGTGGGCTCTGGGTGGGCTATGATCCGGGCACAAACTGGTCCTATTCCAACACAGGATACGACCTGGCAGGACGGATGATGGTGGCCGCCAGCGGGCAATCCTATCCGGACCTCATCCAGACACGCGTGCTGGACCCGCTGGGAATGACGCAGACCAAACCGGCAATTCGCACGATTGACCGGCCGCTCTATGCGCAGGGGTATGAACCGCTCTATTTCGACCGTGCCTTGCCGCGTCCATTCCCGGTTGCGCCCGCGCCCTGGATCGATTCCGATAGTCCGGCAGGCTGCATTGCCGCGACCAGCGAAGACATGTCAAAATTTCTCCGTTTCCTGATCGATCTTTCGGCGGGGAAGGGTGGGTCTGTTTTGCCCGATGACATTGCCGTTCGCTTTCTGGCGGACCCGGTCTCCGGCTGGGGGCCAGATGCTGCCTATGGCAATGGCATCGCGCGGATCAGGGTTAATGGCCGGGATTATCTCCACCATACGGGCGGTATGGTTTCCTTCTCTTCCTCGCTGCATGTGGATATTGAAGCGGGCGTGGCGGCTTATGCCTCGTCCAATGTGCATTATGGCTTTGGCTACCGGCCTGTGCGTGTGACAGCATATGCCTGCGAAACACAGCGGGCCGCCGGGGCCGGGCAGGCGACGCCGGTGGCTCCGCTGCCGTTCGATCCGGTCGAGGGGCCGGAGCAGTTTGCCGGAACGTTTATGGCAGCCGATGGGGATGTGTTCGAAGTCATCCTGAAGGAAGGCGATTTGCGTTTGCTCCGTGCGGGCCACGATAGCGCGCTTCAGGGCCTGATGGCGCAGCGCTTCTCCACCGACGATCCCGACTTCGCCTTCGACGGCGTGGTGATTGAGGCGGTGGACGGCAAGGCCGTACGTGCTTGGGTTGGTGCGAAGGAATATCTCGTCGATCCGTCTGCGGGGTATAAGCCTGCGGCGCCGACCGAGCTGCTGGCGCTGGCAGGGCGGTATGTCGATGACGACCGCTGGGGCGTGCCGGTCAGCGTCTATGCCCGGGATGGGGCTTTGCTGCTGGAGAATGTCGCGCCATTGGAGCTGATGCCGGAGGGGTATTGGCGGATTGCCGGGGAGGAGGGCGCAGAGCGCCTGCGCTTCGACACCGTCATCAATGGCGTGGCGCAGGTGCTTGTTTATTCGGGAATTCCATTCGTGCGCCGGGACATTTGAACCGGCATGTAAGAAGTTCCCAGCGGGCCGGACTATAGGGGCATGAAGCAGATGCCCGATCAGGAAAAGCGCTACAGGGAGGCTGCCGCCGAGCATGGACCGGCGATGCAGCGTCTTGCCCGCGCGATGGAGGCAGATCCCGCCCGTCGGCAGGATTTGCTGCAGGAGATGCATGTTGCGCTCTGGCGCAGCCTCGCAGGGTTTGACGGACGGTGCAGCCTGAAAACATGGGTCTACCGTGTGGCGCATAACACCGCCTCGACGCATGTGGGCCGGGAGGTGCGCCGCAATCGCGGCCTCGTCGGCGTCGAAGCGATCGGCGATCTGCCGGGGCACGATAATCAGGCCGCAGAGTATGAGCGGGAAGATGCGCTGGAGCACCTAAACGCCTGGATCCGCGCGTTGAAGCCGGCCGACCGGCAAGTGATGACACTCTATCTGGAAGAGCTGGACGCGCCGGCGATCGCGGAGATTACCGGCTTTACGCCGGGCGCCGTGATGACCCGGATTTCTCGCCTCAAGGCGCGGCTGGCAAAAGATTTCAAGGAAGCAAAGCATGACTGAGACAGATCCTCTTCGCGCCCTCTGGGCCGGGCAGGCGACCCCGGAATTCGCCATGACGCCAGAAGCGCTGCGCCAGAAGGCGGGCGGCTTTCAACGCACCATCCGGCTGCGGAACATCACCGAATATGCCGCCGCGATTTTCGTCGTCGGTGTGTTCGGGTGGATGGCGTTCCTGATCCCGGAGCCGGTGGTAAAGCTTGGCTGCGCGCTGATCGTGGCGGGTACGCTCTATGTCTGCTGGAAGCTCTATCACGTGGCGAGCGCGGCGGGGCGCAAGCAGCTGGATGCCGCGCTCAGCCTGACGGCGTTTCACCGGGCCGAACTGACGCGGCAGCGGGACGCGCTGGCTACCGTCTGGCGCTGGTATCTCTTGCCCTTCGTGCCGGGAGTACTGGTTTTCCTCGGCGGGGTGGCGTTCACGCCGGCCAATCCTGCGCCGCTGGCGGCAAAGCTGATGATGTTCCTTGTGGAGATTGGCTTCTGCGGGGTGATGTTTGCGGCAATTGCCTGGCTGAACGCCCGTGCAGTGAAAGGGCTGGATGCGGAGCTGGCGGCATTGGCAGAGGCAGAGGGCGAATAATCGCTTGATTTCCTTGAGGGCAGGGCGGCAGATTTGCCGCCCTGAACGTCATATTCCGGGAGGTTTCCATGACCCAAGCCATTCTTCTGCCTGCCGCCGTTCTTGTTGCGTGGACGCTGGTGATCTGGGTCTGGATGCTGGCAACGCGCGTGCCCGCCATGCAGAAGGCGCGGCTGCATCCGGAGAAGGCCAGGCATACGCGCGGCGACGCATGGAACGCGCTGCCGTCCGAAGTTCGTCAGGTGGCGGACAATTACAACCACCTGATGGAACAGCCGACGATCTTCTATGCCATCGTGATGGTGCTGGCCGTCAGCGGCGAGGCAGGCATGGTGGATGTGGGCCTTGCCTGGGCCTATGCGGGCCTGCGCATCCTCCACTCGCTCTGGCAGGTGACGCGGAACGTCGTGATGATCCGCTTCTACCTGTTTGTGGTGTCCACGCTGGTCCTGTTCCCGATGGCGGGCCGGGCGATTTATCTGCTAGCGCTATAATGACGCAAGTGATGTGGACCGGCGCCAATGCGCAACGAATTTCTCGCGGATGGTGTCGCCATCCGGAGGATGGGGGCTCGAATTTTAGCAATTGAGACCGTAGAATTTTTTAGATTAGTATAGATACAAAAGGGCTCAGAGACATCTCGATTACATGATTTTGCTTGAATGAGATCTACGGCAAGAGGTGTTGTAGATTACTATATGGAAGGGGCGGGCTGATGATGAAAGCTCAAAAAATACTCGGACGATGTGGCGCGCCGATACTTTTTTTATTTGGTGCCGCTTGCGCCAATACTATTCCAACTCCCGATATGGCTTTCAATGCAAATACTCCTCAAGCACTTCTAGTAACTACGGGGGAGTTACAGCAAGTTCGCGGCAACTTAAGTGACTACAAATTTCGTCGAGTAAATCTCGAGTCGCGGGAGTTTGTTGGGGAAACTGTCACTATTGGTTTTGGGTTTGCTAAGGACAGATCCGGAGACGAACTTCGCGAAGCTAGCGGAGAGCGCATTAAAAACCGTACGCTGTTCGCTGTAAAAGCCGTAGAGCCCGGTGACTACGTTCTGGTGGGCCAATTCGAAGTTAGCAGTGGAACGCCGTACTCCGAGATGGGCTCTGTTTGTTATTCTTGACCCAGCCCCCTGATCCGGGCCGTTTAATTGGAGACTCTGTTCGCCTTTCTTTCTGGTTGGGGGTGGGTGGTCAAGGCCCGCTGAGCGGAGCTCTTGCGTAGCTCAGGCGAAGCGGGCCGGGCTCGCCGCGCCTGGTCGGCGAACATCGCCGGAGCGAGACCGCCGAGGGATGTATGTGGGCGGACAGTATTGTAGTCGATCCGCCATGTCTCGATTATGCTGCGAGCTTCGCTCAGCCGGTCGAACAGGTGTTCGTTGAGGCATTCGTCCCGCAGGCGGCCATTGAACGACTCCACGAACGCATTCTGTGTCGGTTTTCCGGGTGCAATGTAGTGCCATTCGATGCGGGCCTCCTTCACCCATTTCAGGATCGCGTGACTGGTCAGCTCCGTGCCGTTGTCGGAGACGATCATCTGAGGGCGGCCACGCTGGTCGATCAGACGGGAGAGTTCCCGCGCAACGCGGATACCCGACAGCGAGACATCGACAACCGTCGCCAGGGCCTCGCGTGTGAAGTCATCGACGACGCAGAGCGTCCTGAACCGCCTGCCATCGCTCAGGGCGTCGGAGACGAAGTCGAGGCTCCATCTCTGGTTCGGCCCCTCGGGGAGGTGCATCGGGCTGCGGGTGCCGACTGCGCGCTTCCGGCCGCGCCGGCGCTTCACGGCGAGACCTTCCTCCTGGTAGATCCGGAACACCTTCTTGTGGTTAGCGCCCAGCCCCTCGCGGTCGAGCAGAATGCCCAGCCGACGGTAACCAAACCGGCGGCGGGTCGCAGCCAGCGCCCGCAGACGCTCCCGCATGACAGCATCATCGCCTGCCTGTTTCTCATATTGGAACGTTGACCGGTCCAGCTCAGCCAGCTTGCAGGCCCGACGTTCGCTCAGCTCATGCACCTCCATCAGGTGCTGCACGGCCTTGCGTTTGACATCGGGCGTCAGAAGTTTTTTGACGCAAGATCCTTCAGCGCTGCATTGTCCAGCATTGCCTCGGCCAGCAGGCGCTTCAGCTTGCTGTTCTCGGTCTCCAGCGTCCGCAGCCGCTGGGCGTCCGACACCGTCATCCCGCCAAATTTGGCCTTCAGCTTGTAGAAGGTCGCATCCGACAGACCGTACTTGCGGCAGATGTCTGCCGTTGGTCTTCACGCCACTCTCGTGCTCCCGGATCATCGCAATGATCTGCTCGTCTGTGAATCTGCTCTTGCGCATGTGTCATCCTCTCTAATCGAGAGAGTCTGCAAAATCATGGCCGGAATTCAGGGGGCTGGGTCACTCTGATAGAGCGGCTGTATTTCGTTTAGAGGCTGGCAAGATACAAATTGTGGATGCCTATAAAGGCCCCTTGCTATCCTATAATGCGACATCAGCAAAGCGTGTGCGCCCTGATCGCATTGAGCCAGACTTCGATAAATTGCGTCAAGGCTATCCCAATGTTCAGGGGGAGGCTAACGTTGTGTCACCCATTGCCATGATTCAATGGCCTATTGAAAAAGGAAAGTTTTTTGGGGCGGGTCTGCTTCAAAGATGCTCAGAAGCGGCGACGTTCAAAGTTCTCGCCAAGTCTTCCAAACAAGGCCTAATAGATTAGGTTAGTCTTCGGCGGTTCGGTTGCGCGCGCACCGACGAAATTCAGGCTCTATATATAAACTCTGTATAAAGCCGGTCTTTCTCGATGATCAATCCCCATCCATCCGGAGGGCTGCCACGAAGGCTTCCTGCGGGATTTCCACCTTGCCGAACTGGCGCATGCGGGCCTTGCCGGCCTTTTGCTTGTCGAGGAGTTTGCGTTTGCGCGTGGCGTCGCCGCCATAGCATTTCGCGGTCACGTCTTTCCTCATGGCACTGATGGTTTCACGCGCGACCACGCGGCCACCGATGGCGGCCTGGATCGGGATCTTGAACATCTGGCGCGGGATCAGCTCTTTCAGACGTTCGCACATCTGGCGACCACGGCTCTCGGCGCGGTCGCGGTGGACCAGCATGGCGAGGGCGTCGACAGGCTCTTCGTTCACAAGGATCTGCAGCTTGACCAGGTTTTCGGCGCGGTGGCCGATGATGGTGTAGTCAAAGCTCGCATAGCCGCGCGAGATGGATTTGAGGCGGTCGTAGAAATCGAACACCACTTCGTTGAGCGGCAGTTCGTATTTCACGCAGGCCCGCCCGCCCACATAGGACAGCTCGGTCTGGATGCCGCGGCGGTCCTGGCAGAGTTTCAGGATCGAGCCGAGATATTCGTCCGGCGTGTAGATGGTTGCGGCAATCCACGGCTCGCGGATTTCCGAGATACGGACAATATCCGGCATGTCGGCCGGGTTATGCAGCTCGATTTCCGTGCCGTCCGTCATCGTCATTTCATAGACCACGCTGGGCGCGGTCGCGATGAGGTCGAGGTCGAACTCGCGGCTGAGGCGCTCCTGGATGATCTCAAGGTGGAGCAGGCCAAGGAAGCCGCAGCGGAAGCCCATGCCGAGTGCGGCGGAGGTTTCCATTTCCCAGGTGAAGGAGGCGTCGTTCAGGCGCAGCTTGCCCATTGCGGCGCGCAGGTCGTCAAAGTCGCCGGCATCCATCGGGAAAAGGCCGCAGAAGACGACCGGCTGCACGTCCTTATAGCCGGGTAATGCTTTGTCTGTAGGCCGCTTGTCCTCGGTGATCGTGTCACCGATCGAACAGTCGCCGACTTCCTTGATCGAGGCGACGAAATAGCCGACCTCGCCGGGGCCGAGGGCATCGGTTTCGGTGAGCTTCGGGTTGAACGTGCCGACCTTGTCGATCTCGTAGACGCCGCCGGTGCGCATCATGCGGATCTGCTGTTTCTTCTTCAGCACGCCGTCATGCACGCGAACGATGACCACGACGCCGAGATAGGGGTCGTAATAGGCGTCAACGAGCGCAGCTTTCAGCGGCGCGGCCTGATCGCCGCCGCGTGGCGGGGGCAGGCGCGTGACGATGGCTTCGAGCACATCGGGAATGCCAAGGCCGGTCTTGGCCGAAATCTGGACAGCGTCAGAAGCGTCGAGACCGATGATCTCCTCGATCTGCTCCTTCACGCGGTCCACGTCAGCGGCCGGCAGGTCGATCTTGTTGAGAACCGGCACGATCTCATGGTTCTGGTCGATGGCCTGATAAACGTTGGCCAGCGTCTGGGCCTCCACGCCTTGCGAGGCGTCGACCACCAGCAGTGAACCTTCACAGGCGGCCAGGCAGCGGGAGACTTCATAGGCGAAGTCCACGTGTCCGGGCGTGTCCATCAGGTTCAGGACATACTCTTCCCCGTCCTGCGCCGCGTATTTCAGGCGGACGGTCTGGGCCTTGATGGTGATGCCCCGTTCTTTCTCGATATCCATGGAATCGAGCACCTGTTCGCTCATCTCCCTGTCGGAGAGGCCGCCGCACGCCTGAATCAGGCGGTCAGCAAGGGTCGATTTCCCATGGTCGATATGGGCAATGATCGAAAAATTACGGATTTTGTCGCGCGGAGTCATTTGCGGCATATAGCGGGCACTTCCCGGCTGGGAAAGTGGGTGCAGGCGGCGCCTTTAAGTATCAGCATGTGGGACTGGTTCTTGCGAGGGGGGTAAAGCTCAGTTAACTTTCGTCCAACGTCTGGAGGAACAGCCTATGGCGGACAACCCGGATCGGAGCTCATCCTCCTTGCGTGTCGTTGGAAATGACAAATCTGCCGACCGTGCGGCTGCGAAAAGTGCCAAGATCGAGCGGTTGACCGATCTGCATGCCGGCCAGATGGCCTCCATTGAAACCCGGTATGGCGGCCGCGTCAGCGACGCACAGGAATCCGTCGAAACGCTGGCGGCAAGATGGGACTCCATTCAGGCCGAGGTCGAACGCCAGCCGCGCTATGCGCGTGCCATCTTCTACTGGCCCTTGATGCTCGCTCTGATGCTGTTCGAGGTTCCGGTGAACCGGTTGAGCTTCGAGCTGTTCTTCCGCGAAAGCCCGACAGTGTCGCTCGGTGTGGCCTTTCTTGTCGGCGTGATCCTCGTGACGCTGGCTCACCGGCTGGGCCTGCTGTTTTGCCGCTTCGGCTATCACATCCGCAAATCCGGTTGGGTCAGCAGCCTCGTTCAGATCGTACTGATCACGGCCATCATGTTTGCGTTGGTTTATGGCGTCTCGGTGTTGCGCCAAGGGTATCTCGACTTCGAGACCCAACCTCAGGCGAGCTTCTCAGATATGCTGGCCGGCACGGGCGCCGTGCAGGCGGCCGGGGAGATGTTCAAGGCGGGTCTTGGCATTTCCGGCTGGATCTTCTTTGCCATCAATATGGGCATCATCGCAGTGGGGTTGACGGCCTCGTATTTCGCGCATGATCCCCATCCGGATTTTCAGGCGGTGGATATCCAGCGCAAGAAAGCGGAAAAGAAGCTTGCCCATATCAAGGGTCAGCGCGCCGATGCCGAGGCGATTGAATTGCGCCGCCATGCCAACCAGATCAACAGGGCCAGCGCCTGATCCGATGAAGATGTTTTCCGGTTTCCGGCGCGCCCTGCCGGTTCTTGCGCTCGGGATGCTGGCGGCCTGTTCCGGCGGCGAAGGCTTCGTGAACCGCACGGCTGACGATTACTGCACGCTCAGCGACCGATCGACCCTGTTCCTGATTGACCGCACGACGACCTTCGATGCAGGCGACCAGACGCGCCTGATGGAAAGCCTCGGCAGCGTGGTCGACCATCTGGAGACGGGCGACCGGATCATCATCGCCACGATCTCGGACCATTATTCCAACACCAAGCGCCTCGCCAATGCGTGCAAGCCGGGTTGCCCGGCGGCGTCCGGGCTGATGGATGAGATCGCGGGCTCCTGTTCCACGATGAAGGCCAAGCAGGACAGCCAGCAATTTGCCGCCACGCTGGCCGGATCGCTGCGCGAGATCGTCAACACTGCGGAAGATGCGTCGGGCTCGGACATTATCCGCACGCTCGGCCACTGGACCGGGAACAGCTCGGCCAAACCCTACACCCAGATCGTCGTTTATTCTGACATGCTGGAAAACAGCGACATGATCTCCTGGGCTAATTTCGCCGCCATGGACGAGGACCAGCTGATGTCTGTCGTGCGCGAGCATGGGGCGGAGGCCCACACGCAGGGAACCGGCGTCCGCATCATCGGCTATGGCCGCCTGCATGATAAGGCGCGCTCGCCTTTGCCGGCGGAGCTGGACGCGAAGCTGCGCAGCTTCTGGATGCGATATTTCCGCGATGGCGGCGGGCAGGCCGAATTCTCCGCCCAGATCGACGGCTGACCGCCTTCCTGCGGCAGGTGCCGTACATTGTGTCCAGTTGCCTTGGCGCTGCCGTGATCTTAGCGGTAGAATCAGAGTGTTGGATATTAAGGAGCCTCTCATGCGGAAATCTATTGGTCTGGCCGTTTCGGCCGCAGCGGTGCTGGGGCTGGCGGCGTGTGGCGCCGGAGAAGGGGGAGAGATCGATGCCGGCACGATCGACCCGCCTTCGGTTTCCGATGATGTGACCGATGGTTATGAAGAGTTGGAGATGCCTCAAGCTCCGACCGAAGAAGAGCAGGCCGCTGCGGCGAAGGCCGCTCAGCAGGAAGCCGAAGCCGGCGTTTTTTATGTCGGCGAAGACAAGGCGGGCACGGAAGTCACCCTCCCGGCCGGTGAAACGCTGCGCATCGAACTCGAGACTGTCCCGACCGCTGGCTATATCTGGCAGATCGTGGAGAAGCCGGACTTCCTGGAACTGACCGGTGAGCGCTCGCGTGGCACCAATCCGGCCATGCAGAGCCTTCCCGGCTTTACCGGCGGCAACCATTATATGAGCTTCGACCTCAAGGCCCTCTCCGAAGGCACGGGCGTCGTGAAGCTCACCGAGGGTCGCTCCTGGGAAGCCGCAGCACCCGAAGGCACTTTTGAAGTGACCGTTTCGGTCACGCGCGTGGAGTAGGGCGCCTCGTGGCCGACACCCAGCACAGCCAGCCGAAGGCAGGCATCACGCCAGACGGCTTCCTGACGGATAGCTGGTATCTGGCGGCGCCGTCTGCGGAGCTGAAGTCCGGCACGCAGCGCCGGATCATGATGCTGGGTGAACCGGTCGTGGTGGGCCGCACACCGGCGGGGGAGGCATTTGCCCTTAGGGATATCTGCCCCCACCGCCTTGTGCCGCTTTCTGCCGGCCAGCAGGTTCAGACCGAGGGGGAGTGGACCCTTCAGTGCCCGTATCATGGCTGGCGCTTCGGCACTGATGGCGGCTGCAAGCTGATGCCGAGCCTCACCGAGGGCAGCCCGTATGATCCGTCCAGGGTCAAAGTGCGCCGCTATCCGGTGCATGAGGCCAATGGCGCGGTCTATATCTATGTGGCGCATGATCCGCGTGTTGTGGGCGAGCCGGCTGTTCCGCCGCCGGATTTCGGGCCGTTGCCGGACAAGCCCAAATTCGTCATCCATGATCTCTTCAATGCCCATATGGACGATGCCGTGGTCGGTCTGATGGACCCGGCGCATGTGCCCTTCGTGCATAATCAATGGTGGTGGCGTCCGCCATCGACCGGGCTGAAGCTGAAGCAGAAGCCGTTCATTCCGACAGAGCGGGGCTGGGCGATTGACCGGCACGCGCCTTCGTCCAACTCCAAGCTCTATCGCTGGGTGTTTGGTGGGGATGTGATGACGGAGATCCGGTTTCAGCTGCCGGGCTATCGCTGGGAGATCATCTCCAACGCAACCGCGCGCCTGCTGACGCTCACCTGCCTGACGCCGGAAGCTCCCAAACGTACACGGATCACCCAGTTCACCTGGTGGACCGGCGCGCCGCTGCTCAACCTTGCCATTCCGATGGCCAAGCGCATGGGCAAGACCTTCCTGGCGCAGGATGGCCGCATGGTGGACCTGCAGAATGAAGGCATGGCCCACCAGAAAGCCATGCTCTGGATCGATGACATCGACGTTCAGGCCAAATGGTATCAGACGCTGAAACGCGAATGGACCGCAGCCCGCACCGACGACCGGGCCTTCGTCAACCCGATCGAGCCGCGCGTCCTGAAGTGGATGAGCTGAGGCCGGCAAGGCTTCGCCACGACAATGCCGCGAAAAAGCCGCGGAATTTTGGGAGCTTTCAGGCGGTTCGCGCGTTGCGCATGGGTGTGAAGCCGAACCGCCGGGTGCGGTCCGGTTTCCGGCGCACTTTCAAAAGGAACCCCACGCATGAAACCGTTTCTCTTTGCCGCCGCTGCGAGCGCGATTGTCCTCGCGGCCTGTTCGCCCGCTGTCGAGGAAGGCACGCCTACGGTTGCGCCTCCGCCTGTCGAAGCAGTTGACACCCCGATCGACGAGGCCATTGCCGAAGACACGGCAACGCCCGCCGAGGCTGAAACCCTGGTCGATGTGCTCGCCACCCGTCCGGAATTCTCCAGCCTGCTGGCGGCTGTTGATGCCGCAGGCCTGACCGAGACGCTGGCCGGCCCCGGCCCGTACACGATCTTCGCCCCGACCAATGATGCCTTCGCCGCTCTGCCGGCGGGCGAGCTCGACCAGCTGCTCCTGCCGGAGAACAAGGACAAGCTCGTCCGCATCGTCAGCTACCATGTCATTCCCGGCAAGGTTCTGGCCGCCGAAGTCCCGGCTGAGGAAGCCGGCACCGCCACCGTCAGCATCAACAATCTCGACCTCTCGGTCCGCCGCACGGCAGACGGCTCGGTGATGGTGAACCAGTTCACGGTCACCGAAGGCGACATCGATGCCGGCAACGGCGTCATCCATGTCATCGATGGCGTCCTCGTCCCGCGCATGGAAGAATAAGCCTCACAGGCATCCCGCCTGATCGGAAACCGCGCCGCCCTTGCCGGGATCGGCGCGGTTTTCGTGTCGGGGGTGGCCTGCCAACGCGAACAAAGAGTGAAAATTCAAACTGTCCTTAACTATCCGCGCTGATAGGGTGGTGCTGATGAGCACCCCGATTCGCATCCTCGGCATCGACCCCGGCCTCCGCCATACAGGCTGGGGCATCATCGAGCAGACCGGCGCGCGCCTTGCCCATGTGGCCCATGGCGTCATCGAGGCCCCGACGGACCTGTCGATGGCCGAGCGCCTTGGCCATATCTTCGAGGCGGTGGGCGAGCTGGCCCGGCATTACGCGCCCGACGCGGCCGGGGTTGAGGAAACCATCGTCAACGCAAACCCGCGCTCGGCGCTGAAGCTTGGCCAGGCGCGCGGCGCGGCCATGGCGGCCCTTGCGATGGCGGGCATTCCGGTAGCCGAATTTGCCCCCCGCCAGATCAAGCTGGCCATCGTCGGCACCGGCACGGCGGATAAGGAACAGGTGAAGTTCATGGTCCAGCGCCTGCTCCCCCGGGCAGGGGAGATGAAGCTCGACGCAGCCGACGCCCTTGCCTGCGCCATCTGCGCGGCGCATCACCTGCCCATGCAGCAGATCAAGAAGGGGGCGGCATGATTATCGGGCGCCTGAAGGGAGAGGTCGCCGCCGTCGGGCTCGACCATGTGCTGATCGATGTAAACGGCGTCGGCTATGTCGCGCTCGCCGGAACGCGCCTCCTGTCGAAACTGCAGACTGGCGACAAGATCACCGCGCATATCGAAACGCGCGTCACCGAAAGCTCGATCACTCTTTTTGCCTTCGCCACGGATGAAGAGCGCGCCTGGTTCGTGCGCCTTCAGGATGTGCCCGGCGTTGCCGGAAAGTCTGCCCTCGCCATTCTCGACGGGCTGGCCCCGGCAGAGATCATGGATGCCATCGCGCTTGGCGATGCCGGCGCCTTCACCCGCGCCAAGGGCATCGGCAAGAAGCTCGGGGAACGGATCGTTACAGAGCTTACCGGCAAGGCGCCCCCGCTCGGCCGTTTCGGCAAGTTCGAGGTTGCCGCTGTCGCAGGGCTCGCTTCGGCGCAGCCGGTGTCTGGCGGAACAGGTTCGCGCGCGGAAGCGGTCAGCGCGCTCGTCAATCTCGGCTATACGCAGGGTGAGGCCGCCAAGGCCGTCGCGGCGGCTGCCAAGGACGGCGCCGATGAAGTCGGCGCCCTCGTCAAAGGCGCGCTGAAGGAGCTGGCGCGGTGAGCCGCGAAGGAAGCCTCTCTGATCCAAATGCCCAGGGGCCGGACGCGCTGGATCGTGCGCTCCGTCCACAGACGTTCGACGATTATGTCGGTCAGCGCAAGGCGAAGGCAAACCTGAAGGTGTATGTCGATGCGGCGCGCGGCCGGAAGGAAGCGCTCGACCATGTGTTGCTGTTCGGCCCGCCCGGCCTTGGCAAGACGACGCTGGCGCAGATCCTCGCGCGGGAAATGGGCGTGGGCTTCCGCGCCACGTCCGGCCCGGTGATTGCCAAGGCGGGCGACCTTGCCGCCATCCTCACCAATCTTGAGCCCAATGACGTTCTCTTCATTGACGAGATCCACCGCCTTCCGGCTGTGGTGGAGGAAATCCTCTATCCGGCGATGGAGGATTATGCCCTCGATATCGTGATCGGGGAGGGGCCGGCGGCGCGCTCCGTGCGGCTCGATCTTGCGCCCTTCACGCTGGTCGGCGCCACCACGCGCGCGGGCCTTCTGGCAACGCCGCTGCGCGACCGGTTTGGCATTCCCGTCCGGCTTGAGTTTTATGAAGGCGAGGAACTGGGCCGCATCATCATGGCAGCCGGGCGCAAACTCGGTGCTCAGATTACGGAAGATGGCGCGGTCGAAATCGCCACCCGCGCGCGGGGCACGCCGCGCATCGCGCTGCGCCTCCTGCGCCGCGTGAGGGATTTTGCCGAGGCCGATGGCGCCGCGATCAATCGCGCTTCTGCTGCCAAGGCGCTCAAGCGGCTGGAGATTGACGAGGATGGCCTCGACGCGCTGGACCGGCGCTATCTCCACGCGCTGGTGAAAACCTATGCCGGTGGCCCGGTCGGCGCCGATACGCTGGCCGCCGCCCTCTCTGAAGCGCGCGACGCAGTGGAAGATGTGATCGAGCCTTACCTGATGCAGAAAGGCTATGTGGCGCGCACGCCGCGTGGCCGGGTGGCCGCCCCGCTTGCCTATGAGCGCCTTGGCCTGAAGCCGCCAAATGGTCAGCAGTCGGCTTTATTCGGCGAGGAGGACTAGGCGTCTTCTTCCTGTTCATGCGCGCCCATCGACCAGAAAAGGCCGATGATCGCGCCTTTGATCCGGGGCAGGAGGGTCAGCACGGCGCCAATCGCAAACAGGCTCAGCGCGGGCAGCGTCAGCCACATCGGCCAGCTTTCCTGCCGGGAGCTGATGAAGGTCAGCCCCGCCAGGAATGGACCGAGGCAGAGCACGGTCAGCCAGGGCGGGCCATCCTCGGCGCGGATCTTCCCGATCGGCGCGCCGCAGGCCGCACATACGTCCATCTGTTTCAGATAGCGCTGATAGAGCTTGCCCTCGCCGCAGGCCGGGCAGCGGTGCCGCAATCCGCGCAGAACGGGCAGCCAGGCAGGGGAGGAAGAAGCATTCGGCATAACTCAGCTTACTCCCGCACTGATCCCCCCGTTATGAGGGATGACGCCGCAGGACGCCGCTGCTAGCGTTTACGTATGACGATGGGGTGGGACGACATTGAGCGGGTGGACGGGTTTGCCGGGCTGCAGGCGTATGCCGAGGCTGAGGTTGTACCCGTTCTCGAAAGCGACACGCTCGCGCCGGGCAACGGCAAGAAGCTGCGAGGACGCCTCAGCCGCGCATTCACCGGCGGCTTCATCGCCTTCGTGATCACCTTCATGATCGTGCAGGCCATCATGCCGGACACATGGTGGGGCGAGACGCTCGTCTTCATCCTGTTCCCGCTGCTCTTCTTCGGGAGCATCATTGGGGTGGTGTTTCTGGTCCGGGGCTCGCTGATCAAGCTGATGCTGGAAGCGAAAACCCGCTTCCTCGTGCGCAGCCGGGCGCTGTCCCTGCTGGGCGAAAAGCTGGGACTGACCTATGTGCCGACGCCCGGCGGGCCGCCGGCCGCAATCAAATGGATGGCCGAGCAATCCTGGGCGCCGCAGGAGTTGAAGGACGCCGCCGCTGTCTTCGACGAAACCGCCGGCATGGAGGCGGCGGTCGATGCGGCGCGTGAAGCCGGGCTGATGATCGAAGCGAATGTTTATGTTGTCGGCTCGGCCGAGCAGAAGGAAAAGTACCAGAAGATGGCCGCCGGCCAGTCGCGCGTGGAGGATGGATTCCACGGGCGCCGGGGCGGGGTCGATTTCGAACTGTTCGAATGGATCGAGAAGGTCGAGGAAAATCCGGACATCTACCACCTTGTCGTTGTGCTCGAAGCGCCGCTGGCGCTGCATGGCATCACGCAAATGAAATCCCGCAAGGCAAGCTGGCCGCAGGATGCCAGCGATGTGAGGTTGCAGGAGGTTGATCTCGGTCCGAAGGCGTTCGACCAGCTCTACAAGCTTCGTTCTTCCGATCAGGTCGAGGCGCGCGCCATCTTCAATCCGGCAGTGATCGAGCGGGTTATCGCGCTCGCCGGGGGCGGGGAATACCGCGCCGTCGGCAAGGGCGACCGGCTGGTCTTCGACTTTCCCGGCGCCAACCGCTTTGCGCTGATGGATGTGGTCACCGGCGACTGGAACGCGGAGACGGTACAACAGACGGCTGCAGACCTGGCCGCCGCGCTGTCCCTCGTCGATACGCTCGCCCATGCCTTCATGCTGGCGCGGAAGTCTGATACGAGCGGAGCATGACCCTTCCTGTTCTCGACGCCCAGAATTTCGATGACGCCCGCCAGCACTGGATTGCGGTGCGCGTCTATTATGAAGACACCGATTTCACCGGCATGGTGTATCACGCCAACTATCTGCGCTTCTTCGAGCGGGGCCGGTCGGACCATCTGCGCGATGCGGGCATCTCGCACCAGTCCCTTCTGGCGCGGGAAGATCCTGCCGCCTTTACGCTTACGAATGTGAACGTCACCTATCGGAAACCGGCCAAGGTGGATGATCTGCTGCATATTCGCACGCGCTACCTCGGCATGGATGGTCCCCGTATCCGGTTTTCCCAGTCCTGCCTGCGGGGGGATGAAGTCCTCGCCGAGGGTGAAATCACGGCCGTGATGATCCATGCCGATGGCCGCTTGCGCCGTCCTATCAAGGAGATAGCGGATCATCTGGAGGCCTATCGCTGGCGCCAGCAAGATTAAGATTTCGCCATAATGGCTTAACCAGTAGGCACTAACGTGCCCGGCGACTGCGCAAAGCCTGCAACACGCCGTGTTTCTGCCGGATTTGCGATAGATTACAGAGCAGAAATAACCAGTGGCCGCAGTTGAACCCCCCCGCATTTCTGGTACCGCAGATGCGGTCCGGGGCGCTGCGATTTGCCCTGGCTCGCCAAGGAGATGACGAGACCTATGGAAACGGAAGCGATCGAAGCGGTAGCCAGCCATTCGGATTTTTCCCTGTTCAGCCTGCTGATGGCCGCTGACCCGGTTGTGAAACTTGTGCTGCTGGCGCTGTTCCTGGCTTCGGTCTGGTCCTGGATTGTAATCGGGGAGAAGTTCTTCAAGCTCGGCGCTCTGAAGAAGGCTTCGCGCGAGTTCGAGGAGGCCTTTTGGAGCGGCCGCGCCGGCGAGATCGATATGCGCCCCGGCCAGGGCGGCAAGGACCCGGCCAGCCGGGTTTTCATTTCTGCCGCGCGTGAGTGGTCCGATGCGGGCCGGCCCGTCGCCTCCACCGGGGAGGCCGCCGCGCTGGTCAGCCGCGCTGAACGCTCCATGCGCGCCGCTGTCGACCGCGAAGTCGCCCGCGCCAGCGCCGGTATGTCCGTGCTCGCCACCATCGGTTCGGCCTCGCCCTTCATCGGCCTCTTCGGCACGGTCTGGGGCATCATGAACGCCTTCCTGAACATCGCCGAACAGCAGGATACCAGCCTCGGCACCGTTGCCGGCCCGATTGCCGAAGCCCTCTTCGCCACCGGCCTCGGCCTCATCGCCGCCATCCCGGCGGTCATTTTCTATAACAAGTTCACGTCGGACGTGACCAAGCTCGCCGACCAGCTCGACACCTTTTCCCAGGATGTCCTCGTGCGCCTTTCCCGGCGCGCATCGGACGCTGGCGGCAAGTAAGAGGCGCGCGCGATGGGACTGATCCTCGGTTCAGGTGGCAAAGGCGGGCGGCGCGGCCGGCGCGCCCTCAATGCCGAAATCAACGTGACCCCCTTTGTGGATGTCATGCTGGTGCTGCTGATCGTCTTCATGGTGACAGCGCCGATGCTGGTGCGCGGCGAGCAGCTCACCCTGCCCAAGACCACCTCCGCCCCGCTCAAATCCGATCCCAACGACGCCCCGCTCACGGTCTGGATCAAGGCCGATGGCACGGTCCTCGTCCAGCAGACGGAAATGGACATCGACGGCCTCGGCGCCCAGCTCCAGGCGATCGTGGGGGAGGGGTATGACAAGGACGTCTTTCTCTATGCCGATGAAGCCGTGCCTTATGGCGTCGTGATGCAGGTGACCGCCGAAGTCCGCGGCGCCGGCTTCACCCGCATGTCGTTCGTAACCGAACAGAAGAAGTAGGATAATAGCAGCTACGAGATGTCGTTCCTTATCAACGCATTTCTTGTCGGGGTTCTCGCGGTTGCTGCGATCAGCTTCCTGCTATCCTATGGGATTGCGTTGGTGTTCCAGCCTGCGTGGAAGCGCGCTGGTCTCCGTCTGCGGATGTTCGTTGCCTTACCCTTCTCGCAGCTTCTGTTTGGGCTCTTGGTTTGGCTTGTTTTTCTCGCATATTTTCCTTCGTCGGAGGGAGCATCTGTTGATGCTGCAACAGCTACGCAGCTTGCCTTTCTGACTGTTGGCGCGCTGGGCTATCTTCCTGGCTTAATTCTTTGCGCGATCATGATCGCCATGTTGGGGGGCATAGATCAGAGAAATGGGTCGCGCTATTCGGCCGGTGTCGCTTTTTCGATTGCGGTGCATGGCGCCATAATAGGCGTGAGCGGAATGGCATGGCCGCACAAGACGGATGAGTGTGAGGAGAGCATCGAGCGCCTGCGCCGCGAGCAGCCGGGCATCAGCTCGGTCGAGATCCTGATGCAGCTGCCCCAGTGCGCTTCCTCCGCAGACCTGCCGATCGACTTCCTGGAAATTGGCCGGATTTCCGATGTCGCGGAGCTGCGCAAGTCAGATACGCCATTGCCGGAGCCTGAGCCTGAAGCGGCTCCCGAGCAGGTTGAAGAAACCTTGCCGCCGCCCGAGCCTGAAGCGGCAGAGCCTGAGCCTGAGCCTGAGGTGGAGGTGCCGGACCCGCGCCAGCCCGAGCCGCCGAAAAAGCCGGAGCCCAAACCCGAGCCAAAGAAAGAAGAGCCCAAACCCAAGCCCAAGCCGGTGGAAAAGCCGCCGGCCAAGCCGAAGGATGACCTCGACTTCCTGAACGACCTGGAGAGCACGCTTCAGTCGAAGCGGACGGCTGAACAGCGCCCGGACGCGCAGCAGACCGACCGTCCGCTGCTTGCCAATTCAGACCGCGACCAGCAGGGGGCAGGGGCGCGCACCGGCGCGACCGCCTCGCTTCAAGCCGCTTTGCGCCGCCAGATCGGTGAATGCTGGGTGTCGGTCGACGACCTCCCGCCCGAACACCAGATCGATGTGACAATCAGCCTGCAGCTTGGCCGCGATGGGTCTCTGATCAGCTCGAAGCTGGTCGATCCGCGCTCGCGCCCCGTGGGCCGCTCTGGCATTGCTGTTGACCGCGCCCTGCTTGCAGTGCGCAAATGCGGCGAGACGAAT
This sequence comes from Hyphomonas sediminis, assembly GCF_019679475.1. Taxonomy (NCBI): domain Bacteria; kingdom Pseudomonadati; phylum Pseudomonadota; class Alphaproteobacteria; order Hyphomonadales; family Hyphomonadaceae; genus Hyphomonas; species Hyphomonas sediminis. The sequence continues at coordinate 924,664 of NZ_JAIEZP010000001.1, forward strand.
TACCGGTTGCCGCCGGAAGACTATGAGCTTTGGAAAGATATCAGCGTAACGCTCGGCCCCAAGCAGGGGTGAGGCGACCGCGCGCCATGAATTCGATGAGGAGTCCGAACTGATGCTGAAACGCCTGATGCCGCTCCTGGCTGTCATCGCGCTTGCCTTGGGGCTGGCCGCTCCGGCCAGTGCCCAGCTGGTAGTTCGTGTGGATGAAGGGAATTACAAGCCCACCCCGATCGCCATTCCGGACTTCCAGGTGACGGGAAGCAACACCCAGCTTGCCAAGCAGATAGCCGATGTAGTGCGCGCCGACCTTGCCTCCACCGGCCTGTTCGACATGCAGAACCCGGCCTCCTTCATCCAGCGCGATCTCTCGATCAATGCCGAGCCGCGCTTTGCCGATTGGAAAATCATCCGCACCGATGCCCTTGTCGTGGGTGCATTCGAAGAGCTGCCGGATGGCAAGTTCGCCGTCTCCTTCCGCCTTTGGGATGTTTATGGCGGTGAGCTGATGCAGATCAATGGCGAGCCCGGACGCCGCCTGGCCACAACGCCAGAAAATTGGCGCCGCATTGCTCACAAGATTGCCGACTCGATTTACACGCGTCTGACTGGTGAAGACCCGTATTTCGATACGCGCATCGTCTATATCGCCGAAACTGGTCCGAAGACGGAACGTGTGAAGCGGCTCGCCATCATGGACAGCGATGGCGCCAACCAGCAATATCTCACCTCAGGCCGCTCGACCGTGCTGACGCCACGCTTCAGCCCCTCGGCCCAGGAAATCACCTACATGTCTTATGAAGGCGGCCGCCCGCGCGTCTACCTCTTCAATATCGGGACAGGCCGTCAGGAGCTTCTCGGCAACTTCCCCGGCATGACCTTCGCTCCGCGCTTTGCGACCGATGGCCAGAGCGTGCTGCTCTCCCAGGCCCAGCGCGGGAATACCGACATTTACATCATGAACCTGCGCACGCGTGAAAGCCGGCGTCTGACCGACCATCCGGCGATTGATACCTCGCCGTCGATGTCGCCGGATGGCAAATCCATCGTGTTCAACTCCGACCGGGGCGGTACACCGCAGCTCTACATCATGAACACCGATGGCAGCCCGCGCGCCTGTCCTTCGGGTGGCCGCGATACGGCCTGCCGCATCACCTTCGGGCGCGGGCGTTATTCCACGCCTGTCTGGTCGCCACGCGGCGATCTGATCGCCTTCACCAAGCAGGAAAGCGGCAAGTTTTATATCGGCGTCATTGGAACCGATGGGCAGGGAGAGCGTCTCCTCACCGAGGCTTATCTCAATGAAGGTCCCGACTGGTCGCCCAATGGCCGTGTCATCGTTTACTTCCGCGAAAACCGTCCGGGTGCGGGTCCGCAACTCTGGTCAGTTGACCTTTCGGGCCGCAACGAACGCCGTGTGATGACCCAGACAGACGCCTCTGACCCCGCTTGGTCGCCTGTATTGCAGTAATGTAATGTGGTGCCCGGCGCCAAAGTGCCGGGCAACTGCCCCAAATGAGGCCATTTTGTGGCAAAAACAGCACGAGGGGCGAAAAATTCGCCGGAATACAGATTGTCGCGGTAAAACAGTCAGAATAAGGAAATATAGGCCCGCTAGACGGCCGCTGTCACAAAGATACCGCAACCTGGTCCGTAAAGTGCCTACTGAAATAACCTTGGAGCCCCGACACATGCATACCCTCCTGAAAGCCTCTGCCGCTGCTGCTCTTCTGGCCGCCACGGCTGCTTGCGCTTCTCGCCCGCCGCCGGTTGACGATACGCCGGTCACCCCTCCGCCGGTTGAAGAACCCGTGACGGAAACCGAAACCGTCGTGACTGAGCCGGTTGTCGAATCCTCGATCAAACCGGGCTCGCTGGAAGACTTCCGCGTGAACGTTGGCGAGCGCGTTTACTTCGACCTTGACCAATGGAGCCTCGACTCCGACGACCAGGAAATCCTGAAGCGTCAGGCTGCCTGGCTGCAAGCTTACCCGAACGTGCGCGTTCTGGTCGCTGGCAACGCCGACGAGCGCGGCACGCGTGAATACAACCTCGCCCTCGGCGAGCGCCGCGCGTCTGCTGCGAAAGACTACCTTGTCAGCCTCGGCGTCAGCGCTTCGCGCGTCGACACCGTGTCCTACGGCAAAGAGCGTCCGATCGCTGGCGGTTCCAACGACGAGTCGTGGGCTCTGAACCGCAACTCGTGGACGCAGATCGTTTCGGGCGCCACCAGCTAAGCTGACGCCTGCTGCGATTAGCAGATGAAAAGGATAGCCGGGTGCCATAATTTGGCCCCGGCTGTTTTTTTACTGTCCCCATCCGAAGTACGCCCCCGCACCCGGAGACCCCCTCATGCTGAAAGCCTCCCTTACCGGCCTCGCCATTCTTGGACTTGCTGCCACGCCTGCCGCCACGGCGCAGACGCGCGGCGCCCCGATCGTGAAGGGCGTCACCACCGGAGACCTTTCGGTTCAGGTCGACCAGACTCGTCAGCAGACGGCAGATCTGATGCTGGAGATCAATCGCAATGGCGACCGGATCAACCAGCTCAATGGCCGGATCGAGACGCTCGAGTTCGAACTCTCGCGGATGCGCGAAGCCAACAAGCAGCAGACGCTGGATAATGAGGCGCTCGCCGCCCAGAATGCCGAGCTTCGCCAGATCGCAGAAGGGCAGGCGCGCGCCATCGCCGCCATCCAGATGACGCTTGGCCTTGATGTTGGTGTGCCGGGTCTTCCGGGGGCGGACGGTGCATCGCTGGGCAGCTCTCTGCCGATGGGCCCTGCGCCGCAGGATTTCGCGTCCGCGGGCGGGGTTGATCCAGGCGTACCGGCCGGCGCGCCGGGCCAGACATTTGGTCAGGCGGTTACGGGCGGCGCGCGCTCGGGCGCTGGCCCGTCGGTATTGACGCCTGCGCAGCCCGTGCAGACCACGCCTGCCGCCGCCGTCGCTGAAAACCTTCCCGAAGAAGCTGCGCCCCTCTTTGCCGTCGCGCGCCAGCGTCTTCTTGCGCTGGACTATGCCGGCTCTCAGGCCGCCTTCCAGAAATTCGTCGACAAGTATCCGAGCGACGGACAGGCCGGCGAAGCCTATTTCTGGCTGGGTGAAACCCTTCACCAGCAAAACCTCTATGCCGAAAGCGGCCAGGCCTACACGACGATGATCCGTTCCTTCCCGGACGATCAGCGTGCGCCCGATGCGCTTGCCCGCCTTGCGCGCGCCATGCGGCTGATTGGCGAGCCGGCGAAAGCCTGCCAGGCGCTCGATACGCTGCCCAAGCGTTATCCTAATGCGTCGAAGGTCGTGCGCGATCTCGCCGCCGTTGAGCGCACCCGTTCGGGATGCAAGGGCTAAGCCCCGAAGCGTCTTTCGAGGCGGCGCTGCGCGCGCTGCCTGCCGTCCTGCTTGAGGCGCCCATTGGCGTTGCCGTGTCCGGCGGCAGCGACTCGTTGGCGCTTCTGGTCCTTGCCCATCGCTGGGCGGCGGCGTCAGGGCGTTCGGTTTTCGCCATTACCGTCGATCACGGTCTCCGCCCCGAAGCGCGCGCGGAGGCTGACGCGGTTGGCCGCTTCTGCGCCAGCCTTGGCATCGCCCACGTAACCTCCCGCCTCGAAGGCATTCCGCCCCGCCAGTCCGCCCTCCGGCGCGGGCGTCACGCCGCGCTTTCCGCTGCGCTGAAGGAAAGAGGGGGGCGCCTCCTGCTCACCGGCCACACAGCCGACGATCAGGCCGAGACCTTCCTCATGCGTGCCCGCCAGGGCTCGGGCTGGTATGGTCTGGCCGGCATGCGCGCGCTGTCGTCCTCACCGGTCTGGCCGGAGGGGGAGGGGGTGTTCATCGCTCGCCCGCTGCTTGGGGTCTCCCGCACGTCGCTTCGCCGCTTTCTGGAGGGGGAGGGTTTCAGCTGGGCCGACGACCCCTCGAACGACAATCCGGCGTTCGAGCGTGTCCGTATGCGGCGCCTCTTGTGTACCAAAGTGTCACTCAAAGTACCCATTTTGACACTGTCTGACCGGTTTCAGACATTAAGAATGCTTGAGGATACACGGATCAGGCTCTGGTTGGCCGCAAATGTCAGCTGGAATGAGGCGGGCCTGCGCGCCACCCCGATGACCGGTTTGCGGCCCGAACTCGCCGCCCGCATACTCGGCATTCTGCTACAGGTCTGCGCGGATCGCGAAACCCAGCCGCGGGGTGACAGTCTCGCGCGTCTCGCTCAGTCACTTGTTTCAAAAGAAGAATTCAGGGGCGCGACCCTCGGCGGCGTCCATATCCGCCTGCGCCGCGGTCGCCTGCACTTCCAGCCTGAAAGCGGCCCCAGCACCCCAGAGGTTATCCAACACCAATCCCGGCGCCTGTCACAGCTTGCGCTGACCCTGTCCATGAGCGCTGCCGAAATTGACGCAACCGCACGAAAGGAGTCGTTTTTCGGTGAATTGGTACCTATCTTCTAACCTCAATCCGATATGGTTGATCTCGTAGTTTCTGACGGAACCTTGCTATGAACGTCCGCAATTTGGCGATCTGGGGCGCGCTTGCCCTGCTCGTGATCGGTATGGCTGTAATGATGGGCGGCAACCCTGAGGTTGCCCGGGCTGACTCGGCCAAGCTGTCCGAAATTTACAAGCTGGCCGAAGATGGCAAGCTGGCTGACGCGACGCTGGGCGATACAACGATCATCGCCAAGACCACCGACGGGCGCACCCTGAAAAGCGAGCTGCGCGCGCTGGACATGAAAACCGAGGATATCCTCACTCAAAACAATGTTCCCTTCTCGGTGAAGCCGGACACGGGCCGCAACAATGTTGCCTCCGTCCTCTTGTCGCTTCTGCCGATCCTGCTGATCGTCGGCTTTGTCTTCTTCATGATGCGCCAGATGCAGGGCGGCGGAACGCGCGGCGCGATGAGCTTCGGCAAATCCCGCGCCCGCCTGCTGACCGAAAAGCATGGCCGCGTGACTTTTGACGACGTTGCCGGCGTCGATGAAGCCAAGGAAGAGCTTCAGGAAGTCGTGGAGTTCCTTCAGGACCCTTCCAAGTTCCAGCGCCTCGGCGGCAAGATCCCGAAAGGCGCGCTGCTGGTCGGCCCGCCGGGCACCGGTAAGACGCTGCTCGCCCGCGCTGTTGCTGGCGAAGCCGGCGTTCCCTTCTTCACGATTTCCGGTTCGGACTTCGTCGAAATGTTCGTCGGCGTCGGCGCCAGCCGCGTCCGCGACATGTTCGAGCAGGCCAAACGCTCTGCGCCCTGCATCATCTTCATCGACGAGATCGATGCGGTTGGCCGCTCGCGCGGCGCGGGCCTCGGCGGCGGCAATGACGAGCGTGAGCAGACGCTCAACCAGTTGCTGGTCGAGATGGATGGTTTTGAAGCCAATGAAGGCATCATCATCATGGCGGCCACCAACCGTCCTGACGTGCTCGACCCTGCGCTGCTGCGCCCCGGCCGTTTTGATCGCCAGGTGACCGTTGGCAATCCGGACATCATCGGCCGTGAGCGCATCCTCAAGGTTCACATGCGCAATGTCCCGCTCGCCAAGGATGTCGAGACCAAGACGATCGCCCGTGGCACGCCCGGCTTCTCTGGCGCCGACCTTGCGAACCTTGTCAACGAAGCTGCGCTTCTGGCCGCGCGCCGTGGCAAGCGTGTCGTGGCGATGCAGGAATTCGAAGACGCGAAAGACAAGGTGCTGATGGGCCCTGAGCGCCGCTCGATGGTGATGTCCGACAAGGAAAAGGTTCTCACCGCCTGGCATGAAGCTGGCCACGCCATCGTCGCGCTGCGCGTGCCGGCCGCTGACCCGGTTCACAAGGCGACGATCATTCCGCGTGGCCGCGCGCTGGGCATGGTCATGCAGCTGCCGGAAGACGACAAGCTGTCGATGTCGCGCATCGAAATGACCTCGCGTCTTGCCATCATCATGGGTGGCCGTGTGGCTGAAGAGCTGAAGTTCGGCGATGACAATGTCACTGCTGGTGCGGCTTCTGATATTCAGCAGGCGACCCGTCTGGCCCGCGCCATGGTCACCCGCTGGGGCTATTCCGACATTATCGGCCCGGTCGACTATGGCTCCGACCAGGGCGACGTGTTTCTGGGTCAACAGCTGATGCAGTCCAGCCATATTTCGGAAGACACCTCGCGCAAGATCGAAGAGGAAGTCCGTAAGCTGATTGAAAAAGGCAAGGAAGACGCCCGGCAAGTCATGACCGAATACCGGCATGAATGGGAGGCGATCGCTAATGGCCTGCTGGAGTTTGAAACGCTTTCGGGCGAAGAGATCGCGGCGCTCTTGAAGGGCACCCCGCCGAGCCGCCCAGATGTGTCTGACGATGATGCAGGCCCATCTTCGGCTGTACCAGTGATCGGTAAACGGAAGAAGCCGAAGGAAGACGGCGGCGTTGGTGGTGCGGAGCCCAACCCCGTCTGACCGCCCTGCCAATCAAGAGAATTCAGAAAATGCCCTTTCGAACCTTCGAAAGGGCATTTTCATATTTGTTTCCCTTTGAAGGCGTAATTCGAGCGCAATCTTCGGCGAGCGTGCCGTTTACAACCGGTCGAGGAGGATAAGGGGATGCGGTTACAAAACCTGGCAGCAGGGCTGGCTCTGCTGATGGCGTCAGCCTGCGCGTCGCAAGTGCAGACAACATCGGGCACTGAATATCTGGCGCGCTATGACGGGGCATACTCTGCGCTTGCGGGCGGGTCGTCAGAGGTGGATTCCCAGGTGCGCGAGATCGCTGCGGTGGAGCCGGATATCCGGTTTCCGGCGCGGATTGGCCTCGCCCGCATTGAAGGCGGCCAACTCGTGTCTATTCCCGCGCGCGAGGCGGAAGCATGGGCCGCTCTCACAGAGAATCTGGATGGTTTGTATGGGGAATTTGTGCCCGTCAGCCCGCTGATCGCCGCGATGGTTGCGCCGGAGGGCACCAAACCCCGCTATGAGTATACTGCCAGCGACACGATGGCGGATATCCGTCGCGGGGCTGCGCGCCAGCATCTCGACTATGTGCTTGCCTACGAAGTTTCCACCAGCAACAGGGCAAAGGGCAGCGCCCTCTCATTCGCCGATCTCACGATCATCGGCATGTTCGTGCTGCCCGGACGCAGCGTTCAGGCGGAAGCCGCCGCTAGCGGCATCCTGATCGACGTGCGTAATGGCTATCCCTATGCGACCATGACAGCGTTCGCCGACAAGAAGGGCCTGTCGCGCACGATCAACACCTGGCGTGTGAAGCGGGATTTGATGCGGAACGCCTCCGCCAAGGCCGTGCTGGAGCTTGCTGGAGAGCTGCGCGGTTCCCTGGAGAAACTAGCGGTGGCCGGCACTTCCAAGGACGTTGGTTCGGGGACCGAAACACAGGAAGAAGGAAGCTGAGGCGTCTTGCCTTTCGCCGCTTCGCCTTTAGGCTGCCAGCCATGATGATCAGACTGGCAGCTGCCACCGCCTTCGCCCTGTTTTCCGCTGCCTGCGCCAGTGCGCCGGCGGCTACACCAGATCTTCCGTTTGCGGAGGGGGTGGCGACGGTTTGCGGCAAGGCATTTGAGGGCCGTGTCGTTTCCGATGATGTTGCCGACGATGCCTGGCGGGCCGAGCGGATCGTGATGTATGTGCGCGATTGTGAGCCGGGTCTGGTACGTATCCCGCTCAGCGTTGGGGAAGATCGCTCCCGCACCTGGGTTCTCTCCGCCACAGGGGAGGGCGGCGCCTGGGAATTGCGCCATATTCACCGCCATGAAGACGGTAGCCTCGATGCGCTCACCAGCTATGGCGGCTATTCGATCTCGGCTCTCGGCGCAGCGCGTCAGGAGTTTCCGGCGGACCAATCCACGAAGGATCTGTTCGATCAGGAGAATATCCCGGTTTCCAAGGCAAATGTCTGGGCCGTGGAAGTCCGCACCGGCAGCAACCTTTTCGCGTATGAGCTCAGACGCCCGGAGCGATTCTTCCGGGTGGAGTTTGATCTGACGCAGCCGGTGGAGATCCCCCCGCCTCATTGGGCCCCGCCGGCGCCGCCGCTTTAGGGAACGCGATTTGGATTGCCTCTTGTCAGTGCTCTGATCTGTGATCAG